>NZ_CP132204.1:619757-929636 GCF_030718995.1 Arthrobacter oryzae
CGGGAAGAACAGCGATTTGGCGCTTATTCCTGTGTTCGTTCTCGCCGCCGTGGCGCCCTTCATAAGTGACTGGTCCCGTGAACTATTGCAGCCACGCATGGACGGTATTGAATTAGGCTCCATAGCCGCGAACCTCGCTTGGTTCTACTTCGGCGTCCACGGAACGACCGCGTGGTTGGCGATCATGAGGAAGGCCTCAAAGCCCAAGCTGTTTGTATTCACAGGGGTCTATTTCGCAGTATACGCTGCAGGATTTGGCCTCGGAGTATTGACCGAAGTCAAGGTAATCTTGGCACCAATCGCCATCATGGCCGCAGCTCAATGGCTATCCCTCGCGCGGACAACCACAAGAGCCTCCCGAATATTACAAGCTGTGGGCAGCCTGACGCTTCCCGTGTACATTCTGCACTTCTTTGCGCTCTCCGCCGCCGGCACACTCATAATGGTCAGTGGCCTCGTCCCAGTCCTGCAAAAAAATTTAGGCGTGTCGGGCGCCATCGTCCCTCCGGCGCTGACAGCGCTCATAGTGTGGTCAACATACAAGGTGGGACGAATCGCGATGCGGGCTCCCGCCCGCTGGATGATGGCCGCGCCAGCTTGGATGCTGCGTCCGGGGCACAACGCAAGCCACCGTATTTCTTGATGCCGCTGCCCATCATCCGGCCTGCTACTTACCCAGCACAACGCCGACCACGAAGGCGGTCGCGTGGGCCGTCGATGTCGGGACTGCCCGGCTTTTTGTTGACTCGGGTCTTAGGCCGCTGTGAGCGCGACGACCGGCGCAGGATCGGGAACCGGCTCAAGAAGCTCGCACCCAGAATGGGTGAACGCCTTGCCGGCGAGATCATCGACGCCCTGGACCAGCAAACGGTTACAGTGGTGTGAACGAACGATGCGACCATCGTGCTGCCCCTGTTGGCGCGGATGCTCGAGAATATCCGCGAATCGCGGGACACCGTTTTCGCCCAGGTCGAAGCCTTCGTGGAGGCCCACCCTCTTCAGCCGTTCCTGACGTCGCTCCAGGCGGTCGGCGTCAGGACCGCAGCACGGATCCTCGCCGAGATCATCGGCGAAGATTTTGTCTCCGCAGGACACCTGGCTTCCTACTCAGGACTGGCCCCGTGACCTGGCGTTCCGGGACAGCCATCCGCGGAGACCACCCACCCCGGACGGGAAACAAGATCCTCAAGAGAGCCCTGTTCCTCTCCGCCTTCGCCGCACTGAAGGATCCGCTTTCGAGGGCCTACGAACGGAACGAGCCGAAGGCAAACGCCACAATCAGGCTCTCATCGCTCTCGTCCGCGGCCGCTGCTGCGACACCCCCTACGCCATGCTTAGGGACGGCACCTTCTACGAACCCCTGCTACCTCGCATATCTCAGACTACTTCGTGTTCGTGCGTCATTGGGAAACCCCTTGTCGCTGGAGGTGCCGGTTTCATCGGTTCCTATTTTGCCCACTACGTTCTCGAGAACAGTGAGGATCCCGTTATGGTCCTGGACAAGCTGACGTGGAAACGGAAACTGGTGGCGGACGCAAATGCCGAGACCGAAGCCAAGTACAAGAACAGGGCCAGTGAGCAACATTATGTTATGACACAATCCACGTCCCTTGCGGCATGTACGGGCCACTACAGGTCAGCGATAAGGAACCCCGGATTCTCGATCGCGTCAGCGACATAGCGCAAGAAGCCCCCAGCTGTTCCCCCGTCACACACACGGTGATCGAAAGTGAGAGTCAGTTCAGCAACCTTCCTGACAGCCACCTCGCCGTCGACTACCCAAGGTTTATCAATAATCCGCCCCACGCCCAGGATCCCCACCTCCGGGTGGTTGATGACCGCGGCGGAGCCGTCCACGCCGAATACACCGTAGTTATTCAGCGTGAAAGTGCCGCTGCCAAGCTCCGACGGCGTGGCCTTCCCGTCGCGTACGACGGCGGTAAGCCGGCGGATCTCGGCATCAAGCTCCCGGGCACTCATCTTGTCCGCGTTGCGCACCGAGGGCACCATCAGCCCGCGGTCCGTCTGAGCTGCGAAGCCCAGGTTGACGCCGTTGAACGCGATGATTTCCTGACTCTCCCCGCCCGCGGCGTCCTCAGTGGTGACAATTCTGGTGTTCAGCTCCGGATACTTCTTCAGTCCCGCGGTGACAAACCGCGCGATGAATGCCAGCAAGCCAGGGGTATTGTGCGGGTCCGTCTTTTTCAGGGCGGCACGCATTTCCACGAGAGCCGTGGCGTCCACGTCGACCCAGACCGTGGCCTCCGGAATCTCCGAGCGACTGCGCGCCATGTTCGCCGCTACAGCTTTACGAACACCTCTGACGGGTGTCCGTGATGCGATGCCCAGTCCCGTTCGCGAGTCAGTTTCGGTTCTCGTTTCGACGCGTTCAACCACAGGACTGCGGGTTTCGACCGGTTCAACCACCGGTGCGGGCGCAATGGCCGCTTCCACATCCTTACGCATAATCAGCCCACTGGTTCCCGAGCCCTGCAGTCCGCTCAAGTCAACACCGTGGTCACGGGCCATCCTGCGGACGAGCGGCGAAATTACGGCACCGAGTTTGCCTGGCACGCGGGTGCGCAAGAGCAGGAGGTCGTCGGCGGTCTTTTCCGCGTCGCTGACCTTGGTTGCCACAGAGCCTGGCCCGGCGGTTGCGACCGCCGCCGACTTCCGGGCACGGGTGCGACGGGCGACCCCGTGTCCGCCCGGTGTTCCGTAGCCGATCAGAACGTTGCCGGAGCCTGCCTTTTCTTCCTCACGGTAGGTTTCGGCCGGCTCAACCGCCGTCGTTTCGACAGGTTCAACGACCGCAGGCTTAGGTTCAGCATCTGCACCGCCAACGGGCGTGACGGAGATCAGCGGCTTGCCGACGTCGAGGGTCTGGCCCGGTTCCCCGTGCAGCACTGCGACGGTGCCGGCGTACGGCGACGGGACCTCCACCATGGACTTGGCGGTTTCCATCTCGGCGATGGGCTGGTCTACACGGATTTCGTCACCCACGGCCACAAGCCAGTTCACCAGTTCGGCTTCGGTGAGGCCTTCGCCGAGATCCGGCAGCAGGAATACTTTCGTTTCGCTCATCTGATCAGTCTTCCCACTGGAGGTCGTCAACGGCGTCGAGGATGCGGTCCACGCCGGGCAGGTAGTAGTGCTCAAGCTTCGGCGCCGGGTACGGCACGTCGAAGCCGGTGACGCGGCGGATCGGGGCGGCCAAATAGTGGAAGCAGCGCTCCTGGACCCTGGCCACAATTTCCGAGGACACCGACGCGAAGCCGTGGGCCTCGGCGATGACCACGGCCCGGCCGGTCTTGCGGACGGACGCGCAGATGGTTTCGTCGTCGAACGGCACGATGGACCGGACGTCGATTACTTCCAGCGAGCGTCCTTCCTCAGCCGCAGCGGCAGCGGCGGCCAGTGCGGTCGGCACGGACGGGCCGTAGGCGATGAGCGTGGCATCGGTGCCGGGGCGTGCGACGGCGGCGCGGCCTTCCGAGGACGTTCCCCGTTCGGTGTTGGCGGCGTGCTCGGCGCGGAGCCCTTCCAGATCCACGAGGTCCTTGGACCAGTAAAGCTTCTTGGGTTCCATGAACATTACGGGGTCGTCGGAGTCGATGGCTTCGCGGAGCATGCGGTAGCCGTCGGCCACGGTGGCCGGGGTGAAGACCTTCAGGCCGGCGGTGTGGGCGTAGTAGGACTCGGACGAGTCGCAGTGGTGTTCCACTCCCCCGATGCCGCCGGCGTACGGGACTCGGATGACGATGGGCAGCTTGACGGCGCCCTTGGTCCGGTTGTGCATCTTGGCCACGTGGCTGACGATCTGTTCGAAGGCCGGGTAGGCGAAGGCATCGAACTGCATCTCGATCACCGGGCGCATCCCATTCATGGCCATCCCTACGGCCATGCCGACGATGCCGGACTCTGCCAGCGGGGTGTCGAAGCAGCGGGATTCGCCGAAGGTCTTGGTGAGTCCGTCCGTGATCCGGAAGACGCCGCCAAGCATTCCGACGTCCTCACCGAAAACCAGCACGGACGAATCTGCGTGCATGGCGTCCGCCATGGCTGTGTTCAGCGCTTTGGCCATGGTGATGGTCTGCGGACCGGTTGATTCGGCCGTGGCGGCTGCCTTGGCCGCGGCACGGGCGGTGGCGGCACTGACGTTGCCGTTGACTTCGGAGGAGGTGGTGACTGTGGGGCTCATTTTGCGGCCTCGTCCCGGGAGATTTCGTCGGCGAGCATGGCGGACTGTTCTTTCAGCTGCGGCGTGGGGGTGGAGAAGACGTACCGGAAGAGGTCCTGCGGGTCGACTGGGACATCTTCGCCCAGGCCTTCGCGGAGCTGGGTGGCAACCGCTTCCGCCTTTTCCGCGATCCGGGCGGCGCCGTCGTCGTCGAGGAGGCCGCGGTCCGTCAGGTAGGTCTGCATCCGCTTCAGCGGATCCTTGGCCACCCACTGGGCCACTTCGCTGTCCTGGCGGTAGCGGGTGGCGTCGTCGGCGTTGGTGTGGGCCTGCATGCGGTAGGTGTGGGCTTCCACTAGGAGGGGGCCGGAACCTTCGCGGGCCAGCTTCACTGCCCGGCCCAGTACGGCGAGAAGGGCGACGACGTCGTTGCCGTCCACGCGTTCGCCGGCCATGCCGTAGCCCACGGCCTTGTGCGCCAGGGACGGTGCCACGGACTGGTGTGCCAGCGGCACCGAGATGGCGTACTGGTTGTTCTGCACGAAGAAGACGACGGGCAGGTGGAACACGGCCGCGAAGTTCAGGGCCTCGTGGAAGTCGCCTTCACTGGTGGCGCCGTCGCCGCACATGGCCAGGACCACGGTGTCCTCGCCCCGGAGCTTCGCGGCATGGGCAACGCCGACGGCATGGAGCAGCTGCGTGGTGAGCGGGGTGCACTGGATGCCCACCTTGTGCTTCGTCGGGTCATAGCCGCTGTGCCAGTCGCCACGGAAGAGGGTCATGGTCTGGACGGGATCCACGCCGCGGGCCATCACGGCCACGGAGTCGCGGTACGTGGGGAAGATCCAGTCGCCGTCGGCGAGGCACAGGGCGGCCGCCACCTGGCAGGCCTCCTGGCCGTGGCTGGAGGGGTAGACGGCCATGCGGCCCTGGCGGACCAGGGCGGAGTTCTGGTCGTTGACACGGCGGCCGACAACGAGCTGTTCGTAGGCGGCCAGCAGTTCGGCATCGCCCGGCAGCGCGTACTCGTGGCCGGGCTGGGCGCCCTGCTCGGTGTGTGGGTTCAGGGTGCCGTCCTGGTCCACCATCTGGATCTGGTGGCGGGCCGGCAGCATGTAGTCCTCCACCGTGATGCCGAACTTGCGCACAGCCTCGGCTGCAGCGCCTTCGGTCGCGGGCTTCTCTGCCGGCTGTTCCGGCGAGTCCTGCCCGACGGCGGTGTGGTCCGCGGAGATCGTCATTGGTCCGTCCTTCTGTAGCCACTATTCGCTTCCAGTATCGTCCTGAACGAACTTTCGTATCCAGTCCTGGGCAAAATCGTGGAGAAGTTTGGAATTCTGGCCTAATCTGAAAGACGAATCGTCAGTATGAGCTGCGTTACCGGCGGGAGTTGTGGACAAATGGCAGGAACTGAAGCGGACCAGGTAGCGGTGCCGCTGGATGACGTGGACCGGAACATCATTGCGGAGCTGACCCGGGACGGGAGGATGTCCGTGACGCAGGTGGCGGAGAACGTACATATCTCACGGGCGCACGCCTATACCCGGATCGCGAGGCTGACCGGAGAGGGCGTGCTGACCAAGTTCACCGCGCTGGTTGACCCTATTAAGGCGGGGCTCAAATCCTCCGCCTATGTGACCCTAAAAGTGCGGCAGCATTCCTGGCGCGAGCTGCGTGAACTGTTGCGGGCTATCCCCGAGGTGCACCACATCGCCCTGGTGGGTGGCGACTTTGACGTCATTCTGTTGGTGCGGGCAGTGGATAACGTGGACCTGCGACGGGTGATCTTCGACCAGTTGCAGTCCATGCCGGGGGTGCTGGATACGCAGACATTTCTGGTGTTTGAGGATGTTGATACGCGGTAGGCATGTGCGCGCGGAAGCAGCGGCAGCAGGTACTCGATGTAGGCAGACTTTATCTCTCAGTGGCGGAGGCCTATCAAATTCACGGGTAGAGGTTAGGAAAAATAGACTACATTCCGGTTGACCGTGGCGCACTAGAAGAGCTCACGTTAGGTCTTGGACGAGAGGCCTAACGAGTGTTCGATCAGTCCCCACACCACCCAGGGCTGAGCATTTTTCGCAATGGCGAGAACCGCGTCCCGCAGTGGTTGGCCTGACGAGCAGATTTTGGCTCCGACACCAAGCCCTCGAAGTCGCTACAGTTACCTCAAGACTCCCGGATACGGCCACCAATCCTGCCCAGGCAACGCGACCGCAGCCTTGCTTGCACTGACCGCGCCGTGGCTCCGCTACGTGGCACCATATGAGCCACGGCCGTGCACAACTCACCACCAGTTCAAGAATCGAAACGGGGATTACTTTCCTGCCCACCCACGTTCTCAATATAAACTGGCCTATTCTAACTGCGTCAGAGAGTGAGGGCCCTCACCAACCGAGCGGCCAGAGCATACCACCTTGTGGGAACGGGCAAGTTGATTACTTGCCCTGTGAGCCCATCGCGCGACCAGTACCATAGCCTTTGGACGATGTCTTCTAAGAATGGGTAATAGGATATGGAAAAAGGGCTCCGCATACTTCATGTGACGGAAGCAATGGCTGGCGGAATAGCGACGGTCTTGCAGTCGTTTTCAGAGCGACAGAGAGATGCGGGTGCAGACGTCTCTATTTACTACCTCTCCAGGCCCGAATCTCCCTCGACCAACGAACTGCAGGCCCGGTTTGGGAACAACGCAAGTCTGCGAAACTTCACGGGCGGCCGATCGAAGCTCCGAGACTACTTCGCCCTGGCCGTGGCGTTGGCGAATGCTGAGAACAGTGGCGACTTCGATGTTATCCACCTTCATTCTTCCAAGGCTGGCGTGATTGGTAGAACAATTCATTTGTTTACTCGGCGTCGAGCCAAACTATTCTACTCTCCTCATGGTTTCGCTTTCCTTCGCGAAGACGTCTCGAGAGGCACGAGGCAATCAATTAAACTCATAGAGACAGCGCTTGCGCCAATCGGAAGTGGCCTCGTACTCACTTGCGAAAGTGAAAGACGGATTGCAGAAGAAGACCTCAGATCAAAGAGTGCGTATGTGGTAACTACCGGCGTAAACGAAAAATCACTTGCGCCTGCATGCGAGGGCACGACGTCTTCCGCGGCCACAGCTAAGCTCCCCTACGTTGAGCGTCCAAAGGTCGGAATTGTCGCACGAGTCACCTACCAAAAAGCTCCATGGCGATTCAAGGCAGTTGCGGATTCCCTCTCGGCGCAGGCTGACTTCATCTGGATCGGGGGGGGGACACCCGACAAAGAAAAGCTCTGGCTAGGCGAGCATAAACCCACCGGTTGGTTATCCCCAACCGAATTGGCAGATGCTATGAAAGAACTGGACATTTTCCTGTTCCCGACTCTTTGGGAAGGTATGCCCCTAGCTCTGCTTCAGGCACAGGCGGCGGGCATTCCAGCAGTGGTTTCAAATGTCGTCGGAAATTGCGACGCGATAGCCGACGGTGAGACGGGATATATCTGCAATTCGGATGAGGAGATAATCAAACGCACACGTCAGCTCATTGCCGATTCTGAACTTAGACGACGCATGTCGAAAGCGTCACGAGAGCGGGCTCTCCAGTGCTTGACGGATCGCGATCTAGGCACTCAAAGCCTGGCCATCTATGCGACAAGTAAGAAGACAAAATGACAAGATCCTTGGTAATCGGCGGTAATGGCTTCATTGGATCTCACCTTGCGGACAAGCTCACTTCGATGGGCCGAGACGTAACTGTTTTCGATCGGTTTTCGCACGGTATACAGAATTATAACTCGCGCAACGTTCGCCAGCGGGTCGGAGATTTTCTGAACGTTGACGACCTACGGAACGCAGTCAAAGGACAGGATGAAGTTTTCCATTTCCTATCTGTGACCACACCTGCCACAGCCCATAGCGACCCCCTTCTAGATATTAGGGTAAACACCGGCCAGTCAGTCGAGCTGTTCTCAGCCTGTGCTAGCGCTGGTGTCGGAATGCTCTACTTCGCCTCCACAGGGGGGGCCATATATGGCGAAAACTCCGCTCCTAAGGTCAGTGAGCATAATCCAACTAGCCCCAAGTCTCCGTATGCAATTTCTAAATTGTCCCTTGAACATTATTTGGAGTATTTCCGCCTGACTAGAGATCTTGATTATAGGATTTTTCGTATCTCAAATCCCTACGGGCCCCGCCAAAACCCCATAAAACCTCAAGGTTTGATCCCGATTGTTTTAAGGCAGATCTTAGAGGGTAACCCTATCCAAAAGTTCGGCGACGGATCGATGATCCGCGACTATATATACGTCAGCGACCTGGTTGACATGATCTCAACGACACTCAACGTGCCGAGCAACCACCGAGTCTATAACGTCGGCAGCGGCGTCGGTAAATCGATAAACGAGGTTCTTGCTACCGTTCGCCAGGTTACAGGTAGCGATCTTTCAATCGAATATCGACCAAGTCCACCAACTTACGTCCGTCGCGTGGTGTTAGACACGACACGTTTTCACAGCGACTTCGGCGCCTTCCAAGCGATCTCTCTCGACGAAGGTGTGGCTCGCACATGGCAATCCATCAGAGAAAGCGCAAAGGCCCGATGAAGAACCACAAGTAAAGATAGACGAGATAATGTGAGCCGGGCCCCGAACAATGCCGGGGTTAGATTCACGCCAACCTAAGCCTCTGACCCAATATTTAAAGGACAGCTTTGACCAACAGTTTACAGAATTCATTCGCCGGCTACAGTAAAGTATTTGCATACTACCCTCGGGGTGAACGAACAGGTGGACCGGAAGCGCTGCATCAGCTAATAAGTGGCCTCCGGAAACTCGGCCAGGAAGCATACCTCGTTCCGCTTCCAGGCACTGAGGACAAGCCGCGTGTAGCAGAGTACGAGTTGTATGATGCCCCGGAATCTTCGCGCATCGACGACTTACCTAGGGCCGCCGTCGTAGTTCCGGAAGTCGCTTACACGATGCTTTCGGGCGTGCACAACGCCCGAAAGTTCTGCTGGTGGTTGAGTATTGACAACTCTCCTATATTCCGAAGGGAACGGTTACGCCTCGAAATGAAAGAATATGGATTGGGTACCAGGCTCCAGCTTATTGAGAATGACCTGCGTAAACATGCCAGCTCAATTCAACGTACATTATCAGGCAAACGCAGGTTGCTCCGAGATGTGGAGCATCTGGTTCAATCCCAGTATGCTTGGTCATACCTTTACTCACGCATGGACATAGTGGCAAGCATGGTTTCCGATTTCACGCCCCTCAATATTATCTGCGATAATCCGGCTTTGACTAGTGCTAGAGGTCTGACCGTTGTGTTCAACCCAAAGAAGTCCGCCGAGTTAACTAGGCGAGTGGCGGTAGCATATCCGAGAGCATCATTCCGCCCGCTCGTCAACATGTCGCGCTGCGAAGTGATGAATGCACTCGAGAGTAGCGCTGTCTACCTCGACCTCGGGAGCCACCCTGGAAAAGACCGGATGCCCCGAGAAGCTGCCCTGGTCGGCTGCGTTTCAATTGTGGCAAGACGCGGATCCGCCGCATTTTCCGCGGATGTGCCTCTTCCTTGGCAAAACAAGGTGAACCTGCAGACCGGGGATGCCGTTTCGAATGCGATCTCGGTTCTCGATAAGGTTTTCGCTTTCCCAGATGAGTTCCAACGAGGACAGCGTGGTTATGTGGCCGCTATCAAATCCGAGGAACAAACTTTTCTTGACGAGCTAGCAGCGGTCTTTCTTGAGGACCGGCTAGGCTCCGATACGCGATGTGGTATGCTCCGCGAAGCTGCTCCACCTAACGGTGAGTAGCTTCGCTAGACGTCTGGCAGGGTTCGCAGGCATCCCCCTTCTTTCGTCCTTGGCACCATTTCTGTTGCTTCCCCTCGTGGCCCGCGTTGGTGGCCAAGGGGACTGGGCGAGCATAAACATCGGTCAATCGGTAGGTGCCTTTGCGGCAATGTGTATTTCCTACGGCTGGACGATGGCAGGTCCGATGAGAGTGGCAGCACTCTCATCGGAATATGACAGGCGTCGTCTATATGCCCTCAGCTTCGCCGTAAGAATACTTTTGTTTCTAACAATTACACCTATTGCAATTATAGTTAGTGCGATACTCGCTCCCCCGGGCCACGCGGCAGTTGCCATCTGGATGGCGGTAGCGCTAGCCATAAGCGGCCTCTCGGTAACGTGGTACGGAGTCGGAACCGGTAGCCCTCGGGACATCGCCTTGTATGAAGCATTACCCAAGACCGCTGCGGTGGCGGTGTCTGCACTATTGGTTTTCTTGACTGGAAATATCTTATGGTACGCCGTAGCTCTATGCCTTTCGGGCTTAGTTGGAATCATGGCATTCATGCATATGATTGGTGGTTGGAAGCTGCTGGCTGAGTTGCATCCGAGTAGCGTCTTTCGGGAAATCTGGAAGGGAAAGACCCCCGCCGTCACCGTGGCGGCTGCAGGCGTTTACTCCACGACGCCAGTGGCCGTCGTCAGTACTCAGGCGTCAGCTGCCGACGTGGCATCCTTTGCATCTGCTGACAAGCTATACCGAATCACGCTTGTACCAATCTCTGTGTTAAGCAACACATTCCAAGGCTGGGTATCTGCACACAGTGTTGGGGCTGTCAGAAGCAGGATGTTGGTGGCCGTTTCAGCCCATGCACTACTTGGTTTGCTGGGCTTTTTTGCAATAGCAACCGCAGGGAACCCGGCGACAGCCGCGCTCTTCGGGCCAAGTCTCGCGGCGTCGACGATGACTAGCTTTTGGTATGGCTTAGCCTTTCTAGCAGTTGCGATCAACACGTCTACGGGCCTTCATATCCTTGTTCCGACCAAGCACACGTCAATGGTGTTTTGGAGCACAGTATGTGGCGCGGCGGTCGGAATTCCTGCCATGGCATACTTTTCTTCGGTCTCCGGAGGAGAAGGAGGCGCCCTGGGCCTAGCGCTTGGAGAAGTTGCAGTCTGCCTCGTGCAATTTGTCTGCATCTTGTGGCTTCGATTTCGGTATCAGCTCAGATGTCGATTTGGCGGCTTTCAGCGAAAATCCGATTGAATTCGCCAGAGGTTCCAGCGTCGCGGTCAACCTAGGGAAGACTCATCCGATACGAATACCCAGCAAACTAATCACGAAGGGGAATATGTTGAACAACGTGTGCGTCGTTACAGTGACCTACGATGACCGCTTTGACCGACTGACGAAAGCCACCGTCGCCAGGGCGTTAGAAGCCGGCGCAAAGCACGTGGTTGTAGTCGACAACGGTTCAAGCCATCGAACACAGGACCTCATACGGACCTCTTATGATGAGGAACGGAAGGTCACGGTCGTTTTGATGGATGAGAACACCGGCTCTGCAGCTGGCTTCTCGGTGGGCATCCAAGCGGCACTTGCCCGGACACCGGCATACATTTGGCTCCTCGATGACGACAATTGGGTGGAGCCTGACGCCCTTACCAGTCTATTGGCCGCTCGGGATTCTGCCGCATATTTGTTCGACGATGAGCTAACCAGCGTGTGTGGATTTAGAGACTTAGATAACGCACATCAGAGGTTGGCGCAGGGTGTGCCGGTAGCCTTGGCGTACCCTCCTGCCGGATCTTTCATGTTCTTTGATCTCCTAACGTTCCTAAGACGGCAGCTCCACAAGCGCGGCGAGTCTTCCCTTGAACTGACCTGTATTCCAGAAGCGCCTTATGGAGGCTTCCTTTTTCCAGCAGGATTAGTTCAGGAAATTGGACTACCTCCCGAAGAGCTCTTCCTGTATGCCGACGATACCGTTTGGACGTCTAGATCTGTTAGGCGCGGCCACCGAATCGTTCTGGATCGCAAGACGAAGATTCATGATGCTGATGGGAAGTGGGCGAGAGAATCTGGAGCGGGTCCCATCGGTCTATTGGACTCAACACACATGACAAAACTTTACTTCTCTGCTAGAAACAGAGTAATCTTTGAGCGCAGCCGAATTACCTCGGGGAAGAATGAATTTCGTTATTGGTTAAATAAAAAAATCTATTTCGGTGCGGCCCAAGTTGCGTCCAGGCTACGCAATTGTCGAGACAGCTTCGAAACATTTCGCCACGCAGTGCGCGACGGTGAGGCGGGTCGTCTGGATAGCCCTCGGAGATTGCGCATCGAGACATAGATGTTAAGTAATTGGCTTATGTCGGATCACGCATCGGTGCCGAGAGTGAGACCAGCCATGGGCGCTTCGGAATCAACGGCGCTGCCGAGGAACGGGACGCTGGCACTTCAAGCCCGAGCTCCCCGTACAAATGCTCGATGTACGTTTAACTGAGAATACTGGGTCTAGCCCCGATTTTTCATAGCGGCAGCTGATGCGTGCTGCTTCGGGCTGACGGGTTGGTCGGTGGTTGTTTCTGTTTCCGGGCAGTGTGGTGTGGCCTCTTGGTTCGACCGGGATTGGCGCCGGTTCCACTTCCGGTTGTGCGGCTGGTCGTTCGGACAGGGAGGGTACCCGTTCAGCCGGGGACGGGCAGGAGCTGTTTGAGGCGGCCTGTGGTCGTCAGGAGCAGTTTCAGAAGGTCTTTTTCCGGCGCTGACTCCGGCAGCAACAGTTGGTTCCGGCGGACGCGTGATCATTTTCCCGGCCGGGGAGAAGACCCGGTAGCGCCAGCATTTAATGGCCCAGGCCCTGGCGTAATGGCCGTCCGGGAGGGCCGCGAGCCGGACCCACGAGATGAGGTTAAAGGCGAGGGCGGCGATGTTCGCCCAAGCCTGGTTCGCGGGAAGTCGAAGAACGGCAGTTTGCCCAAGCCGGTGTTTTTCAGGGTTTTGATGCGGTTCTCACACCGGCCGCGGGCGCGGTGCCGGGCGTCAAGGAATGGTCCGTGCCAGCGGGGCGAGTTGGTCAACATGGCGGTGATCCGGTGCCCGTCGGTATCGAGCAGGGTCGGCTGCGCGCCGGAGTGCAACGGCTTGGCCCGGAGGAAAAGTCTTGTGCCCGGCGGGTAATCGCTGAGCGGAATGACGTCGGTGGCATTGATGACCCACGCATCGGTGCGTTCCTTCCCCTGATGGTCCAGGGCCGGCTGCGAGTACTGCTTATCGCCGATCCAGTCGATCATGTGGGCCTTGCCGAACGAGAGGGCGTAGCTGGTGGAGAACTGCACGCCCAAGCTGTGCAAATGCCAGAGGAACTTCCTCGAGGCCCCGGCACTGTCAGTGCGGACCAGGACCTTCTCCCCGGCCAGTACCCCCGTTCCGTCGTAGAAACGCTCGGGCAGTTGGGCTGCCGCGGTGTGGAAGACCCGGATGTGGTCCTCGGCGCTGTTCGCTCCGGCGTTGCCGGGCCGCAACACGGCCGCGAGGATCTCCCCGGACCCGTTACCTGCACCGTAATCACAGGACGCGATGAAGCGAGCGAACCCGTAGCCGCCCTTGTAGGTCCCGGCGACGTTTTCCTTATCCGAGTGCGAGGTCATCAGGGTCGCATCGATGTCGATGATAAGCGGGTCAGCGGCTGTTGATGATAGTGCCGGGTTCCGCCCTCCGGCGGCGCTCCACGCGCGGGTGCGCAGCTCCCGGGTGAGCGTCTCAAAGCCGTAGCTGAACAACTCCGGGTTCGTCACCGTGCGTTCAAAGAATCGGGACGATCGCGCCCGGGTCCACGGTATAGTCGTTGGAGAAGACCCGCACGTAGTAGTCCCGTGGCAGCCGGACGCTGCTGCGGAAGGCGAACTCGGGCGCCACCGGCGTCAACGGCCGCATCGCGTCCCGGTCCCGGACGAAAAGCTCGACCGGGCGACCGTGACGGGTCCGGGAGTAGCGGGCGTTCGCGCGCGGCAGCCAGTCCGCGAGCTGGTCGTTGAAATCCAGCGGGGACGCGAACGTCCGGCCGGGCATGAAGCCCTGGCGGAAGTAACGGTTCATCCGCTCCACGATGCCCTTGGATTCCGGATCCCGTGCGGCAACTGCCGGATCTCGCAGCCCAGCACGCCAGAGAACGCCGCCGCCGGCTCGGTCAGCCGGCCCTGGCCGATCCCTGATTCGTTGTCCCAGACCAGCTGCTTGGGGACTGCACCGGCCTCCTGCAGCAACGACCACATCCCGCCGAGCAGATCAAAGGTCGTGCGGGTCGGCAGCATCCTGGCCTGGATGTATCCGGAGAACGCGCTCGTCATCACCAACACCGGAGGCTTGCCCTCCTGCCCGTGCCCCAGGGGCAGCGGCTCATGGGGGAACCATAAATCGCACTGCATCGCCTGGCCTGGTTCATGGACCAGCCGGTCCACCGGATCCGCCGGCATATATTCGGGCCGGAGTCCACGGACCTTGTCCCGGAACAAGGATGCAGAGCCCGTCCAGCCGACGCGTTCGGCCAGTACCGAGGCCGGCATCGTCGGCGTCTGAACCAACAAGGCCCGCACCTGCGCCGCGTAAACATCAAAGCTCGAACCGGCCGGCTTCCGCTCATACTTCGGCGGCCGCTCCGCCTCCAAGGCCCGATCCACCGTCCCCCGGGAAACTCCGAGCTGTTTAGCCAGCTCCCTCTTGGAGATTTTCTCCGTCGCGTATCGGTGGCGTATCTGCGCCCAAACATCCAATGTGATCACCTTCCATAATGGTCAGTGGCCTCATTTTCAGTTGGCGTTATTGGCCCTATTTTCGGTTGGCGTCAACAGTGAGGAGGCAGCATGGCCGATTTCAAGGCCATTATGACCCTGGCCGTTGCTGGTCGCAGCTATGACGAGATCGTCGCGAGGGCGGGGTGTTCACGCCGTGACGTGGCCGCGGCGAAGAAGATGATCGCGGCCTACGGGTTCACCGCAGGGCAGATCGGGGCGATGTCCCCGCAGGAGATCGCCCGGTTGTTTCCGGATGGCCGGAAGAGGGGCACGGAGTCATACGAACGCCCGGACTTTGATCGGGTGCTGGCCTCGATGAGGAAGAACCGGCACTTCACCCTCCAGCAGGCCTGGAGCAGGTATCTGGCTCGGTGCCCTACACCTACGCCGGACAACTCCTGCGGGTCCGGGTCACCTCCACGACGGTCACCGTCTTCGACGGGGACCAGGTCATCTGCGAGCATGTCCGGCGGCAAGGCCGGAAGGGCCAGTATTCGACCGATGTCGCGCATGCCCCGACCCGGCACCGGGGTATTGACGGGTTGTGGTCCAAGTGGTGGTTCACGGACCGTGCCCGGGGCTTCGGGCCAGCCACCGAGGCGGTAATCGCCGGGATCATCAACCGGCACGCTGTGGAGGCCCAAGGCTATCTGGACTGCCAGAACATCCTGGAGTCCCTGGGCAAGCGGAACAAGGCCCGCCTGGAGCCAGCCTGCCAGGTCCTGCTCGACCACAGGTACTCATCGCAGAAGAATCTCCGTTTGGCCCAGACCACTTCGATCGGACCGGCGACGGGGATGTCACGCAGGCGTTGTGGCCGGCGGGAATGAACGCGGGTGCTGATCACGCCGCACGATGGCAGCCGGCCTCGGCGGTGGCTTCGACACTGACCCGCCGCTGCCCGAAGGCGAGGACCTCAGTATCGGTGACGCGGTAGTCGGGCAAGTTGAAAATCGCGGTGGCAGCATCGGGGCGCTGGGAAGTAGGCTCGATCAAGGCTCGTAGCTCCTGACTCTTGATGAATGCGTAGAGAACATCCATCACAGCAGGGCTACGAGCCCTTCAGCTTTCAAGACACGGAACCTGTTTCACCATCACCACGAAGAGCCACAAGACCGGGGGAAGTCCCCGCCGGATTGCCCTTCTGACGTGGATGCCCTCGACACTGAGGAGCGCATCCGCGCGTGAGGCTCACCCGCCATTCGAGCAGGACTTACTGATATTCATGTCAAGTGATGAGCATGGAAGGAGAAGGCTTTGAATTTATGCTTCAAACGCGGACGTCGCGTCAGTTCATAGATGTGAGTTCCGGAATGACTCGATAGGGCACGACTCCGTTAAAACTGAGAATATAGAACCCAAAATATATCAAGGATCCTAGCATCAGCGTCCAACGCAACAGAACAGAGTTTCTCGAATTCATAAGCACGTTGGGAAGTAGAAGGATCAAGAAAATGCCGAAATAAGGTTCAAACCGCGCAATGACCACGTTCGTAGTTCCAAGCAATAAAACAACGGCCGATATGGTCACGAATGCGATATATCTAGATGTCTCTTTGGAGGCCGGCGCTGCCATGGCAAAAACGATCAGCAGAATTCGTACGGCTAGGACAAGCCAAGTTCCTAGCCCAGCACCCTCATCATCGAGGTACGTCTCGTAACGGGGGTTGAGCGATGATGCCAAAGCACCCGCCAAACCACTCTGCAACAGGAAATAGGAACCCAATGCTCCTAAGGCCAGAACAATAACGACCGATACCCACGTCGGCTTCCAGCGCATGGCGATCAACTGGACTAATATCGCGATAAGCGCTGATGAGTGAAATAGAACAGCAATAGCCGAAAAAAGAAGGCATTTCAGTCGGCTCTCCTGTCGGTACGAGTCCGCTAACAGCAGGAAGGACACGGCAATAGATTGCCTAACCGCGTTAAACGTTAGGGCATAATACCCTAAAAAGAAGAATAAAAAAACCGCAAGCGTTGGATCTTTGGTTTGCCGCCTAATGGCTATAAGTACCGGAACTATAGTCATAATAGAAGCCAGCCAGAGGAGCAGATAGGGGCTATTCGTATAGCCCCTAAGCAGGAAGGAAAGAGTAACCCATCCCAATTCCTGCGGTACTACGGCGAGAGAGTCTGCAAGCGAGTGAGGAATAATCGCACGATAAAGCGAAGTGTAAAGAAAATAGTCCGATCCGGTCCCGTATCTTATACCGGCAAACGTTATGAGGAGAAGCGACAGTGCTACTACGGGGACTTTTCCACCGACAATTGGTTTACCGGCATCACGATGCATAATGGGCGTTGACGGCTTCGGCAGTCTAAAATTTGGCTCGCGATAATTGTGAAGATACGTAAGAGCTACCGCGAGGATTCCTACTACATAATACGGCAACAAAGTACACTCCTATTGCGGCAATGAAGCTTAGTTGAAACACGAATAATAACGTTGATTCCTTGTTGTAGAACCGGCTCATCGGGTTGACCTCGCCGCAAAAGGCCTAATTCATGAGAACTATTTGGTAACTCTTCAGAGTCCTGATCAGTCCCACCCAGGAACCCTGGTGTCAAGAATTGAATCTAAAACTAGCTGTGCATCGCGCCTCTCAGAGTCTGGAAGTTGAGAAAACTTTGTTCTATAAATGAGCGACATCAAACCGACGGAATGGCTTAAGGAGAAGGCTATTTGTTTGAGTAGGGATTGGCCTAGCTTAAAATTGACGTAGAACTTGGAAGAGATTCCAGGCCCATAATCTCTGAGAAGCTTACGATCATACTTTGCGGTGAGCGCTTGCTTTGAAACTGAAAGACTCCGCGGGACTTTACAGAACAAAAGGCGATCAGTCACCTTCGCATACACGCTGGATGAAGCCCCACGAAGCCAGAGTTCTTTGTCTTCAGTTCTTACGCGCGTAGGGTCATATGGATTTCTGAGGGCCCATTCGGCTTTGTAGACCACGGTGGGATGTGAAAAAACTCCACTATCTAAGTACCCACACAACTTTTCGGGAAGCGTTGGTTCTTTGTACGCTCCTTCAACTTCATTACTGTCGTTGATCAAGTAGCTTGCAGATCCAACGACGTCGACAAGTGAGTTCTCTTTCAAGAAATCCGCAAGCACAGAAAGTCTAGATGGATGCATAACATCGTCTGAATCCATGCGGGCGATGTAACTGTGTCTCGCCAAGCTATTTATCTCATTCAGGCGATGGGCAAGGCCCATATTCTCTCTGTGCGGGATCACTCTGACTCGCCGATCATCTATTTGGAAAGCACGATCGACAAGTGCCGCTGGCGAACCATCGCAAACAACAATTAACTCCCAATCAGAATAGGTTTGGGCGAAAATAGATCGCACCGCAAACTCGAATTCGGCTACTCCGTCAACTACGGGTAGACCTACCGTTATGTTGGTCATTTACACATTCCGTTCAAGACTGAAAAAAGACAACAAGAAACACCGCGCGAGCAGTTCTTGTCAGACCGGTGTTGTGAGAACGCGCAACGCGCCCGCAATCAACGATTCCGCCTGGTGTTCGAAGGGCCACAAATAGACATTGTCTACGGCGCGTTTTATAACCGCTGAGTGTCGCATATCGATCCGCCCCTAATGTTACAGCTACCGGATGCACCGCCTAGGCCTAGGCGGTGCATCCGAACCCGTCACCGCGTCAGTCCTAGTTCACTCAGGGCGTGGAGATCCTATCCTTCCCGTTCGAAAACGCTGTAATCCGTTCGTACGGCCCCCCTGGGCCCCCCACACCATCTGTGGTGAGCTTCCAACTGCCTCAGCGAAGGAAAGGGTTTCCGTGCGTTGTACTACAACGTCCGGTCGCAATGACACTCGGTGCGCTCCGGCGACATATACAATCAAGGGGGTTGCCTCCTCAAACGGGCATTCCAATACCAGCCAGAAGGGTCTCAATCTTGGAGTTAAGCGACTACCTGCGCGTATTGCGCCGTAACTGGATCACGATACTCGCATTCTCCATGCTCGGACTGATCGTGGCAGCGGCCACATCCATGTTCATGAAACCGACGTATACGGCGAAAACTCAACTCTTTGTGGCCATTCAGAGCTCCGGCTCTGTTTCGGATCTTCAGCAGGGGAACACGTTCAGTCAGGCACGCGTGCTGTCATACGTTGAAACGGTGGGAACACCCGCAGTATTACAACCGGCCATCGACAGTCTTGGACTGGAGACATCGCCGGCTGAGCTGAGCAAGAGTATTGAGGCCAGTTCGGACATCAACACCGTAATTATCTCGATTGCCGCCGTGGACAATTCGCCTGTCCAGGCTGCGGCCATAGCACAGGCAGTCGGCGATAGCCTAATCGCTACTATAGACAAGATAGAGCGTCCTGCTGAGGGAGGATCCTCCCCCGTCAGACTTTCCGTGGTCACACCGGCAAGTGCTCCCACAGTGCCTTCCGGCCCCAACACCCGTTTGAACTTGGCGCTTGGCGCAATAGCGGGTCTCGCCCTCGGTCTGGGAACAGCACTCCTGAGAACCACTCTAGACACGAAAATCCGCGGCGAGGCCGAAGTACGTCGAGTCACAGATGCAGCGATTCTTGGAGGGATCTCTTTCGATGGTGATGCGACTAAGAAGCCGTTGCTAACTCAAGCCCCTGCTCAGAGTCCAAGGGCAGAGTCGTTCCGCCAGATCCGCACGAACCTTCAATTTGCTCATGTAAGCCATAAATCCAAGGCTGTTCTGGTAACCTCGTCCCTCCCTGGTGAGGGGAAAACGACCACCGCCACGAATCTAGCGATTGCCATGGCACAAACCGGACAAACCGTCGTCCTGATCGATGCGGACCTACGACGACCGCGGGTAGACGATTATCTTGGACTTGAACGGAACGCCGGGTTGACCACGGCCCTCATAGGTGCGGCAGATGTCAACGACCTCCTGCAACCTTGGGGCGATAACGGTCTCTACGTGCTGACTTCCGGGCAGATTCCTCCCAATCCTAGTGAGCTTCTCGGCTCGGACGAGATGAAGAGCCTTATTACTGACTTGGAACAGGCCTTCGATGCAGTCATCATCGATGCGCCGCCGCTATTACCAGTAACAGATGCTGCTGTTCTAGCTCAACAGGTCGGTGGCGTGGTTTTGGTTATCGGTTCTTCCAAGGTGAAGCTTCCAGATCTACAGAAATCTATGGCGGCATTGGAAATGGTTGAGGCTGACTTATTGGGCGTCGTGCTAAACCTGCTACCGATGAAGGGGCCGGACGCCTACGCTTACGCCTACTACAGCTATGATGCCAATCCAAACAAGTCGAGCGGGACCAAAATAGCGTTGCCGCGCCGGAAAATGCCAAGCCCAACTGAAAGGTCTGACTTTGATTCGGTAGTCTTTCATGGCGATCAAGCGTCACAGAGAAGAAGATAGCTTTGATCGCCACATTTTCCCGGGTGCGAGACCGGATTGACCGTCAAGCCTTGATTCTGAGTCGCCGTCCAGGATCACATTTCTGCCTCGTTGTGGCATTACGGGCAATAAACGATCTGTCCAACAGAAGGCCGTTGGCTGATTCCTGCCCCCCACATCGCTGCTGTTAACGATCTCCGCAAGGCCGTCGTTGCTTACCACTGTTCAATTCTGCGAACGCGAACTGTACTTCTTTTGCCCTACCTTGTGGCACTGGCTTTGTGTAACGCCTAACAGCCGTCTCCGGTCGGTGTCGCAATCGTCCGCTCGAGGGAGCTGCCGTCGCTCGCGTAGAGACACAGGGCTTTTCAGCTAAACTTTGGCCGGAATCGGCTAGTACCAGAAATCTCCGAACACTGAAAGGGGCCACGACTTTGGGGGCTACCGACGACTGGCGAGTGCGTAGTTCCCGTCTGCTTGGCGCAGCGGACGCTTTTGTAGTGACTTGGGCAGTCCTCGGAGCTTATATTGTCCGATTCGGGGTCGAGCCTAACTTTACAATCTTGGGAAACGAAGCCGCATACGGGCTGTTTTCAGTGGGGCTTATCGTGGCGTGGTGGCTCATGCTCGGTGCTTGGAACAGTCGGCAGAGCCGTATCCTCGGTGCCGGGGCCGACGAGTATAAACGCGTTGCTGCCGCCTCGCTCTGGCTCTTTGGCCTGATTGCAATTTTTTCGTATGTTCTGCGAATCGATACGGCTCGTGGATACGTTGGATTCGCCCTCCCAGTCGGGCTCGTCGGGTTGTTTCTTGCAAGGTGGCTACTTCGCCAGCATTTGAATGTCCACCGCGCAAAAGGCAACAGCATGTCCCGGTTACTACTTTTGGGGGGACATAGCGCGATCGCGCATCTGGCGACGTCTCTTGAGCGTTCCAAATCTGCTGGCTACCTTCCAATCGCGGCTTACGCCCCTGGCGTCTACGATGAGACAAAATTCGAGCTGGAGTCGGGCCTCCCTATACTCGGAAATGCTCCAGACACCCACTCCATTCTGGAGGCTATTGACTCATGCCAGGCGGACGCTGTTGCTGTCTCCGCCGGCGTGCAGTTACACCCACAAACACTTCGTCAGTTGGGCTGGGAACTGGCAGCTCGTAACGTCGGCCTGATCATGGCGCCCGCGCTTACTGACATTGCTGGCCCGCGGATTCATACACAGCAAGTAGCGGGCCTCCCCCTCATCCACGTGACCACACCTACGTTGGAAGGCGGACAGCGCGTTGCAAAGCGCCTTTTCGATGTCGCTGTTTCCGGGATCTTAGTATTTGTTGCTCTGCCAATCATGGCGGTGGTCGCCATCGTCGTGAGAATTGATAGCCGCGGTCCCGTATTGTTCCAACAGAATCGGGTAGGAATCGAAGGCAAGCACTTTGGCATGCTGAAGTTCCGCTCTATGGTGGTCGATGCCGAGGACTTGGTTGCGGACCTTACCCAAAGGAATCAAGGCGCCGGACTCCTGTTTAAAATCAAAGATGACCCCCGCGTGACCCGAGTGGGACGAGTGCTCAGAAAATATAGCCTCGATGAACTCCCACAACTTTTTAACATCTTGGCCGGGTCCATGAGCCTTGTTGGACCCCGGCCGCCCTTGCCCAGGGAAGTCGAGGCCTACGAACTCGACGTGCGCCGGCGGCTGCTAGTAAAGCCCGGGCTAACTGGCCTATGGCAAGTCAGCGGACGGTCTAACCTCTCTTGGCAGGACTCTGTGCGTCTTGACCTTTACTACGTCGAAAACTGGTCCTTGGCGGGAGATCTCATCATTATCCTTCGAACTCTTCGAACTGTCTTTCGAGGCACTGGTGCCTACTGACGTTTATGCCTGACGGCATACCCCTTATTCGGAAGGACACCCCAGATATGACGGACGCGAATGAAGATCGCTCGCCAAATCCTAGCGACCAATGCCGAGCTATCGGCAATGGTCGTGCGCGACGGAAACGTGGCCGGCGAATGCTGCTATTCGCCGTCTGCGTGGTCGCTGTAGGGGTTCTTGCTGGCCTCGCCTTTTCTTGGCTCAGCTTCAAAGCTTCCACGATTAGCGCTCAGCTTGAGTCGGCTACGCAACTACTGCCACGGTTAAAGGACGACATCTTGCGAAAAGATGCCGCGGCTGCATCCGTGACCGTAGACCAACTGAAAACCCATACAACAGAAGCCAAGGCGGCAGCCGAGGATCCACTGTGGACTGCCGCTTGTGCGCTACCGTGGATCGGTGTCAACTTCCAGGCAGCCAGCGAGTTAGCAAGATCTGCCGACGACGTCGCCCAATTGGGCGCAGTCCCCTTAGTCCGGGTGTTCCAGTCGCTGGATTGGGAGTCATTGGCACCGAACGCTGGAGGCGTGGACCTACAACCCATGATGGCTGCACAACCAAAGTTGAAAGTAGCAGCCCACGCGGTGCGGCAGTCTTCTGACCGCTTGAATCGGATTGACTCGAGCGGCCTGATGCCTCGGGTGGCGGGGCCTTTGGCTCAAGCTAGGGCCAAACTGAACTCCGTGCGCGGCGATCTGGACACGGCAACAAATGTGGCGAGCGTTGCCCCGGGGATGTTGGGCGCCCAAGCCACACGAAGGTATCTGATACTGATTCAGAACAACGCCGAGTCCCGGGCTACGGGTGGGATACCGGGCGCTTTGGCGGTCCTTACATTGGACAAGGGGAAGTTGTCTCTAAATGGGCAAACTAGCGCCGGAGCCCTTGGCGTAATGACACCGTCACTAGCCGTAGAGAAGGAGCAAGAGCAGATATACTCCGGACGCATCGGAAAGTACATGCAAGATGTAAACCTTACACCCGACTTCCCCACCACCGCAGCGACCGCCCAGAACATGTGGGAACGTAAAACCGGCGAACGACTCGACGGCGTGGTATCAATAGACCCAGTTGCTCTTGGATACATTCTGGACGCGACAGGGCCAGTAGCGGTGACGGATCTTAGGCTCCAAGCATTGGCAAACAGAGGGCTTCCGACTGAGCTGAGCGGCACAAACATAGTACGCACCCTGCTCTCGGATGTATATTCGGAGATATCTGAACCGGCCTTGCAGGATATGTATTTCGCCGGTGTGGCCAAGGAGATTTTCAGCGCGCTGTCAACTGGCCAAACTGACACCAAGAAGTTGCTGGACGGCTTGGCTCGAGGCGTTGATGAAGGTCGCGTTCTGGCATGGTCCGCTTCCACCGACGAGCAAGCCGTAATCGCCAATTATCGACTAGGCGGTTCGATCTCCGGCCCAAATATCTCGCCAGCGAATTTTGGTGTTTACTTCAACGATGGCACAGGCGCCAAGATGGACTATTACGTGAAACGTACAGTCCAGCTCTTTGAGGAATGTACCGGTGACGACTACGGGCAAGTGAAGGTTCGCGTCACCAGCACCAACACCGCTCCCGCCGACGCGGCAAACTCTCTACCGGCATATGTGACCGGCGACGGGATCTTCGGCATCGCGCCAGGGACCGTCCAAACCAACGTCGTCGCGTACGGCCCGAGCCAGGCAAATGTTGAAACTGCCATCGTCGACGGCAAAAAGACGGACTTCGCGGCACACAGACACAGCAACAGACCCGTGGGTTCGGTGACTGTCACGTTGGCGCCAGGCCAAAGCAGCACCGTGGAACTGACTTTTGGCAGGATCGTACAGCACACGAAACCTACCTTGGCTGTAACGCCAACTGTGCAACCAGTCAAAGACGTAGTTCTCGGCACAAAACCAGCAGAATGCGTTCCACCGAAGTAGACATCGCGTTAACAGTATGTAAAGCGACTTGATTCACTTTGGTAACACCGGTGTCGGGATGCTAAATTATCCTTGGGCAGCAAATGAGATTTCAACCTACGGTCACTCGGGGGGTCGGAAATCTCCACCTAATATGCGTGACAAAAAATCGTAATTAAGGTCTCAGGGGGACTCATGAAGAAATCACTCGCCGCAATCGCACTTGCGGGATCCATCGCACTAATCGGCGCAGCTCCTTCCATGGCTGCCACCTACCCCGCACCGCCGGCCAACGCTGCAGTTTCTGACGGCACCGTCGGTCCGGGCGAGCAGTTCATCTTTCGAGGCAACGGCTTCCTCGCCGGCGAAGGCTTGACCATCACCGTCAATCTGGGCAGTGCACCTGCTGCAACCGGCTCCAGCGTTTCCAACGGTAGCCGCACGGTCCCGACCAAGATCACCCTGCCGCTCGCACCGCAGACCTTCTCCACCACCGCTGACGCCAATGGCGCCTTCGCTTTCCCGTTGACCATCAGCGAAACGGGCACCTACACCCTGACGGCAACCGGCCTGACGTCCGGCAAGACCGCAACCGCAGTTGTTACGGTTGAAGGAACGGGCCTCGCCAACACCGGCGGAGCACCGCTGGCAAACACCGGCGCTGGCCTCGCCAACACCGGCGCTGACGCCAGCCTGATTCTCTGGTCCCTGGTGGGCGCCGGCGCACTGGCTGCCGGCGCAACTTCGGTAGTGGTAGTTCGCCGCCGCGCCAAGGCAGACGCCGCCGCGTAGGGGTAACCCAGCAAGCACCAAAGAGGGTGGGTGGTTCTCCGGAAAGCCGGAGACCACCCGCCCTCTGCTTTTAACAAGAATCCACAGGCCCAACCGACTGACCTTGTGGTATTCATAAGAGTTATGGGGAGACATTGGCGCAGACCACGGTGGCAGTTCATCTTCGCCGTACCTCTTCCCCCTCCGCAGGCACTCCCCTACTTGTTGCTGGGCCTGCTAGCCATTGCGGCGCTGGGAGTGGCAACCCTGGCACTCCTCCGAACGTCCTGAGGCCTTCTTGAAGCCCTGCGATCCGCCGTTGCTGTGGCGAGCAGTCCTCGCAGCCATGCTGGTTCCGCTGGCGCTCGCTGCTTTCTGGCCCAGCCCGGTGGACAAGCCCGTCCAAGGCGAGCTTGCGGGATTTCTTTTCCTCATCCACGCCCTTGGAATACCAAGCTGGGTTAATTACTCGTTCATTGAAGCCACGGCAAACGTGGTGCTCTTCGTGCCGCTCGGCGCAGTTGCTTCACTAGCCTTCCCAAGGGAACGGTCTTGGCAGCTTGGTGCCTTCGGGCTGGTGGTCTCCGGCTGCATGGAGCTCGGACAGCAGCTTTTTCTTCACGAGCGTTTCGCGAGCCCTCTGGATCTTGTCACAAACACCATTGGATGTGTCATAGGCGCCTTCGGAGCCCGGGCGGGCGTACGGCATGTTAAACGCCGACAGGCCCAACGCCAGCGGGCGTTGAGCCTGTCGAAAGACAGTTTGTGAATTGACCTACTCGTTCACGAATTCCTTCATCCACGCCTTCAGGTCCTCCCCGAAGTCCACACGCTCCGACGCAATGGAAATAACCGCCTTGATGTAGCTGAGCTTGTCACCAGTGTCATAGCGGCGACCACGGAACACAACCCCGTAGACACCGCTGCCCTCACCCTCCGACGTCGCGAGCGTCTGCAGCGCATCCGTCAGCTGGATCTCGCCGCCGCGGCCCGGCTCGGTTTCCTCGAGGACGTCAAACACAGCGGGGTGCAGCACGTACCGGCCAATAACTGCCAGGTTAGACGGCGCCTCGTCCACGGACGGTTTCTCGACCAATCGGTTCACCAGGAAGTAGTTCTCCCCGTCCACGGCCGTGATGTCCGCGCAGCCGTAGGCGCTGATCTCCGACGGATCCACCTCAATCAGGGCAATCACGGAACCGCCGGTCTTGGCCTGGACATCGATCATGATGCTCAAGAGGTCCTCCTGAGCATCAATGAGGTCATCGCCCAGCAGGACAGCAAACGGCTCGTCGCCCACGTGCTGGCGGGCACACAGCACCGCGTGGCCCAGGCCCTTCGGGTCCCCCTGGCGAAGGTAGTGCAGCGGCGCCAGGCTGGACGCGTGTTGGACGGCCTCCAGGCGCTCCAGGTCGCCCTTAAGCTCCAAGGCGCGCTCAAGATTCGGTGCCCGGTCAAAGTGGTCCTCCAAAGCGCGCTTCGAGCGGCCGGTGATCATCAGGAGATCCGTCAGTCCTGCCTTGACGGCTTCTTCCACCACGTACTGGATTGCGGGCTGGTCAACAACCGGCAACATTTCCTTCGGCATTGCCTTGGTGGCGGGCAGGAAACGAGTTCCCAAACCGGCAGCAGGAATGACGGCTTTTCTTACTGATTTCCCCAGAGTCATAGCTGCACCATACAAATCGGTAGATCAAACTGGCAATTCAGGGCCAAGATTACGCCCGCGGATGGGGAGGCCTGCCCATCGCAGGGTTTTCCTTTGTGGGACATACTTCTGGTGCAGCTTTCACGAATATTGGGGGACATTTTGAATAACGAACAGCAGCCCGGCCAGCAGCACCAGCCCGGCTACCAAGACCAGCCGACCTACGGACAACCGCCCTATCCTCCCCGAGCGGACCAGTACAACTTCGGCCAGCCGCCCTACGGCGATCCCGGTCAATTCGGCCAGATGCCGCCCAAGCGTGGCTTCCCCGTCTGGGGATGGGTTGCCAGCGGCGTCGGCGCAGTGGCCGTCCTGGCCGTGGCCGGCGTGATGGTCCTGGGCGGCCTCGCTTCCGGCAAAGAGCGCGAAGCGATTCCGGCACCCACGGAGACCTCCGGCAGTTCAGAGTCCGCGGAAGCGAGCACCGAGGAAGCCACCACCGACGACTCATCGGCCGCAGCCACCGTTGATGAGGACCTGTATATCTTCCAGGACGCCGACTTCACGTCGCCGCCCGTCTGGTCCGTGCAGATGCCTGCCGGCTGGACGGTGTCGGAAACAAAGGACGGCACCACCCAGTACCGCAGCAGCGACAACCCCTGCCTCTTCACCACGCACCAGGCCATTCTGCCGGCCAGCGGTGCCATCAGCGATGAAGAGGCAACGAAGGCCTCCATGGAGGGGGAAATCGAGGGCATCAAGAAAGCCGTCGGCTCACCCGTGACAGTAGTGACCGACGCTGACTCGCTCTACGCCAAGCTCCGGAACGCGGACGGCCACGTGATCGAGCTGCAGGAAGCCGAGCTCCGGTTCAGGAACAAGAGCGATGTGGACCTGGTGGTCCGGCTGGCAGTGCGCGCTGTGGCGTCCTCCAACGGCCTGATGGAACTCGACCTCGCCTGCCCCGCCAACATGCCCACGGAATCGGACCTCTGGATGGAACTGACGGACAGCGTCACCATGGTGGACGATCCGGCGGTCTGATTCCCCCGGGCTCGTCCACCGGGGCTCAATCAGCGCCCCTTGAACTAAGCTCCCTTGAAGACTGGCGTCCGCTTCTCCTGGAACGCCTTGAAGCCCTCCGAGTAGTCCTCTGACTTGCACAGTCGTGCCTGCTCCGCGTTCTCCTCTTCCATGGCTTCCCAGAGGCCCAGGCGCTGGTCGCGGATGTGGGCCACCAGGTCCTTGCTGGCGTTGAACGCACCCGTGGCACCCGTGGCAACCTTCGCCACGATGCCGCGGGTGTTTTCCAGCAGCTCGCCCTTGGGCATGGCCCGGCTGAACATGCCCTGCGCCACCGCTTCCGCGCCGCTCATCAGCTCGGCCGTGTAGATCAGGTCCAGCGTCCGGTGCATGCCCAGCCGCTCGGTGAAGTACCAGTGGCCGCCGGAATCCAGCGTGGCCCCCAGCTTGGCGAACGGCGAGCCGAACTTGGCGTCCTCCGCCACGTACACCACGTCCGTGGCCAGCAGCAGGCCCAGCCCCACGCCCAGGCAGGCACCCTGCGCCGCCGCGAACGTGGGCGCCGGGAAGTCCGTCATCTTCTTCAGCAGCGGCTGCAGCAGCCCGCCCAGGTAGCCCTGGACGTCGTCGGTCTCCGGCGTCACGCCGGCAATGTCCCGGCCCGCGCAGAAGGCGCGTCCCTCTCCCCGGAGCAGCAGCGCCCGCACCTCACCGCGCGAGGCGGCGGCAGCGGCGTCGTCGTACGCCTGGGTTAAATCCTTCAGCGCCTGCTCGTCCAGTGAGTTCAGCTTCTGCGGGGCATCAAGGACAACCTCGGCGATGCCGTTGGCGATGGAGAGGGAGATCATGGGGCTCCTGTTCGTGGCCGTGACAGCCGGGGTGGGAAAAGCTTAGACGTCGAAGTCGACCGTGACGTCCGGGGTGGTGGGGTGGGACTGGCAGGTGAGCACGTAGCCCTTGTCCAGTTCATCCTGCTCCAGGGCGTAGTTCTCGTCCATGGTCACCTTTCCCGTGACCACCTTGGCGCGGCAGGTGCCGCACACTCCCCCGGCACACGCGAACGGCACGTCGGGGCGCACGCGCAGGGCGGCGTTGAGGATGGATTCACGCGCATGGGTGGGGCTTTCCACCTTGCCCTCCAGGCCGTCCAGCTTGAACGTGATCTTGTAGGTCTCCTTGGATTCGTCCGCGATCACCGGCCGGCCGATGTTGCCCTCGGGACGGTCCGGCTTGCCCGAGGTGAACAGCTCGAAGCGCACATGCTCGGGCTCCACGCCGCGGGCGGCCAGGGTGTCCCGGCACAGCTGCACCAGCTCGAACGGCCCGCAGAGGAACCACTCGTCCACATCATCCGCGTGGATGGCGGTGCCCAGCAGCGCCTGGAGCTTCTCGGCGTCGATCCTTCCGCTCAGCAGCGGCGCGATGCGCTGCTCGCGGGACAGCACGTGGTGCAGGGCCAGGCGGGACGGGTACTTGTCCTTCAGGTCCGCCAGCTCCTCCAGGAACATCACGTCCATGGCGGCCTTGTTGGCGTAGATCAGGTCGAAGCGGGTCTCCGGGTTGGCCGCCAGCAGCGTCCGGGCAATGGCGATCACCGGCGTGATGCCGGACCCCGCGGCGATGGCCACAAAGCTGCCGGGCTCCCCCGCCAAATCTTCCGGGTGGTTCATGGAGTTCATGACGTTCTGCTCCACCACTTTGCCGTCCCGGCCGTGCTTGGAGATGAACGCGCCCATGGGGCTCATCACGTCCAGCTGGTCGCCGGCCTTCAGCTCGGCGTTGGCCCACGTGGAGAACAGCCCGCCCAGGTCCTTCTTGATGGCCACCCGGATCTCGCTGCTGCCGTCCGCGAAGCTGCGCGGCTCGGCGCAGATGGAGTAGCTGCGGCGCACCTCGTGCGGCTCGCCGTTCTCATCCGGCATGGTGGTGCGCAGGGCCACGTACTGGCCCGGCAGGTAGTCGTACTGGCCCGCCAGCTCCGCGGGAACGGCGAACGTCACCTCGATCGCGTCATCGGTGAGCCGGCGGACTTCCGCCACAGTCAGCGTGTGGAAGGACGCACGACGGCGGCCGGTGGCCGTGGCCTGTTCGGCGGCGGTCTGGCGGACAACAGTCATGGGAGCACCTGTTCCTTACAAAACTTTGAAGTAGTCGAACGGTTCCTTGCAGTCCTGGCAGACGTACAGCGCCTTGCAGGAGGTGGAACCGAAGCGGGTGAGTTCCTTGGTGTTCAAGCTGGAACATTGGGGACACTTAACAGCCATTTGCAGGCGGACGGGCCCGGCGTGCCGTGCTGCATTGCTGTGGCCCGTGGGCGGCGCGATGCCGTATTCCTGGAGCTTGGCCTTGCCGGACTCCGTCATCCAGTCCGTAGTCCACGCGGGGCTGAGCACCAGCTCCACGTGCACGTTGGGGTAGCCCTCCTTGGCGAACACCGCGTTAAGGTCATCGCGGATGGCGTCCATGGCCGGGCAGCCCGAGTACGTGGGCGTGATGGTGACCTGCACAGCAGGCACCATGCCGCCGTCGTCGAACAATTTCACGTCCCGAAGGATGCCCAGATCCGCAATGGTGAGCACCGGGATCTCGGGATCGCACACCGTGGCGGCGAGGTCCCAGGCCTTCTGCTCGGGAGTTTTCGCTTCCTTGCGGTCGCTCTCAGCGGTGGGGTGGCTGACGTACATGGCTACCAGCTCGCTCCGGGGTGCTGGCGGGCCAGCACCTGCATTTCGGCCAGCATGTAGCCCAGGTGCTCGGAGTGTTTGCCGCGGCGTCCGCCGCCCAGGGCTGCCGGAACCTGCGGAACCTCAAGCTCCGCTTCGGCCAGGACCTCGCCGGTGAGCCGGTCAAAGTCGGCGCGCAGGCTGGAAGGTTCGACGGCGGCACCCGCCGCCGCGAGGCGGGCGGTGAGTTCGTCGTCGGCAAACAGTTCGTCCACGTAGGGCCAGATGACCTTGAAGCCGTGGATCATCTTTGCGCGGGACTCGTCCGTGCCGAGGGCCAGGCGCAGCACCCACTGGGCGCTGTGGTCCCGGTGGTAGTCCACTTCCTTCACGGCCTTGGCCGCGATGCCGGCCAGGGTGGCGTCCGTGGACTGGGTGAGCCGGCGGTAGAGCTCGAACTGGTAGTAGCTCACCACGAACTGCCGGGCGATGGTGACGGCGAAGTCCCCGTTGGGCTGCTCGAACAGTTCGATTGAGCGGAATTCGTCCTCGGAGCGGAAGTAGGCGAGGTCGTCCTCGCTCTTTGCTGTACCGTCCGCTGCGACGGCTGCACCGGCGTAGCTGAGGAAGGAGCGGGCGTGGCCCAGCTGGTCCAGGGCGATGTTGCCCAGGGCAATGTCCTCCTCCAACTCGGGGGCGCGGGAAATCCAGTGGCCAAGGCGCTGGGCCAGGATCAGGGCGTCATCGCCCAGGCGCAGTGCGAACTCGGCCACGTCCTCGGTGGGCTTGGCGGTGCCGCGGCTGACGGCCAGCGCGATGTCCTCCGGGCGGAGTGCGTTGCCCGGCGTGATGCGGGTGGCGCTGGCAGTGGCGTCCCCGCTGGTGCCGGCGGTGGCGACGCCCACGGAAATGTCCCCGTGGCCGGTTGTGTGTTCTGCGGTTCCCGCAGTTGTCGTTTCGGGGGTGCTCACAGGTGCTTCACGCCCTCGCTCTTGGTGTAGTAGGTCGCATGCCGGTAGTCCTTGCCCTGGGGCGATTCGAAGAAGGCGCCCTTGGCGTCCGGATCGCTGGAGGCAATGGCGTCCGCGGGGACAACCCAGATGGACACGCCCTCGTTGCGGCGGGTGTACAGGTCACGGGCGTTGCGCAGCGCCATCGCTGCGTCGGGCGCGTGCAAGGACCCGGCGTGCACGTGGGACAGGCCGCGGCTGGAGCGGACAAAGACTTCCCAGATGGGCCAGACATTTCCTGCGTGCGGTTCGGGGGTGGTCATGCTGCGGATTCCTTTTCTGCTTGCTTCTTGGCCTGCTTTGCTGCGTAAGCCGCTGCGGCTTCGCGCACCCAGGTACCGTTCTCGTGTGCTTCGCGGCGCCGTTCCAGGCGCTGGGCGTTGCAGGGGCCGCGGCCCTTCAGGACCTCGTGGAACTCGTCCCAGTCCAGCGGGCCGTGCTCCCACTTCTTGGTTTCCTCGTTGAAACGGATGTCTTTGTCCGGGAGGGTGAGCTCCAGTACCTTGACCTGCTCCATCATCATGCCGACGAAGCGGTTGCGGAGCTCGTCATTGCTGAAGCGCTTGATGTTCCAGGCCATGGACTGCTTGGAGTTGGGTGAATCGTCATCCGGCGGGCCGAACATCATCAGGGCGGGGGCGTACCAGCGGTTCACCGCGTCCTGGGCCATCTGCTTCTGCTCGGGGGTGCCGTGGGAGAGTTCCAGCAGGATCTCGAAGCCCTGGCGCTGGTGGAAGGATTCTTCCTTGCAGACCCGGACCATGGCCCGGCCGTAGGGCCCGAACGATGCGCGGCACAGCGGGACCTGGTTGGCGATCGCGGCGCCGTCCACCATCCAGCCGATGGCGCCCATGTCCGCCCATGTGCGTGCCGGGTAGTTGAAGATGGAGGAGTACTTGGCCTTGCCGTCCATCAGGTCCTGCATCATCTGGTCGCGCGGCTGGCCCAGCGTCTCGGCCGCCGAGTACAGGTACAGGCCGTGGCCGGCCTCGTCCTGGACCTTGGCCATGAGGATGGCCTTGCGCTTCAGGCTGGGGGCGCGGGAAATCCAGTTGGCTTCCGGCTGCATGCCGATGATTTCCGAGTGCGCGTGCTGTGAGATCTGCCGGATGAGGGTCTTGCGGTAGGCCGCCGGCATCCAGTCGCGGGGCTCGATGCGCGAGTCCTCCGCCATAACGCGGTCAAAGTACGCCTGACCTTCTGCCTCGTGCCGGGCTGCCTCTTGAAGCTGTTCAGGTGTCAGCTCAGCGGGCACTGACTGCAGGGTCTGCGATGCCATGGTTGCTCCTATGCATATCCGATAAATAATTACCGACCGTTCGTTCAGGATATGCGGAAGCTGCGAGATGCGTCAAGCACATGGGCACTGGAGCCGCGGGGCTCTTGATGGCGAATGGTTGCGGAATAAGCAGTCTGCTGATTAGCTACGGACACAGTGAGTAATGCTCCAGTACTGTCCTGCATGAGCAGGCTAACGCGGCAGTGCATTGGTAGCACTTGTTTATCGGACTGTCGGGGGGAACGATGGCTGGGGAACATCATGATGATCTTGTTATGCAGTCGCTGCTGCTGGATGAGATCGGGCAGTCGGTAATCGGCCTGGATCGTCAATGGAGAATCACGTACTGGAACCGCGCGTCCGAACGTCTTTACGGATTCAGATCGGCGGAGGTCCTGGGGGTTGAGGTCATGGACTTGGGAATCATCGACGGGACCGCCGCCCCGGAACAGCGTGCCACCGGCCGGGAGATAGCAGACCGCGTGACCCGTGGCGGCGACTGGGCCGGCGAACTCTGGATGCGCCACCGGACCGGCAGGGAATTCCCGGTCCACGCCACGGTCAGCCCGATCCGGGGCCGGCACACAGTCCCCATGGCCGTGGTGGCCATTTCCAAGGACATCACTGACCGGAAACACAGCGAAGCCATCCTGCGCCGTCTGTCGGCCATGGTGGAATCCTCGGGGGATGCGATTATCGGCGCCGACCTGGCCGGGCGGATTACCAGTTGGAATGCAGGGGCGTCCCGGATGTTTGGCTGGACCTCCCGCGAAGCTGTCGGCCACAGCCACCGCCTGCTGACCAGCCGTGACGCAGCGGGATTTGGCGCCGAAGTGGCGGAGCGCATTGGGGGCGGGTCGTTTGTGACCGGCGTCGAGGCGCGGTGGCGGCGCAAGGACGGGTCGGTAATTGACGTCGAACTGACCGTATCTCCGGTCTACGGCCCGGACGGCTCCCAGGTGGGGGCATCCGCGATCGCCAGGGACATAACAGAGATCCAGCGGCTGAAGGCAGAAGCTGCGGCTGAGCGTGAGCGGCTTCTCGCCGCCCAGGAAATGGCCCACGTCGGAAGCGTCGAACACACGGTTGCAACCGGGGAAACGTGGCACTCCGAGGAGTTCGCCCGAATCCTGGGGCTGGAACCGGGTGAGCCGGCTCCCAGGGCATCGATGCTGGCGCTGACGCATCCGGAGGACCGCGAACTTGTCCGCAAAATGCGAAAGAGCCTCGATAACGGGCTGGCGTTGGCCGATTTCGAATATCGGATCATCAGGCGCGACGGCGAGCAGCGGTGGCTGCACTCACGCATCCGAAGTGTTAACGGCCCTGACGGAAAACCTCATCGCTTCCTCGAAACAGTTCTGGACATCACCGAACGCAAAAAGGCCGAACAAGTCCTTGAGTGGCAGGCCCGCCACGATGCCCTGACCGGTCTGCCGAACAGGTACATGATGACTGAAGTGCTTCAGGGTTTCCTTGACCGGGCCTCCCGGCCAGTGGTGATGTTTGTCGACATTGACCGCTTCAAACTGATCAACGACGGCATCGGCCACGGAGCAGGTGACACGATTCTGGTGCTCCTCGGGGAGCGGCTCCGGGCCGCCGTCAGGGCCCGCGACACTGTGGGCCGCTTTGGAGGAGATGAATTCGTGGTGGTCTGCGAAAATCTGCTGATGCGCGGAGCCAAGACCCTGGCTGAACGCATCAGGGGTGCCACCCGGCAGCCGTTCGAAGTCGACGGGCGGCGGATTTACGTGAATGTCAGTGTCGGTATCGCGCTGGCTGGTCCGGATGACTCCGCTGAGTCGATGCTGCGCGGGGCGGACTCCGCGATGTACCGGGCAAAATCGGCGGGCGGGGATTCCTCGGAGGTTTATGATGCCAGAATGACCGGCCGGGCCACCGGGCGCCTGGACTTGGAATCTGACCTGAGGCTTGCCCTGGATCGCGGTGAGCTTTCCCTGGACTACCAGCCGATCATCGACGTGGACACGGAAGCCACCGTCGGATTCGAGGCGTTGCTGCGCTGGCACCACCACGAACACGGTTTGATCATGCCCGACACCTTCATCCCCATTGCCGAAGAGACCGGCCTCATCCTCCCGATCGGCACATGGGTGCTTCAGGAAGCCCTGCGCCAGGTGCAGCAATGGCGCGGGCAGCTTCCGGGGGCAGAGAACCTTTCAGCCGCAGTGAACATTTCCGGTCGCCAGCTCGTCGCCAGGGACTTCCCGGACGTCGTCGAGGCAGCAATTGCGTCATCCGGCATCGACCCCGCCGCCGTCCACTTGGAAGTTACCGAAACAGTCCTCATGGATCAGCCCGACCTGCCTAAGGAGACCCTGCAGCGGCTCTCTGATGTGGGAGTCGGCCTCTCGATCGACGACTTCGGGACCGGGTACTCATCCCTGAGCTACCTCAAGTGGCTTTCAGCCCGGACCTTGAAAATCGACCGCACCTTCGTCGAAGAGCTTGGAAGCGATCCCCATGGCGGGACCATCATCGAACTCGTCCTGGGCATGGCCGAGAGCCTGAAACTCGGCGTCATTGCTGAAGGCGTCGAAACCACGCGCCAACTCGCCGAACTCCGGCGCCTGGGCGTCCGCCTTGCCCAGGGATACCTCTGGAGCAAACCATTACCCCCGGAGCGCATCCCTGCCTGGCTGGAAGTCCTCTCAGCAGATCCACCCGGCCTGGAGCCGGCGCAGCGTGCGTGATGTTGTTGAACCCTGAGCCTCCATGAGTGCCTCTACAGCTGAATCAGTGCCGCGGAAGCCAGAACTGTCGGCGCCGGCTTCCCATGCTCGTGGAAAGTGACCTCGGTGGTCAGCGAGAAGTCGCGGTGGTCGCTGCTCCTGCCACGGTAGCTGTGGCCGCCGAAGTCGAAGTCCAGGTGCGTCGACCCCGCCGCGACGGGGAAAGTGAAGGCAGCGGTGAACGTACCACCTGTTCGCTTCAGAGTCGGCGAAACGCGTACCGTTCCCACCTCCACATAGGAGAACGACACCGACACGTCACCGGCGGCCGGCGTGACCGGAGTGGCCGGCGGGACCGGGCTGATGGTCAGGTGCACGCTGATGGAACCCGTTACGGATCCGATGCCCGCCAAGCTGAGCCGGACGGGCACTTTGACCGCTGGGCGAAGATGGGCGGTCCCATGAAGATGCGATGTCGAAGGAAGCGATCGGACACGTGAATGGAGCACGGCCGATGGTTCGGACTTTTCGGAAGCCGTGGTGGCGCGATAGGCAAGCTCTGACATTTTCATCCCCCGTAGCATTCGGCTGGACCCTCCCATACGGACCGCCCAGCTGCTGTGGCCGTGATCTTCAACGCCTGACACCACTGTGCCCATTGCACCTCTAGGTTTACTCAACCGTTTTGCAGGATTGGGTCAAGGTTTCCTGTGGACATCACTCAGCCGTCGACGCGCCCGTCCGGGGCCGCGGGTTCGCCCCGCGAGGCCGCTTCGAGCCGCTGGCGACGGCCGCGGATCAGGGCGTAGCCCACCGCCAGCACTACCCATACCAGGAGGAGCACCAGCCAGTCCGTCAGATTTGAAGAGTCCAACTGCATGAGGTCAGGCAGGGGCAGTTCGGGTTCGGCTGTCTCCGGGGCTCGCGGCAGGAGCCGCTCGGACTGTTCGGACCCCGGCTGACCCCCGGTCCCCAGCTGGCGCTCCGTCCACGGCTGGGGCGTGGAGTACATGCGGCCGGGCAGGCACTGGCTGCCGCCTTCCGGCAAAGCGTCTTCGATGCAGACGAAAGGTGCCCCGCCGCCAGCTGTCCCGGCGTCGTACGTCATCTCCTGGCTCTCAACCACGGCTCCCACCCGGCTCCCCTGCGGACCCGGCTGCGATTTCCGGGCCCCTCATTCCAGTTAGAGACAGGGCAGGTGTCAGTTGTTCCCGCAGGGGATGGTTCTTCTTGGCCGGCGGGGCTACATTGGGCTTTGATCCGATGGCACGCAGGGGGGCTGAACGTCTCGAGGGAGTGATGCATGGCGCCCCAGCCCAGGCCGTACTGGCAGCGAAAGCATCCTGCGGCAGCACCGGAGCCTTCGAGGTCCTGGCGGCAAACCACCGGCGCATGATCCTTGCGGTCTGCCTGCGCATCACCGGAAATCCCGACGACGCCGAGGATGCCGCCCAGGACGCCCTGCTGGCCGCGTGGCTGGGCATCGGTTCCTTCCGCGGCGAAGCTGCCCTGGGCACGTGGTTGTACCGGATCGCCACCAACGCCGCACTGGGCGTGGTCCACCGCCGCAACGCCACCTCCGTACTCCCCGAGGACCTGCGGGCCGCCGGGGACTTCGCCGAGAAACAGGCTTCCGCGGACCTGGTGATCCGCGCGCTGGGAAGCATTCCCGAAGACTTCCGCGTGTCCCTTGCCCTGCGGGAACTCTGCGATTTCACCTACGCGCAGATCGCCGAGCATCAAGGCGTGTGCATTTCCACTGTGAAGAGCCGCATCAGCCGGGCCAAGAAGGCGCTCAAGGCGTCCCTCCCGGCCCCTTAGGTCCCTGCGTGTTAAGTTGAATGTTAGGGATCGCACCGATCTGACAAGCAACTCCGGAAAGAGCCCTCACCGTGGAATCGCCTAAGCCCGTACGGATCCTCACCGTCTGCACGGGAAACATCTGCCGCTCCCCCGTGGCCGAACGCCTCCTGCAGGCCGGCCTGGATCAGGTCCTGCCCGGCGGCTTTGAAGTGCGCAGCGCCGGCACCCGCGCCATGGTGGGTTATCCCATCCAGCCGCTCTCGGCCGACATCGTGAACATGTACGGCGGCACGGACAAGGGCTTCGCCGCCCGGCAGCTGACCCCCAAAATCCTCCGCGACACTGACATCGTGCTCACCATGACGTCCAAGCACCGCGGCGAAGTGCTCCAACTGGACGCTTCCCTGCTCAAGCGCACCTTCACCATCCGGGAATTCGCGCGGATGCTGGAAGCCCTGGAAGAACGCGACGCCGGCGCTTCCACCGCCGGTGATCCGGCCGGCGCGTCGAAGGGCAAAGCGCCCGACGCCGGCACCCTGTGGCGCGGCCTGCCCGCCCGCCTCGCCGCAGTCCGGCACCTCGCCCTCGCCGCTGACAGCGCCGACAACGAAGTGGTGGACCCCTACAAACGCTCCCCCGAGGTGTACCGGCAGATGGAAGACGAACTGGCGCCCGCCATCCTCACCATCCTCCGTTACGCCCGGCTCAACACGCCCACATAAACAGGACTTTCGGCGTCGTTCTTTTCTGCCACAGCGGTGGTAGCGTCCGGTTATGGACAACCAGTCTGATCCGGAAGGAGCGGCTGAAAGCAAGCCGCCGCAGGGAAACCTCGCCTGGCTTCCCGCCTGGCTGCGCCGGCAGCCCACCTGGCTCAAGGCGGCCCTGGCCATGGTCCTGGTGATCGCCCTGGGCAGCACCGTATACGCCTTCTCCCAGATGGGACGCGGCGGATCGCCTGCCCCCACCGCCAGCGGGGTGTCGACGGCGGAAGGTGCCACCGCCACCCCGTCACCCACCGAAACGGCCACCGCGCCCGCACCGGCCCCGCCCGCGCCACCTGCCCCGGAGCCGCCGCCGACAGCTTTGAACATCCTGCTGATAGGCAGCGACAGCCGCGGGGACTTCCGCGCCGAAGAGGCCCAGGCAGCGGCCGGAACGCCGGCCGACCAGCGCGCGGACGTGCTGATGCTGATCCACATCCCCGCCGACCGGCAAAAGGTCTACGGCATTTCCATCATGCGCGACACGTGGGCCACCATCCCCGGCTACGGCCAGGCCAAGATCAACGCCGGGCTGGAGCTGGGCGGCACCCCGCTGATGGTCAGGACCGTGGAGACGCTGTTCAACACCCGGATCGACCATGCCGTGATGGTGGACTTCAAGGGGCTCTGGGACGCCACGAACGCCCTGGGCGGCGTGGACGTCAACGTCACCGTGCCCTTCACCTCCACGCACGACACCCGCCACTACTTCCCCGCCGGCATCAACCGGCTCGACGGCGGCGCCGCCCTGGAGTTCGTCCGCGAGCGCTACGCGTTTGCCGACGGCGACTTCCAGCGGATCCGCAACCAGCAGACGTTCCTCAAGGCGTTCATCGGCAAGTTCATGAGCGAGGGCACGCTCAGCAACCCCTCCACGGTGATGCTGCTGGTCAACACCCTCCGGCCGTATGTGCTGGTGGACCCGGGCCTCACCCCGGAGACGCTGGTGCGGCTCGCGTACAGCCTGCGCGAGGTGGGCCCCGAGGACGCCGTGATGTTCCGGCTTCCCGACGGCGGCTTCGGCTTCAGCACCGACGGCCAGGCGATCGTGTACCAGAATCCCGGTGCGGTGGGCGCAATCTCCGCAGCACTCGCCAACGGCACCCTGGCCGACTACGTGGCGGCCAACGGGTTCCAAGGCGGAAACTGAGGGTTCGAGGCAACCGGCACGGCACACTCCAGCTCCCATCTGCAGGCGATTCGGGCCTACACAGGTGGTTGGTGGAGTTTCGGGACTGGGTTTCGGTCGGGCGGCTGGCGCCGCTGAGCGGCCGCTCAGGCGTGGCCGGGTCTGGCGGTGGGGCTTAGGCGGCGAGGGTGAGGGCCCGGTTCCTCGAGCGTGGACCGGACGCCGGGGCCAAGTCCGCCGGAGCCAGAACGCTGATGTTGCATTCCGACTGCAGCGGGTCGATGGACGCCGGGAGGTGGTGGGATTCCGAACATGCCTGCAGCTGCTCCATTGCAGCCGGCTCAACACGTGCGTGGCTTACGTCCACCACCAGGTGGAGTCCTTCCTTCAGATGATTTGCCCTCTTCACAACCACATACAGTGCCTGGAGGCTTTTTGCCGTCACGTGGCCTTGGGCTGCTACTTCTGCTTCTCCGCAATCGAGGTCGAGCCGTACTAAAACCTTGAGTTTGTCGTTCAAGTGTTTCCCCTATTCACTGCATGGCCGCGACGCTGCGACCTCCATCAGACTAGGGAGCAAATGTGACGCACGCAACACTCTGCGTCACATGCGGCATGAGTAGCGTTATGAACGGCGCGTACCGTTGAACCCGGCTCCGCCGTGGGGTAAGGGTTCGCCTACGATGGAGCCGGTGAAGATCAGGACGTTTGTGGCGTGGATGGAACGCCGCCAGATCGGCCTGTATATTGCCTCGATAGTTGCCGGCGGCGCCCTGGGTTTTCTGGCACCCGGCTCGGCTGCCACCCTGGAGCTGGCGATCAATCCGGTGCTGGGGCTGCTGCTCTACGCCACGTTCCTGGGGATCCCGTTCGCGTCGCTGGGGCGGGCTGCGCGTGACGTCCGGTTCATGGCCACCCTCCTGGTGCTCAACTTCGCCGTGGTGCCGCTGGTGGTCTTTGGGCTGAGCCGGTTCATCGCCGGAGACCAGGCGCTCCTGGTGGGCGTGCTGCTGGTGCTCCTGACGCCGTGCATTGACTACGTCATCGTGTTCAGCGGCCTGGCAGGCGGGGCCAGCGAACGCCTGCTCGCCGCAGCGCCGGTGCTGATGCTCGCCCAGATCCTGCTGCTGCCGGTGTATCTCCTGGCGTTCGTGGGACCGGGCCTGGTCTCCGTGATCGACCCCGCACCCTTCGTCCAGGCCCTCGTGTGGCTCATCATCGTTCCGCTGGCGCTGGCCGCGCTGACGCAGTGGTGGGCCGGGCGCGAAGGTGCCCCTCCCGCCGTCGGACGTCCCGCCGTCGGACGTTCAGGTGACAGCACCGTCGTCGGACGCAAAGTCATGGGCGCCATGCAGGCGCTGATGGTTCCGCTCATGATGGCGACGCTGGCCGTGGTGGTGGGGTCGCAGATCGAGGGCGTGCGCTCGGAGCTGGGTTCGCTGCTGGCGGTGGTGCCGCTCTACGCCGCGTTCCTGCTGGTGATGGTTCCGCTGGGCCTGCTCGCGGCCAGGACTGCGCGCCTGGATGCGCGGGCCACCCTGGCCGTGGTGTTCAGCGGAGCGACCCGCAATTCGCTGGTGGTGCTTCCGCTGGCCCTGGCGCTTCCGGAGCCGCTGGCCCTCGCCGCGCTGGTGGTGGTCACCCAGACCCTGGTGGAACTCGTCGGGATGGTGGCGTTTGTGCGGTTCCTGCCGCGGCTCGTGGTTCCTAGCGGTTCCCTAAATCCTAAGTAGGGCCGAAGTGCCCTTGTTGGGCCGTTGCGTTAGATGTTAAACCTGAGGCCTTGGGAGTGCCGCGAACGGAACTCCCAATGAGCAAATGTTGGGACGGGCTGGGGGGGTCCTTTTCCTCCGCTGATCAGCGGAGGCCGAGTCTGACCACCTTTGCTACAGGAGACACTGATGTCTAAACGCATTTTTGCAGTCATCGCCGCCGTTGTCACGGCACTCTTCCTCTTCAGCAGCCCGGCAACTGCCGGCAACCCCCATTTCATCAAGAACGCAACCACCGCAACACTCCAGGGTTCGGACCTTGTGGTCAATTTCAAGGAAGCTGGACTTCCCTCCGGCGCCGTTGAGTTCATCACGGTGACGGCGCTTCTCTCGACGACATATGAATGCGTCAACAACGGCGGCAAGAACCCGAAAGCGTCGAACAAGACGACCACGCAGACGCAAGGCAGCGTGACGGAACCATTCACAGCTGATAAGAACGGCAACATCGTCGGGTCCCTGACGCTAGAGCCGCCAACCGCCGACGCACTGGGCTTCAGCTGCCCTTCAGGGCAAACGGTAACGTTCGTTAGCGTCACCTACTCAAACGTGACGATCAGCAGCTCACCGTCCGGCGCCTCCCTCCGGTTGGGGGGTCCCTTCACCTACACCAACCCGCTCGCACCGTAATCCTGCACTTCACGTGAGCTAAGGGCCGGCGGCGCCTGGGGAAGCCTCGGTCTCAGAAGGCTTGTCACCGCCGGCCCAGCTCAACGTGATCCGGAACGATGTCCGGGCCAAGTGATCGGTCTGGCGGATTCTCCCAGGGGGACCGGGTGCTCCGCCGACCGACTTCCTCAAGACTATGAAGCGCCGTCGCCGCGTGCGTGAGTGGCGGCTACTTGTCTTTAAGTTGCTGGAGTGACGCAATGTGCAGGACGCTACGCAGGGAGAAAGCGGACCACTCTATCCCCCGGTAGCGAACGCGGGTGCCAGCGGCGGAATAGCTTTATATATTGAGTCAATGACCCAGACTCCAGTGCAGCACCCTGCCGACCACACCCCTGCGGCCGCCGCCCCCGTAGCCCGGAAAGTCCCCACCGAACGGACCCACCACGGCGACACCTTCGTGGACAACTACGAATGGCTGCGGGCCAAGGATTCCGCGGACGTGGTGGAGCACCTCAAGGCCGAGAACGCCTACCAGGAAGCGGTCACCGCCCACCAGGAACCGCTCCGCGAAGCGATCTTCCAGGAGATCAAGGCACGCACGCAGGAGACGGACCTGTCCGTCCCGAACCGCAAGGACGGCTGGTGGTACTACACCCGCTCGGTGGAAGGCAAGGAATACGGCATCCAGTGCCGCGTCAAGGCGCAGAACACCGGGGACCCGGTGGCCGACTGGACGCCCCCGGCGGTGGAGGCCGGCGTCGAACTTCCCGGCGAGGAAGTCCTGCTGGACTGCAACGTGGAAGCCGAAGGCAAGCCGTTCTTCGCCGTGGGCGGCACTGCCGTGACCGTGGACGGCAACCTCTACGCCTACGCCGTGGACAACGCCGGCGACGAACGCTTCACGCTGCGCTTCAAGGACCTGCGCACCGGGGAGATGCTGCCGGACGTCATCGAGAACATCTTCTACGGCGTCTCCTTCTCCCCCGACGGCACGCGCCTGTTCTACACCGTGGTGGACGACGCCTGGCGCCCCTACCAGGTGAAGTCCCACGTGCTGGGCACGCCCGTCACCGAGGATGAGGTGGTTTACCAGGAGGACGACGTCGCCATGTGGCTGGGCTTCGACCTGTCCTCCGACCGGCGCCACCTCGTGCTGAGCATCGGCTGCTCCGAATACAGCGAGACGCGACTGCTCCGCTTTGACGATTACGACGCCGGGCTCCGCACCGTGATCTCCCGCGACGAACGGGTGCTCTATGAGGCCGAGCCGTTCCTTTTGGCTGGTCCGGCGGGACAGAATACTGAGAAGATCCTGGTGACGCACAACCGCAACGCCATCAACTCCATGGTGTCCCTGATGGACGCGGCCGAGCTCGCCAAGCCGCTGGCCGAGCAGGAGTGGACCACCGTCGTCGCGCATTCCGACCAGGTGCGCGTCAACGGCGCGGGCGTCACCTCCACCCACCTGATTGTGTCCGTCCGCAAGGACACGATCGAGCGCGTCCAGGTGCTGGCCCTGGCCGGGCTGGGCACGCCCGCGCAGGGTGATCCGGTGGAACCAGCGTTCGACGAGGAGCTGTACACCGCCGGTGTGGCGGGCTCCGACTACGAGGCCCCGGTGATCCGGATGGGCTACACGTCCTACTTCACGCCGTCGCGCGTGTACGACTTTGTGCTGCCGACTCCTGCTTCGCCCGCCGGCGAGCTGCTGCTCCGGAAGGAAAGCCCCGTGCTGGGCGGCTACTCCCCGTCCGACTATGTGGCCACCCGTGAATGGGCGACGGCGGCCGACGGCACCCGCATTCCCCTGTCGGTGCTGCGGCACGCCTCGGTAGCCCGCGATTCCTCCGCGGCCGGGCTGGTTTACGGGTACGGATCCTACGAGCTGAGCATGGACCCGGGGTTCGGCATCCCGCGGCTGTCGCTGCTGGACCGCGGGATCGTGTTCGTCATTGCCCACATCCGCGGCGGCGGCGAGCTGGGCCGGCACTGGTACGAGGACGGCAAGAAGCTCGCCAAAAAGAACACGTTCACGGACTTCATCGCGGCCACCGACTGGCTGGCTTCCTCCGGGTGGGTCTCGCCGTCGCGGATCGCTGCGATGGGTGGCTCCGCGGGCGGCCTGCTGATGGGCGCCGTGGCCAACCTCGCCCCGGAGAAGTACGCCGCCATTGTGGCCGCCGTGCCGTTCGTGGACGCGCTGACCACCATCCTGGATCCGGAGCTGCCGCTGTCCGCGCTCGAGTGGGAGGAATGGGGCAACCCGATCACGGACCCCGAGGTGTACGCGTACATGAAGTCCTACACGCCGTACGAGAACGTTGGCGCCCTGCCGTACCCGAAGATTGCCGCCGTGACCTCGTTCAACGACACGCGGGTGCTGTACGTGGAGCCGGCCAAGTGGGTGCAGGCCCTGCGCTCTGAAACCACCGGGGCGGAGCCGATCGTGATGAAGATCGAGATGGACGGCGGCCACGGCGGAGCGTCCGGCCGGTACGTCCAGTGGCGCGAACGGGCCTGGGACTACGCCTTCGTGGCCGACTCCGTGGGCGCGACTGAGTTGCTGCCGGGGGCCGGGGTTAAGTAGGTTTCCCCTGCGGGGCCTGGCGGGGCCTTTGCGCGGCGCCTTGCGCGGCGATTTGCCGGTTTCGGCCGCTATGCGGGGTGCATAGCGGCCAAAGTTGGCAAACGGGTGGTTACCGCCGGAATACAGGACGCTACCAAAAGATCATCATCATGCTTACTATTGACTCGCGATAGGCACATCGGTGTAGAAACTGCTCACTGGGGGCAGCAGAAACCGTGCCGGAACTGGAGTTATTCGTGAGCACTGAACAGGGTTTGACCCCGCTTTCCAACGAAGAACTGATGGCTCAGGGCGGCACCGCGCTCCCGGACAAGGAAGTAGCCTCCGTCCTGGACCTTAATGCCGACCTGGACCTGGGCATCAACGCCGCAGCACCCATCGACCTCGCAGTGGCAGCCAACGCCAACGTGGCAGCACCGATCGACGCGGCAGCCTCCGCGAACATCCTCTCGTACGGGTCCGAGGCCCAGGCCCTTGCTGACCAGGGCGTAATCATCGACCAAGGCATCACAGCGGATGCCACGGCCGATTCCACGCAGGACAGCACCATTGACCAGGCGCCTGAGACCACCGACGCTGACGCTACCGGCAGCGGCACGGCGGACGGAACCACCGCTGACGGAACCACCGACGGCGGCCTGCTGCCGGAGGACACTACTCCCGACGTCGGCGCTTTGCCGGTGGACCCCACCGCGGCCCTGGACGGCGACCTCCTGAACGTCAACGTGGACCTGGCCGCGGACGCGGACATCGCGGCCCCGATCAACGGCGCCGTCGCAGCCAACGCCAACGTGGCCGCTCCGATCGATGCGGCCGTGGCCGCCAACATAGGCTCCATCGACAGCGACGCCTTCGCCGTGGCACAGCAGGATGCCATCATCAGCCAGCACATCGACGGCGCGGCCACCGCCTCAGCCGACCAGCAGTCCGATCTCCGCCAGTAGAACCGGAGACGACGTCACAATGAGCACGCCCTAATGAGCACTGTGCACGGCGGGCCGTCCCGGCTGGACGGCCCGCCGGCTTCTTCTGCGCCCATCGCCGGCCAACGGACGGACGAATCAGGGACGGCTACTGCATCGCCAGATGTTCCCGTCCGCGCGGACGGCATCGAACTGATCGGCGAAACGAAGGGTTCGGGCTACCGTGAGCCGCCCTCGTTGGTCAGGCGTGCCGACGGGCAGGCCATCCAGCTGACCCGACTGCTGTACTTGGTGCTGGAGGCCATCGACGGCCGGCGCAGCGTCGAGTCGATTGCGGAGCAGGCCAGCTCACGCTTCGGCAAGATGGTCAGCGCCGACAACGTCCGCACCTTGATCAACTCGCAACTTCTACCACTGGGGCTGCTCCGGCTGGCCGACGGCTCGCAGCCCGGGGTCAAGAAGGCCGATCCGCTCCTGGGCATGCGCTTCCGGTACACCGTGACCGACCCGGACCGCACCCGCAAACTGACCACTCCCTTCAATGTGCTGTTCAACCCGCTGATTGTTGTTGCCGTGTGTGCAGCCTTCCTTGCCACGTGCTGGTGGGTGCTGATGGTCAAGGGGCTCGGTTCCGCCACGCATGACGCCTTCGCCAACCCGGGCATGGTGATCCTGGTCCTGGTCGTGACCGTGCTGTCCGCCGGCTTCCACGAGTTCGGCCATGCCGCCGCCGCCCGCCGCGGTGGCGCCACACCGGGGGCCATGGGCGCGGGCCTCTACCTGATCTGGCCCGCGTTCTTCACCGACGTCACCGACTCCTACCGGCTGGGCCGCGGTGGCCGGATCCGCACGGACCTGGGCGGACTGTATTTCAATGCAATCGTGGCCGTGGCCATCATGGGCATCTGGTGGGCCACCGGTTTCGACGCGCTGCTGCTGGTGGTGGTCACGCAGGTCCTGCAGATGGTCCGGCAACTGCTACCCCTGGTCCGGTTCGACGGCTACCACATCCTGGCCGATGCCACCGGTGTCCCGGACCTCTTCCAGCGCATCAAGCCGACCCTGCTGGGACTGCTGCCCTGGCGCCGTACGGCCCCGGAGGCCCAGGTGCTCAAGCCTTGGGCCCGGGCGGTAGTGACTCTATGGGTGCTGGTCACTGTGCCGCTGCTTCTGTTCAGTCTGGCCTTGATGGTGGTCTCGCTGCCGCGGCTCCTGGGCACGGCCTGGGCGGGCGTGCTGGAACAACAGTCGCTGCTGTCCGATAGCTTGTCTGCCGGGGACATCGCGGGCGCCGCGGTGCGAGCCCTGGCGATCGCCGCCGTCGCACTTCCCGTGGTGGGCATTTTCTACATCCTGCTGCGCCTGGTCCGCCAGTTGACTACGTGGCTCTGGCAGAAGACCCGCGGCAAGGCCGTCCAGCGGGGCGCCGCGATCGCCGTCGTCGCCGCTGTGGCGGCCGGCCTGGCCTGGGCCTGGTGGCCCGGCGAAGACACGTACCGGCCGGTGCAGCCTTACGAGCGCGGCACCCTGGCCGACGTCACGACGGCGCTGTTTCCTACTGCTGCGTCCGCCACGCTGCGGGAGGGCCAGGCCGGGAAAACGGTGGCATTGTGGCCCGCCGGTTCGGCCAAGCCCACCCGGGAACAACCCCGGCTGAGCATGGTGCTGGTGCCCCGTGCGGATTCGGCCACGAGCGCTGCGGATGGTGACGGCGATGCTGCCGCGCCGCCGTCGTGGGTGTTCCCGTTCGACCGGCCGGCGGCCCCTGAAGAAGGTGACAGCCAGGCCCTCGCGGTCAACACGCAGGACGGCTCGGTGGTGTACGACGTCGCCTTCGCGCTGGTCTGGGCCGAGGACGGCGAACCCGTGGACACCACGAACGAGGCCTACGCCTTTGCCAGCTGCACGGACTGCGCCGCTGTGGCCGTGGGCTTCCAGGTGGTGCTGATCGTGGGCCAGGCGGATGTGATCGTTCCGGAAAACCTGTCAGCCGCAGCGAACTACAACTGCGTCCGGTGCCTCACGTATGCCGTGGCCAGCCAGCTGGTGCTTACGCTGGACGGGCCCCTGAGCGAGGACGGCATGGCCCGGCTCAACGCGTTGTGGGCAGAGATTGCCGAGTTCGGCCGTAACTTGCAGAACGTTCCTCTGTCCGAGATCCAGGAACGCCTCAACGCGTTCAAGGCGCAGGTGACTCTGATTGTCCAGAGCGACCCCAGTGCCACCAAGGGCGCCGGCACTACCGCGACGCCAAGCTCCACGGCCAGTCCTTCCACCGGCGCCACGTCCGGGGCTTCGTCCGGCCCGTCGTCCGGGTCCAGCCCGGCGCCCTCGGGAACGACGACTGCGACCCCGGCGCCCTCGGGAACGACGATGGCGGGAACCGGAGGCGCTGTGACGGACGGGCCCTCTGCCACAACTGAGCCGACGGAAGCGGCACCGGCTCCAGCCACTTCCGCGCCAGGGGGGTGAGCCCGTCGAAACCCGCGGCTTGGCGCGACGATTTGCCGGTTTTGGCCGCTATGCGGGGTGCATAGCGGCCAAAAATGGCAAACGGGTGCGGATTCAGCGGGGCGCGGGTGTGCGGGTGGTCAGGCCTGGGCCGGATCCAGCGGCTTGGGGACGATGGGCTGGTCGTTGGCCGTGAGGTCGATGCCCAGATCCTTGGCGAACACGAGTCGCGTGTCCTTGTAGATTCCCGGGTGGCTCTCGTCCAGCTCGAAGACGCGGGCCCCGCGCAGGCGGTTCCGCTCAGCGCCGTCCAGGCCGTAGGCGCCGAACCCTGTTCCGGGGGCGTAGCCCAGCTGGACACCGTAGTAGTTGCCCACGTAGGTGTTGACGTGGTCGTGCCCCACGAAGTATCCGAGCACATCCCCGCGCTCCAGGAAAGCGTTGAACAAGCCGGAGTTGATGGGGCCGGGGCACTCGTCCTCGTTCCGCTCTCCGACAATTTTGTGCTTCGTGAGCGCCCGGGCGTGATCTGCCTCTGTCCTTGAGTCGAGGCTGGCGAACCACATGTTGCGGTGCTCGTGGAGCGCGATGTGGCCCCACATGAGGGACGGGACCTTCTTGCCGTACTTCTGCTCGGTGGCGATGGACTGGTTCCGGTACCAGGTCACCTGGTCCATGCGCACCCAGTCCCAGTCCGGGTAGCCCGCAAAGTCCTGGCCGTTGATGGTGTCCGGGGCGTAGCGGCCCGTGTCGATGAGCCACAGGCCGAAGGCCGGAGCCTTGGTGCGGGAGGACTGCACCAAGAGCTGCGAGTTGGACGTGCCGGTCAGTCCGGGCACGGAGTCTGCGTTCACGTTGTACTGGTAGCTCTGCAGGAACTGAAGCATCTTGGCTTCGGTCATGCCCGTCTTCTGCGCGGAGTCTTCGTCGTGGTTGCCGAAGGTCACCGCCCACGGGATCTGCCGGCTTTCCATGGGCTGGACTACGTGGTTGAGCGCCTGCTTGACCTCGAGTTCGGACTCCATTCCGCCGTTGACCACATCGCCGTTGATCACCACGAAGTCCGGCTTTTCCGCCTCAAGGGTCTTGTCCATAAGTTCGATGGTGCGGCGGTCCGTCTGCTCGTCGTCCTGGGTGTCGTTGAACTGGACAATCTTGAACTTGCCGTCCGGGCGGAAGGCGAGGGTCGGCTTGGGGGCCTTGGCGCCGGGCGCTGCCTGGCTCCCGGTTGCTGCCGCCACGGTGATGCCGAGCGCCCCCAGCGTTCCGGCAGCAGCCAGCGCCGCCCGCCTGCTGAGCTTGGCCTGGTGGATGGTGGTGTTCATTGAGACCTCTCCGGTGGTGCACTGATGCGGCCTCAGAACCGGGCCGCGGATATGCCCACACGGTAGGAGAGGGAAGCGTCCCGGCTTCAAACGGGTGGTGAACGCCCAGTGCCGGCCGGTGGAGGTCAGGAGGCGTGCGGACGGTCCCGGCGCCGTGCCGCCCACTCAGTGCTGAGCATGGCGTAGACAACTTCCGTGGCCCATTCGCCCTTGTACCGCCATTTGTCCACGTGCCTGCCCTCCAGGCGCATGCCCAGCCGCTCGCAGATGGCGGCCGACGCCGTGTTCAGTGCGTCCAGCTTGGCGTCGATCCGGTGGAAGCTCAGGCCCTCGAAGCCGAGCTTGAGCATCGCCTCCGCAGCCTCGGTGGCGTAGCCGTGACCCCGCGCACCGGGAGCCAGGCTCCAACCCACCTCCGCCTGGCCGAAACCCGGCAGCCACTTGAGCACCACTTCGCCGATGAGCCCGGGCGAGTCGGCAGCCTCAATGGCGAGCGCCACCCAGTCGCCCTCCTTGTCGAAAACGAAGTTCGCGTAGTTGCCCACCCGCTCCATGCATTGCGTGTAGCTCTTGGCCGGACCGGGCAGGAACCGGGCTGTCGCAGGCAGCGAATGGTAGGCGTGGAAGGCATCGAGGTCGCCGGCCTCGAAGCGGCGCAGGATCAGGCGGCCAGTGCGGATGGGCAGTCGGATGTCCGGCATGGTTCGAGCGTACCCGTGAGCCGGAGGTTGAGCCCGCCGAAACCGGCCGGCAGGCCCAACCACCGCCGCCGGGCGCCGAACTACGCGCCCCGAACTACGTGCCCCGAACTACGCGGTCGCTGGACCCGTCGGTGCAGCGGCGCGGGTGGCGTGTCCGTGGCTCCTGGGCCACATTTGAACTGCCATGACGAATGCCCAGGCGGCCAGGAGAACCAGTGCAACCAGCCGCGGTGCCGAGTCGAACAGGCCCACGTAGGACACCATCAGGCCGTGGATAATCCAGGCGACCCCCGAGGCCGCAGCAAGCCACCCCGGCCAGCGGGCATATGCGTAGCCGTACGCGATGGCCAGGCCAAAGAAAATCAGCGTGAGTCCGAGCAGGATGTTGGAGTAGCTCTGCAGCGCGTACTCAGACCACCTCAGTCCCATGGCAGCCGAGAGGGCTGCAGGCTCCTGTTCGGCGGGCGCAGCCGTCCAGGCGTCCACGGCCCACTTGAGCGCCACGCCGTCCACCGCCTGCAGCATGGTGATCACCGCCGCCGTCAGCACGGCCGCGGCCAGGCCAAAGCGCGCCAGCACACCGGGTCCCTCCCGCTTGGCGGTGATGGCAAAGTACACGGCGACGAGTCCGCCGAGGAACACCAGGGCCGCGGCCCATTGGGTGAAGTGGATGGCAATCCAGGCGTCGGTCTGGGCATACTCCCTGAAGACCGCCGTATGGTTCATGACATCTTCCCTGGACGGGTGCACTGCCGTGGCAGCCACCAACAAAATCACGCCGAGGGGAATGGCTATCGCACCGATCCTTCCCCAGAGTGCACTTGGTTCCACACGAGTTTCCATCGCGTTCTCCTCCCCAAGCCGGCAGCGCCCCAACGGTGCCTGATCCCCCCGCAGGACGCATGGCCAGGCTTTCCATTGCTTTGAATATGGCTGGAGTGGGCGGGAACAGCCTCGCCCATAGCAACAGATTAGGAGCTTCACGGGGGAAGGTATAGCCCTCTTTCCCCGGGCGCACCACGAAGCAGAGGCCCCCGGCGCACCCGACGGAACCAAGCCCGTGACCCGGGAAACTAATCATGCTTACTATTGTGTGCAGCCCGTTTCCAGCAGGTTCAACCGAAGGAGCAGACATGTCGCTACGCAAGGGAACATCCGTGGAATGGAACACGCCGCAGGGACCCACCCACGGCAAGATCGTGGAGAAGAAGACCAGCGACTTCGAGCTGGACGGCAACAAGCACCGGGCCAGCGAGGAGGAACCCCAGTACGTGGTGGAGTCCGCCAAGACCGGTGCCCGCGCCGCCCACAAGGCGTCCGCCCTGACCGAGAAGGACTAGGGGAATGCCGGCCCGGCAGCACCACGACGTCCTGGTCATTGGCGGCGGCAACGCCGGAATCTCCCTGGCGGCCCGCCTGCACCGCTACGGGGTTACCGACATTGCCGTGGTGGAGCCGAAGGACCACCACCTCTACCAGCCCCTGTTTTCGCACATCGCCGGCGGCCGGGCCATGGCGTCCGAGGCGATCCGGCCGCAGTCCACGGTCACGCCGCGCGGGGTGAAATGGATCCGCGACGGCGCTGCCGGCATCGACGCCGCCGCCAACACCGTGTCGCTCGCCTCCGGCGACACCGTGACGTACGGACAGCTGGTGGTGTGCCCCGGCCTCCAGCTGGACTGGGACAAGGTGCCCGGCCTGGCCGACGCCGTCCACTCACCGCACGGCGCCTCCCACTACGAGTTCGAGCTGGCACCGAAGGCCTGGACCCTGCTGAGCACCCTGACGTCCGGCACCGCGGTGTTCACCATGCCGGCCGGGCCCGTCAAATGCGGAGGTGCCGCGCAAAAGCCGATGTACTTGGCGTGCGACTACTGGCGGGAACAAGGCGTCCTCGACGACATCCGCGTGGTCATGGTGCAGCCCTACCCCACAGTCTTCGGCGTCCCGGGCGTGGACGAGGAACTGGACCGGAAGGTGGCCGAATACGGCATCGAGCTGCGGCTCAACAGCGAACTGGTCGCAGTGGACGCCGGGGGCCAAAAAGCGAGCATCAGGAACAACGGCACCACAGAGGAACTCAGCTACGACGTCCTGAATGCGGTCCCGCCGCAGTCAGCGCCGGGCTGGCTCAAGCGCACCGATCTGCCCGCGCCGGGCGATGCCGGCGGCTTCGTGGAGGTGGACCCGGAGACCCTCCGGCACGTCCGCTACCCGAACGTCTGGTCCCTGGGCGACGCCGCCGGCACCACCAACTCCAAATGCGGCGGCGCCCTGCGCAAGCAGGCCAAGGTGCTGGCCAAGAACCTCGTAGCGGCGCGCAAGGGGGAACCGCTGGAGGAGAAGTACAACGGCTACGCGGTGTGCCCGTTCACCGTCTCGCGGTCAACAGTGGTCTTCGCCGAGTTCGACGCCAGGTACCAGCCGATGCCCACCATCCCGAAGGTCCCGACGTGGAAAGAGAGCCGGGCGTCATGGGTGGTGGACCGCGATATCTTCCCGCAGGTGTACTGGAACCTCATCCTGAAGGGCCGCGCCTGACTAGTGAGAGAGCGTCTCGGAAATTGCGACGAAAAGTGAGAGAGCGTCCCAGGAAACGCGACGAAAAGTGAGAGAGCGTCCCGGTTAGGAAGCGGAATGTACGACGGCGGCAGTCGCCTCCGCGATCGCGCGCTCCTCGTCCGTGGGGACCACCAGGACGGGGATGAGCGAGGCAGCGGTGGAAATCACCCGCGGTTCCTTGGACCGCTGGCTGTTCAGCCCGGCGTCGAGCTCTATGCCCAGTGCGCCCAGCTTGTCCGCCACCAGCGTGCGGAACTGGTGCGAATTCTCGCCGATGCCCGCGGTGAACACCAGCGCCTTCGCCCCGCCCACGGCCACGTGGTACCCGCCGATGTACTTGGCCAGCCGGTAGGACGCGACGGCGAGCGCCGTGGTTGCGCGGGCGTCGCCGGCTTCGGAGGCCTCCACCACGGAGCGCATGTCGTTGTTTCCCGCGAGCCCCTTGAGCCCGGATTCGCGGTTGAGCAGGGAGTCGATGTCCTCGGTGGACCAGCCGGCGCGGCCCAGGAACACCAGGATGGACGGGTCCAGGTCGCCCGAGCGCGTGCCCATCACCAGGCCCTCCAGCGGGGTGAAGCCCATGGAGGTGTCCACGGACTGTCCGCTGCGGATGGCCGTGACGGAGGCGCCGTTCCCCAGGTGGGCGATCACGCCGTCGAACTCGTCCACCGGGAGATCCAGCAGCGCCGCAGCCTGGTGCGAAACGTACTCGTGCGAGGTGCCGTGGAAGCCGTAGCGGCGGATTCCGTGGTTGGTGTACAGCGAGTCCGGCACGGCGTAGCGCCAGGCGTGCTCGGGCAGGGTGCGGTGGAAGGCGGTGTCGAACACGGCAACCTGCGGCATGTCCGGCCACTTCTTGGCGATGGCGCGGATGCCCAGCACGTTGGCGGGATTGTGCAGCGGGGCCAGCGGGTTGAGCCGTTCGATGGCACGGGTGATCTCGTTGTCGATCAGCACGGGCTCGCCGAAGCGCTCGCCCCCGTGAACCACCCGGTGGCCCACGGCATCCAAGGTCCGCTCCCCCAGCACCCCGTGGATGGCGGCGTCCACCTGTTCCAGGGCTTCCGCGTGGTCGCGCGGGCCCTCGATCTCGCCGTCGCCTTCCCCGCCGTTGCCCATGCCGATCTTTTCGATCAGCCCCTCGGTCAGGACGCTGTGGGTTGCCACGTCCCGCACCTGGTACTTGAGCGAGGACGAACCGGAGTTGATGACGAGGACGAGCACTGGGCCTCCTAAGCCTTGGCTGCTGCGGTGGTCGGTGGAAGTTCGATCGTAGCGTCATTGCATCGTGCGCGGCGGGCGCTTAGAGTCGGCGGACCATTTGGACTACGTACGGAGGGGTTTCTTCATGACTGACAACGCCACGCAGCCGGCCGGCGCCGAGCCGGACGGTACCGAAGCCGGGGGCGCCGGACCCGAGGGCATCGCGCCGGACACCGGATCCAAGAAAAAGGACCCCACCGGCGTCGAAGGCGCCAACCCGGCCCTGGACGACACGGGCAACGTCAAGGCCGCCGAAGTGGGCGAGTCCCCCGAGCCGCCCGAGAACGTGGAGGACCTGGACCTCACGCCGGCGGGGCTGGCGGACGAGCCGGCCAAGCAGGAAGACGAGGCCAGCCCGGCCGAGCCGGAAAACAGCTAGAGCCGGAAAACAGCTAGAGCCGCGGGCAGCTGGCCGGCGCCGCCTCTGCCTAAGCGTGCGCAGCGGCGGCTGCCGGCTCGGCTGCCGGCTCCACCGACTGCGCCTGCACGGCGGTGATGGCCACCGTGTTCACGATGTCCTCCACGGTGCAGCCGCGGGAGAGGTCGTTCACCGGCTTGCGGAGCCCCTGCAGTACAGGCCCGACGGCGACTGCCCCCGAGGACTGCTGCACCGCCTTGTAGGTGTTGTTGCCGGTGTTGAGGTCCGGGAAGATGAACACGGTGGCCTGCCCGGCCACGGACGAGCCCGGCATCTTGGACTGGGCGATGGCGGCGTCCACGGCGGCGTCGTACTGGATGGGGCCTTCGACGGCGAGGTCCGGGCGGCGCTCCTTCACCACTTCGGTGGCCTGCCGGACCTTGTCCACCGCCTCGCCGGTCCCGGACCCGCCGGTGGAGTAGGACAGCATGGCCACGCGCGGTTCCACGCCGAACTGCGTGGCGGTCTCGGCCGAGGCCAGCGCGATGTCCGCCAGCTGCTCGGCGTTCGGGTCCGGGTTGACAGCACAGTCGCCGTACACCAGCACCCGGTCCGGCATCAGCATCAGGAACACCGAGGAGACGATCTTCACGCCGTCGCGGGTCTTCACGAACTCCAAGGCCGGGCGGATGGTGTGGGCGGTGGTGTGCGCGGCGCCTGACACCATGCCGTCCACTACGCCCAGCTGCACCATCATGGTGCCGAAGTAGCTGCCGTCCAGCATGACCTCCAGCGCCCGGGCCAGGTCCACGCCCTTGTGCGCGCGCAGCTCCGCATACTTCTCGGCGAACTGCTGGCGCAGCTCGGACGTGGCGGGGTCGATGATCTTTATGCCGGAAATGTCGATACCCTGCGTGGACGCGAGTTCCCGGACGTCGGATTCGTTGCCCAGGATGGTGAGGTCGCAGACGTCCCGCCGGTGCAGGATTTCCGCGGCGCGCAGGATCCGCACGTCGTTGCCCTCGGGCAGCACGATGTGCCGCCGCTGCAGCCTGGCCCGCTCGATGAGGTCGTGCAGGAACCGCAGCGGCGTCATGCGCTCCAGCCTCGGCAGGTGCAGGCGCTCCACCAGCTCGGCCTCGTCGACGCGCCTGGCCCACAGCCCCACGGCCGAGGCCACCTTGCGGCGGTGCCCGGACCAGATTTCGCTGCGGACCTCGGACACCTGCTTGGCGGTGGTGTAGGTATCGTCCGGGCCCGCGAACACGGGGAACGGCGCCTGCGCAAGCAGCGAATAGATGTTTGCGTCCGGGGCCAGGCCGCCGGTGAGGATGATCGCTGACGGCACCGGGAACTCCGGCGAGAAGGACGACGCCAGGCACGCGACCATCACGTCCGCACGGTCACCCGGGACGATCACCAGCGCGCCGTCGTCGAGCACGTGCAGGAAGTTGGCCACGCTCATGGCCGCGACCTTGATGGAGCGGACGTCGCGTTCCATGTCCTGCCGGCCGGCCACCTGGCGGATCCCCAGGGCGGCGGCCACCTCGCCGGTGGTGGGCCGGGCGATGTCCTCCAGTTCGGGGAAGACGTACACGGGCCGGCCGGACGCGCCGGGCTTCACCGCCGCCACGATCCCGTCCACGTCCTCGGGGTCGGCACGGTTCACCATGATGGCCAGCAGGCTGCAGCGTTCCGCCGCCAGCTCCTTGCGGGCAACCTCGACGGCGTCAGCCGCCTCCGCGACGGTTCGCCCCTTCGCGCCCACCACGGCCACCACGGACGCAGCCAGGTTGTTCGCGAGGCGGGCGTTGAGGTCAAATTCGACGGCGGCATCCTGGCCCGTGAGGTCTGTGCCCTCCACGATCACCACGTCGCAGTGGCGTGACATCTCCGCGAAAATCTCCACGCAGCGGGCGTCGATCTCCGCCCGGTTACCTTCGGCCAGGAGGGAGCGGACCTCAGTTGCCGTCAGGCCGCCGCGGCAGCGCTGGTCGTCGAGGTCGAACCGGGATTTCATCAGGGCCACCATGGGGTCCGATGCGGCGTCCGGGCCGTGGACCACGGGTTTGAAGAAGCCGATGCGGTCCGCGTGCCGGTGCAGCGTGTCCGCAAGCCCCAGCGCTATGAGCGACTTACCGGATCCCGGTGTGGTCGCGCTGACATAAATCCCCTTGGCCATGGTCCGCCCTTAGGTTGTGACGTGGTGGTGCTCCGTCCCTCCATACTTTCACTTGTTGGCGGGCTTTCTCCATGAGGCTTGCGGTTCCGCGACGGCGAGCTCCCGGATCCGTTCGGTAGCGGCCCAGCTGGCCAGCAGGCGGAGCCGTTCGTCCGACGGCGATCCGGGGACGGCGGGATAGACGGTGAGCCTGAAGCCGGGATCCTCGGCAAGGTCCATGGCTTCGTAGGTGAGTTCGAGTTCCCCCACCGCCGGGTGGTGGAACACCTTGGTTCCGGCGTAGTGGCGGCGGACATTGTGCGCGGCCCAGCGGGTCCGGAATTCCTCACTGCGCATGGACAGTTCCCCCACGAGGTCCGCGAGGGCTTTGTCGAACGGGTTCTGGCCGCTGTAGGTGCGCAGCAGTGCCACGTTGGTGCTGGCCGCCCGCTCCCAGTCGGGGTAGAAACCCCGGGCCGCGGGGTCGAGGAAGATGAACCGGGAATGGTTGGCCGGCCGGGCGGGACCGCGGTACATCTCTGAGTACAGGGCAAAGCCGAGCTGGTTGGCCGCCACGATGTCCATGTGCTGGTTGCCGATGAACGCCGGCGCCGCCGTAATGGCGTCCAGCATGAACTGCAGGGCGGGGCGGACGGTCCCGCTCTGGAGCGGACGCTGCCGGGCCCGGCCGGAGGGGCTGGCGGCACGCGCCAGGTTGTAGAGGTGGTCCCGTTCCGCCTCGTCCAGCCTCAGGGCGCCCGCGATGGCGTCGAGCACACTTTCGGAGGTGCCGGAGAGGTTCCCGCGCTCAAGCTTCGTGTAGTAATCAACGCTGACCCCCGCGAGCATGGCCACCTCCTCGCGGCGCAAGCCGGGGACCCGGCGTCGTCCGCCGTAAAGTGTCAGGCCGGCCATTTCCGGGGTGATCTTGGCGCGCCTTGAGGCGAGGAACTCGCGCACGGCCATTCTGTTATCCACTCGTTCACGCTACACCGGGGCAGCGCGTCCCAGGGAGGTACTGCCAGACCCCGGATAAGGAGAGCCGTGGCTGGGAACGGCACGGCCCGGTTGAATGGGAATCAGTCCCCCATCCCCACTGGAACGGAGCCCAGCATGACCGCCACCGGCGCCCCTGAGCAGGCACCAGCACCCGCAGCTGAACCTGCACCGCAACAGGCCGTCGGCCGGCCGCTGGCGATCGTTCTCGGCCTGCTGACGATCTTCGGTCCGATCTCCATGGACCTCTACCTCCCCGTCCTGCCGGCCCTCACCGCAGAGCTTGGAAGCACGACGTCGGTGGCGCAGCTGACCATCACGGCGTGCCTGCTCGGCCTGGCCATCGGGCAGGTGGTTGCCGGACCGCTCTCGGACCGCTTCGGCCGCCGCAAACCGCTGCTGATCGGGGTGATCGCCTACACGGTCACCTCGGTGCTGTGCGCGCTTAGCCCCACCATCGAAACGCTCATCCTCGCCAGGTTCGTCCAGGGCCTCGCCGGCGCCGTGGGCATCGTGATCGCGCAGGCGGCGGGCCGGGACGTCTACTCGGGCGGGAAACTGATCCGCTACTACGGCCGACTCACCGTGCTCGGCGGGCTGGCAGCCATCATCGGCCCCGTGATCGGCGGACAGCTCGCAACTTTTACGGACTGGCGCGGAGTCTTCCTGTTCCTGGCCGCGGTGGGCGTGGCCATCCTCGTGGCGTCCCTGCTGGTCTTCCGGGAGACGTTGCCGAAAGAGCACCGCATCACCGGCGGACTCTCCCACACGCTCAACGACTTCCGCCGGCTCCTGGCCGACCGGCGGTTCGTCGGAGCCGTCCTGATCACCGGTTTCACGTACTCGGCGATCTTCGCCTACCTGAGCGGGGCAACCTACATCCTCCAAGGCATGTACGGGCTCTCCCCGCAGGAATACTCGCTGGCGTTCGGGCTGAACTCCCTGGGCTTTGTGATTTTCGGGTTCATCTCCGGCCGCCTGGCAGAGCACTGGTCCGAACGCGGAACGCTCGCCGCAGGCCTGGCCATGGCGCTCGCCGGCGCCCTGGGCCTGCTCGCGACGGCACTCCTGCACCTGCCGCTGATTGCTATTGTCCTGTCCCTGTTCACCATGGTCAGCGGGGTGGCCGTGACCAGCCCGCCGGCCACATCGCTCGCACTCAAGGACTATCCCGACATCGCCGGCACCGCATCCTCGCTCCTGGGCCTGGCCCGGTTCGCCTTCGGCGGCCTGGCCGCGCCCCTCGTGGGCATCGGCGGGGCGAATGATCCGGTGCCTTTCGGCATCGTCGCGGCCGCCGCGGCAGCAGCGGCCGCACTCTGCCTCGGACTGGTGGGCCGGCGTCGAACGGCCAGCAGTGCCGTCAGCAATACGGGCGGGGGCGTTGACGGACTGGCCGGTGCTGGCGGGGCTGGACCTGACTGGCGTTGACCAGGTCCTGGATGAAGCGCCCAAGGCCGGTGGCGTCGACGGGGTTGTCGGCCAGGGCCACGAGACCGCACGCGAGGCTGGCGAGCTTGACGTTCCTGTTGTTGCTGTAGGACGCCAGCAGGTTGAAGGCGTCGTCCGATCCGATGCCCAGCCGCCCCATCAGGATGCCGGCGGCTTTCGCGATAGTGCTCCGGGTTCCCACCGCACCCCGGACGGCTTCGCGGGCGGCCAGCTCCGTCTCCCGCTGGATCGTCGACGTGAGGTCCAGCATGACGCCGGAAATCGTGGACACGTTTCCTGACTCGTCCAGTACCGCCTCACCGGCCGTCAGCACTTTGCGTTCGTGCAGCCGGGCATCCACCAGGCGATGGTAGATGGCCACGTGCCCGCCGTGGGCGTACACCGCGCGGCTGATCTCCTGGATTCGGGCCAGGTCCTCAGGGTGCTTGTGCGCCAGCGTCAGCTCCAGGGTGGGCACGACTTCCCCGCGACTGTAGCCATGGATTGCGTAAAGCCCGTCCGACCACTGCATCGCGCCTGATTTGGTATCCAAAACAAACGTTCCAGCCGGCAATACCGACACTCCCAAAACACTGGAATACGTCTCCGCCGCGTCGCTGATCTTCGTATTCTGTCTGGCGGCATGGCCGCCGGCAGCGGGTCGCGGGAATACCGGACAGCAGGCACTGTCGCACCCCCTCCAGCCCTCCTGGACCGGGTCGAAATAGCGCGGCACGGAAAAGTTCGCGGGATCCTGACGCCTCGCGTCTCCGGGGCAAAATCATGAGCGCCATCCACAGCAGAACATGGGGCGGTTTGTCCCGTTCACGGGACAGTCGACCGGCCTGATCGCCGAGATCCTGCCGGCGCGGGACATAGTCCGACGACTCATCGAGCAGGCCACCGAAGCGCTGCAGAACACCTCCCGTCTTTATGGCTGATGGTGAAGACAGTGAGTTCCGTGAGCGAAGCTGAGTAGAGTGTTAGCGGCCATGACCACTGAGCCCGTCGCTTATCTCTGGAGCCCAGATCTGAGCATGGCAGAAGCATCAAGATAGCTGCCCCATCCTTCACCACGACGTCTCAAAGGCTTCCTGCTGCGCCGCCTGACGCGAAAACTAAGCCGCGGCTTCTGAAACGGTCCTCTGACTTTGCCAGGTTTTGAATGGCCCCGGTTGGACGTCATACCGGGTCCAACTCAAACTGCCACAACTGCGAGGGCAGCGGTACGAGGGGCCTCGGAAGAGATCGTCTTCCCCCGACCTATCGCCATGAAGTACGCGAGTCCAGCCGTGAGGAGCGCGGGCACCTATCTGGAAGGGGTGCTCCTGCTCTGCGGGCTCGCCGCGGCTTCGAGGCAGCGGTCTGCATCGGACTGGCGGCCGGCGTGCGTGTACTCCTGGGCTGCTTCGAGGAACATTGCCCGCGACTGATCGTCCGCGCCCTCGGCCTGACGGAGGACGCCACGGGCTTCCCACACGGCGCCGCTCCACAGGCCTCCGTGCCACATGCCTGCGATTCCTTCGGCTCTACTGACGAAGGAGCGTGCTCGATCAAGTTCGCCGGCTCGCGCGCAGGCCGCCGCAGCACTAGTCAGGTAGCCCATCGAGCAGGGCTCGCAGGAACGCATCCCGCTCAGCTCCCGCTCGGCGGCCCGCACGACGGCGAGGGCCTTCTTCGAATCTGCAGCGGCCTGGATCATGGTGCCGAAGACACGCACCAGCAGGTGGGTGGCAAGTTCGGAGCGGACGGCGAATGAGCGCGCCCGGCTGAGCAGCCGGTTCGCGTCGAACTTCCGGCCGCCGATGAGTGCGACTTCTGCGAGCCTCTGCCGCGAAAGGGCGGACCCGGAAAGACAGCCTTCGCGGTCATTTGCCTCCGCCGCCTGTGCGAGATTCTTCTGAGCCTCGATGAGGTGCCCGGCAAGTAGCTCTGCCTCGCCAAGCATGAGTTGGCCGAGGGCGGCGCCGGTCCCGGAGCCGGCCTCCTTGGCGATCTTCATCATCTGGCGTGCGAACTCGGCAGCGATAGCGTAGCCCTCAGGCCCTGTGAGGTGGTACTCGGCGAGGCAGAGGTGCGCGTCGTAGACGATGGGCTCCATGTTGGCCCGCATGCGCATGGACTCAGCGAGTTCCTCGGCGAACCGCTCGCGCCAGCGGCCTTGCGCCATGGCGACCTTGGCGAGGATGACAGCGGCTTCTCCGAGCTCTCGGCCCAGTCTGGAGTCGAGGGCGATGGAGCGTGCCTCCTCCGCTGCGCGCTCCGCCTCCTTGAGGTCGTTGCGGTTCAGATGCACCAAGGCCCAGGCGAGCAGGGCGTGAGCACGTTCGGCCTGCGTGGGCTGGAGCGCCCCTTCGACGGTCAGGACGTCTTCGTAGAGGGCGATAGTGGCCCGGTCCGGCCCGACGCCTAGGTGGTCATGGAGTGCCTCGCGCAGCCGCTCGAACCGCCGGATCGCCTCTCTGCGTTCGCCGGCGTCCAGATGGGCCCGCATGAGTGCTCGGGCGGCCCGCTCGTCGGTGGGGTCTTCGTCGGAGAGCCGTTGCCACAGCTCCCCTACGCGCAGAAGATCCAGATACAGCTGGCGCAGACGCTGGCGTGGCTCCGCCAGCCAGGACTCGTAGCGGTCGTCGGGAAGGAGTTCGCCGTGGTGAAGATTCGCGGCGGCCCGGCAGGCCGAAGGATCGCTCGCAGCCAGCGCTTGGCGCGCTGCACCCTCGAAGCGTTCGACGTCGCTGTGGACCTGGGCGGCGGGCCAGAGCACGATCACCCCCTGGTGACTCACGACAGTCTGCTCATCTGCTGTGGCGCGCCGGGCGAAATACAGGGCCTTGCGGAGGTTTGTGCCAGAGGCCTGAGGATCGCTCTCGGGCCAGAGCGCCTCCATGACCTGCGACCTGTGCAGGCGAAGGTCAGGGGAGAGCGCGAGCAGCTTGAGAACGTCTGCTGCCCGACGACTTCGCCAAGCGTCACCGGGGATCAGATTGCCATCGACTGCGACGGCAAACCGCCCGAGGAGTTGGAATTCCACTTCCTTCATTACTGGGATAGTAACCGACGGCCACGGCTCCCGACAGCGTTCGCAGCGGAACGTTCGCGGAACGGTGTCCTCCGTAGCGTGAGTGGAAGGAAGCGGAATCGAGAACGAAACGAGTTGAGGAGGGGCCATGCTCCCCAAAGATACGCACAACAGCCCGCCGGGCCTCGCTACGGCTGGACCGCGCGACGTCGCGGCCGCTTTAATCAACGCCCTGACCGCCCGCGACTTCACGGGAGCCCAGTCACTGCTGGCTCCGGGTATCCAGTTCAGGATGTTGGTCCCGGGCAGGCTCATGACAGATCAGGGCGCGAACGCCACCATCCACCGGTTCGCTAGCTGGTTCGCGGGAGCCGACCAGTTCCACGTGGAGGCCTCCAGCGTCCAGGAGATCGAAGGCCGTGCGGTGGTGACGTACCGCTTGCGGCTCCACGACGCGAGGGGATGGCAGCTGCTCGAGCAGCACCTGATGCTCGACGTCGGCACCGACGGTCGCGTGGAAGCGATTGATCTGCTGTGCTCGGGCTTCCGCCCGAGCACAGTGGACGAGCCGGGTCACGTGCATCCGTTCGACGCGGGAGACCTCGGGTGCGCCGACGGTCTCGCCCGAGACTTTCGCGAACAGATCCAGCACATCCCGATCGGCGACGTGCTCTTGGTTAGCACCCGCGATCCGGCTGCCAAAGAGGATCTACCTTCCATGGCCCGTCTTATGGGGCATGTTGTTCATTCGATCAAAGCACCGGGAGACGGACGTCTGCTGGTGAGTGTGGAAAGGGGAAAATGAGATGAGCGAGAAGCTGATCTTCAACTGCACCTACGGAAAGGAAGAACCCGAGCGCGCCACGCTCCCGTTTGTGGCCGCTAACGTAGCTGCGGCAGCGGGCCAGGATGCGATCGTGCTGTGCACGATCGAAGCTGTGTGGCTGGGCACCAAGGGTGGAACCGACGGAGTGGCCCAGCCGGGGCTGCCGGAGCTTGGCAACTTGTACACCGAGTTCATCGAGAATGGCGGCCGGGTGTGGCTGTGCGGCGCGTGCGCCAAGCCCCGAGGCATCACTGAGGAGCAACTCGAGAAGGGCTCCACCATCGTGGGAGCCGCCAAGGTCGTCGAGGAGGTCCTGGCCGGAGCTAAGACAATCGCGTTCGCCTGACCCTCGGCGCCAGCTGTGGATGGTGCCTGACGCCGAGGGCGTCCCTGAGAGGCATTCATGACCAAGACCAGTATGCGCATCATCACCGGAACCATTGCGGGCGGCCTGCTCCGGGGAGTCGTCCTGAACTTGGTCCTCATCCCCCTGCTCGTCCTGCCTATACTGCTCTCGTCGATCAAAGTCTGGAACACTCGTCAGGACTTCAGCGCCGCCGCGATCGCGGCTGTCCACGCATGTACGTCGCTCCGCAGCTCATGAAGGCCATCGTAAGGGGCGGCGTCGAAGTACTCGCTGGGGGCGTGCCTTGGCCCGCACCATGCCCGTCACAGCGCCCGGGCACAGCACCCGTCACAGCACCGGATTCAGCACCGCCTCTTGACAGCATGCCCCAAAATGGGATTACCTAATGAACATTCGGTAAATAAAGCTGGAGGCAATGACGCATGGCTGAAGCAACACTTTCCGGGGCCACCCACCCCATCCTTGAAAACGACTATGCCTCCGAATGGATGGGCATCGAGGTTGTTGCGCTGGACGACGGACATGCCACGATCCGCATGGCACTCCGGCAGGAAATGCTCAATGGATTCGGCATGGCGCACGGCGGAATGATCTTCGCCTTCGGCGACACTGCCTTCGCGCTGGCCTGCAACCAGTCCACCCCTAGCCCTGCAGACGAAGGCAACATCACCGTGGCGTCCGGCGTCGATATCAACTTCCTCAAGCCGGCCTTCCGCGGCCAGGTCCTTACTGCCGTCGCCAACCGCCGCGCCGTTACCGGCCGCAGCGGCCTCTTCGACGTCCAGATCTTCGCCGCCGATCCCGCCGCAGGCACTCCCGCTGCGGCACCCGCCGGCCCGGCCCCCGCCGCCACGGTCCCGGGCCAACTTCCCACCGACATGCCCCCGGGCGAGCTCATCGCCGAGTTCCGCGGCCGCAGCCGCACCATCTCCAAGAAATAGAAACAGGGACCCCAGATGACCCTCCACGCCACTGAACCAGCAGCAGCCACCGACGCCGTGCTGGACCGCGAAGAAACCATATCCCGTGACGAGCTGGAAGCACTTCAGCTGAGCCGCCTCCAGCACACGGTTGCCTACGCCTACGACCGCGTGCCGCTCTACAAGCGCAAGTTCGACGAAGCCGGCGTCCACCCCACGGACCTGCGCGAACTCGCGGACCTGGGCAAGTTCCCCTTCACCACCAAGGAAGACCTCCGGCTGGAGTACCCCTTCGGCATGTTCGCCGTGCCGCAGAACGAGGTGGCGCGCATCCACGCCAGCTCCGGCACCACCGGCCGCGCCACCGTAGTGGGCTACACCAAGAAGGACCTCGCCGACTGGGCCAAGCTCGTGGCACGGTCCCTCCGCGCCTCCGGAGTCCGTCCCGGCATGAAGGTCCACAACGCCTACGGTTACGGCCTGTTCACCGGCGGCATGGGCGCCCACGCCGGCGCCGAGGCCCTGGGCTGCACCGTCATCCCCATTTCCGGCGGCCAGACCGAACGCCAGATTACCCTCATCCAGGACTTCAAGCCCGACGCGATCTTGGCCACCCCCACCTACCTGCTGACCATCGCCGACGCGATGATGAAGCAGGGGATCGACCCGGCCTCCACCTCGCTCAAGTACGCCGTGCTGGGTGCTGAGCCGTGGACCGAGGAAATGCGCCACGAGCTGGAAACCACCATGAACATCAAGGCCTGCGACATCTACGGCCTGTCCGAGGTCATGGGTCCGGGCGTGGCCGGCGAAGCCGTGGAAACCCAGGACGGCAGCCACATCTGGGAGGACCACTTCCGCCCGGAGATCATCGACGCATTCGACCCCACGAAGGTCCTGGGCGACGGCGAACACGGCGAACTGGTGTTCACCTCGCTCACCAAGGAAGCGCTGCCCATCATCCGCTACCGCACCAAGGACCTCACCCGCCTGCTCCCCGGCACCGCCCGCCCCGCGCATCGCCGCATGGGCCGCATCACCGGCCGCAGCGACGACATGATCATCCTGCGCGGCGTGAACCTGTTCCCGTCGCAGATCGAGGAGATTGCCCTGCGCATCCCCGAGCTGAGCCCGCACTTCCAGCTGGAACTCACCCGGCCCGAAGGCCAGCGGATGGACCAGCTGACGGTGAAGATCGAACGCCGGGAATCGGTCACTGTTGAAGGTGTCGCTTCGGCAGCAAAGGTCCTGCAGCAGCAGATCAAGATCCATGTCGGGTCCTCCTGCACCGTCAACGTCGTCGAGCCGGGCTCCCTGGAGCGCTCAAACGGCAAGCTCCGCCGGATCTACGACATGCGCCCCAAGGGGTAGCGCGAACGGACAGTTGCGGCCCCACGCGGCAACAGCCAGAAGGGTCCGGGGTTTGAACCCCGGGCCCTTTTTGGCGTGCCCGCCGTCTTGCCCGACCGTCCCCCGGCTTCCCCATCGGCCGCCACCCCTGCCCCTCACCCCTCCACTTTTGCCTCGTGTTGCCATAATTTAGGCAATCGGTTGCCAAATACTTCCACAGCACCTAGTCTGGGAACCGCGTCCACGCAGTGGTGGGCGCTTTCTCATGAACAGGATCAGCAATGACGCATACTCCCTCGACTACGGGAACCAAGCCACACGGCGCGCTCCACCCGGCCGCCGTCAACAAAACCGAGCTTCGCCGCGCCGGCTGGGCAGGGTTCATCGGAACCGTCCTGGAAAACTACGACATGGTGGTCTACGGCGTTGGCACGGCCATCATCTTCAACACCCTGTTCTTCCCCAACGTCTCCCCCGCGGTCGGCTTCATCGCCAGCTTCGGCGCCTACGCCGTCGGCTTCGTGGCCCGGCCCATGGGCGGACTGTTCTTCTCCCGCTACGGCGACAAGATCGGCCGGAAGTTCGTACTCGTGGCCACGCTGGCCCTGATGGGCACGGCCACTTTTGCCATGGGCCTGCTGCCCACCTACGAATCCGTGGGCATCCTGGCCCCGATCCTCCTGACCGTGCTGCGGTTCATCCAGGGCTTCGGTGCCGGCGCGGAAATGGCCAGCGCCGTGGTGCTGCTCGCCGAATTCGCCCCCAAGGGCAGGCGCGGCGCCATGACCTCGCTGGTGTGGGCCGGTGCCGCCGTCGGCTCCGTCTTCGGCTCCGGCGCCTGGATCCTGGTGCAGCTGCTGCCGCGCGAAGACCTCGAGTCCTGGGGCTGGCGCCTGGTGTTCCTTTCCAGCGCCCTCGTCACCGTGGCCGCGTACCTGATCCGCCGCAACATGAAGGAATCGCCGGTGTTCGCCGAGCTCAAGAAGGAGCACGTCGAGGCAGCCTCACCGGTCGCGGAAGTGCTCAAGAAGGGCCGCCGCCCGCTCCGCCAGGTGTTCCTCATCAACATGGGCACGCACGCCCACTCCTACATCTACCAGGCCTTCCTGGGCACGTTCCTGATCTCCGTGGTCAACATCGACAAGGCACTCATCCCGCAGATGCTGGCCATGGGCGGCCTCTTCGCCATTCCCGCCGCACTGGTGGCCGGCCGCGCCACCGACCGCTGGGGCCGCAAGCCCGTGAACGTGTTCATTCTTGCCTTCCTCTTCCTGTTCTCCTTCCCGGCGTTCTGGCTCAGCAGCACGGGCAACGTCTGGCTGATTGCCCTCGTCTACGCCGTGGGCTTCACCTTTGCCGTGGAGGGCGGCATCGCTGCGCAGTCGGCCATGTACGCCGAGCTGTTCGGTTCCAAGTTCCGGTACGCCGGCGTGGCCATTGCCCGCGAGTTCTCGGCGATCTTCGGCGGCGGCATCGCGCCCATCATCTGCTCGGCCCTGCTCGCCTGGGCCACGGGCTCCTACTGGCCCATCGCCGCCTACATGATGGTTATCGTGGGCATCTCGCTGGTCCAAGCCATCAAGGCACCGGAGACCAGGGACCGCGACCTCACGCTGGAAGAGAACGCCAGCTAAGGCGTCGCCTTGGGACTTGGTCCCGGACGTAGGGATGGTCCCCGGCTGCTGCGGCCGGGGACCATCCTTTTACGGGAGGCATTCAGTGCACTGCTGCCAATGCGCGACAGCGCTGTGACGTGCCGATGGCTAACCGCCAGCCGGGCAGCCCAATGTGCCTGATCCCGTCCCGGTCTTTGAAGCTGTTTCAGCAGGTGTACCGGCCCCCGCACCGATGGTTCCTACTACTAGCTGTTCTAGCACCGGGGCCACAGGCAGGCAAGGATTTTCAGGTATATGACCCGGTTGCATCAATTGACCGAACGTTCATGAGAAAATAGCCGGTATGTCCACCACTGATGCACCCACCAAGCGCGGCCGCCCCGGATACGACCAGCAGTCGGTGCTGCAGATCGCCGTCGAGGTTTTCAACCGCCACGGCTACGACGCCACGTCCATGGGCATCCTCGCCGAAAACCTCGGCATTTCCAAGTCGGCCATCTACCACCACGTGCCGTCCAAGGGCGACCTCCTCAAGCTCGCACTGGAAGAGGCGCTGGGCGGACTGGAAGCCATCCTCGAGCAGCCGCAGGCCCAGTCCGGAACGGCCGAGGCCCGGCTCGAGTTCGTACTCCGCGAAACCATCTCCGTGCTGGTGGAACGGCTCCCCTTCGTCACCCTGCTGCTGCGCCTGCGCGGCAACACGGAGATCGAGCGCGACGCCATGGAACGCCGGCGCACCTTCGACCACAAGGTGGCGGCCCTGATCTCCGCCGCCCGCGATGAGGGCTCCCTCCGCGAGGACATCGATCCCCGCACGGTCACCCGCCTCCTGTTCGGCACCATCAACTCAATCGTCGAATGGTACAAGCCGGGCGGTTCACTGTCGCCGGAAAAGCTGGCTGACGACGTCATCACAATGGCTTTCAAGGGACTCAACGCGGCACGCTAGTCCTGTTCTCCCTCACCGCGGCCGGACGGCCGCCGCGGCAGTCATTGACGGCCGGATTAGCGGCGCCCACCCTGTAGTCATGGCCACGAAGTTATCCGAAGTCCTCTTCGGCACATTCCCCGATTTGCGGTACCAGCCCACCCCCAAAAGGGTGCGGGCCATGCTCGGCGGGAACGCCGTCGTCGACACCCTGTACGCCCTCCTGGTGTGGGAACCCAAGCGCATCACCCCCGTTTACGCCGTCCCCGAAGTGGACCTTCAAGCCGAACTGCAGCCGCCCGGGCAGCAGGCCGGCAACATCCCCGAATACGGGTTCAAACTCATGCTGGACGCGCCGCCGTCGCTGGATCCGCGCACCGGCTTTGGCCGGCACACGGCGGAAGGCGAGGAGTTGGACGTCGTGACCTCCGACGCCAGGCTGCCGCGCGCGGCCTTCCGGCCGGCTGACCCCGACCTCGCCGGACACGTGGTGCTGGATTTCAACGCCTTCGACTGGCTAGAGGACGACGAGGAGATCATCGGGCACCCCCGCGACCCCTTCCACCGCGTGGACATCCGTGCGTCGTCACTCACCGTGGAGGTAAGGGTCGACGACGTCACCCTGGCCACCACGAACGGCGCGCAGCTGCTGTACGAAACCATGCTGCCGGTGCGCTACTACCTCCCGCCGCTGAACGTGCGGCTGGACCTCATGGACGCCGGCGACAAGAAGACGGTGTGCCCGTACAAGGGGACGGCGAGCTACCTGACCTACCCGCCCGCCGAGAACGGGCGCAACATCGCGTGGATGTACGACCAGCGTTTCCGTGACGCCGCCCAGATCCACGGGCTGGTGTGCTTCTTCAACGAACGCGTGGACATCACGGTGGACGGGGTCAGGCAGGAACGGCCGGTCACGCCGTGGTCAACACCGGCGTCGCACTGACGGGGTGTTGCTGACGGGGTGCTGCCGACACGGGTGGGCCTGGCTGGGTTATGGCAAAGATAAGGCGTCCCGCTGAGCCGGGACGCCAGTCTCTAGAGCTGGTAATCCGCTACCGTGCTGATGTTCTCGTGCACGCAAAGAATGTTGTGCTCGGAGTCCATGAACCAGGCGCACTTCTCGGAATCGGTTGTACAAATGTGGTTCTCAGTCTTGAGATCGGGGAGATCGTAGTCCTGGAACGTGACGCCCTTGGCTTCCATCTCATGGACGGTGCGTTCGATCTCGCTGACTTCGAAACTCAAGGCGGTGTGCTCTGAATGCTTACCGTCCTTGACCGGCATCAACTGCAGCATGGGGCCGCCTTCTGAGCCGAACAATTCGCTTCCGTCATCTGCCACGCCACGGTGCGGGAGTCCAAGGGTGTCCTCATAGAAATGCCGGGCACGCTCTGCATCATCGACTGGCAGGACTGTTGTGGCTTTACTGAGTACTAGGGTCATTTCGCCACCTCCTACGTTGAAAATTTTACGCCCGAGCGGTGCAGAAAGATCTGGCCGGACGCTCTCTCACTTCCCGCCGCCTCTCCCCGGACGCTCTCTCACTTCCCGCCGCCTCCCCCCGGACGCCCTCTCACTCCCTGCCGCCTCCCCCCGGACGCCCTCTCACTTCCCGCCGCTTCCCCCGGACGCTCCCTCACACCCCGCATCAAGTTGTAAATGAGAATGATTCTCATATAGTCTTACGGCATGAATGTGACAGTCGTAAGTTCCCTGGACGCTTTCTGCCGGCAGCAGGCGTGCGCGGCGCTGGCCGCGGATTCGCCCGGCGCCCTGGTTGTTTTCCATGACCTGCTTGAAGACGGGCTGGTGATCCGGCGTGTCTTCCGGGAGGGCCGGCGCCTCGAGCGTGAAGAGTCGCTGCTGGAGCACGGCTGCCTCAGCTGTACCGTGCGTTTGGACGTCGTGCCCACAGTGGGCAGGCTGCTGGAACAGGGTTCGCACATCATTCTGGGCCTGCCGCCCGCTGTGGCCTCAGTGGCGGCCGTGCACGCACTGCTGAAGGGTCTCGGGGCCTCCATCACGATTGATTCGGCCGTGCTTGCCTGCGCTCCCGGTGCGATTGAGGACCAGATCTGGGACCACCACACCCTGTTCGAGTCCGGTTTCACTCCCGTTCCCGACGATGACCGGACCCCGGGGGAATTCCTCATCGGGGAACTCGCGTTCAGCGACACAGTCCTGCTGGCCGATCCCGCCCTGGTGCCTGTCGATCCGGCGATCCGGGACCGCGGGGTCCAGCTCGTCAAAGAGCTGGCCCCGCATGCGAAGGTCACCGCTGACGACGGCGGCATCCGGCCGGGACGCCACAACCTGGCGGAGGCAACGGCCCGGACCGTCCCCGGCTCGGTTCGGATCCCGGCAGAGTCCTGCCCACCTTTCAGTACCGTGGTGCAGCGGATACGGCGGCCCCTTCATCCGGAGCGCTTCCGGCATGCCCTGGCGGCCCTGGCGGAGGGATGCTGCTGGCTGCGCGGGCGGCTCTGGGTGGCGTCCGCCCCCGGGTGCCGGATCGCCATCCAGGGCGTCGGGCCGCGTGTGTGGCTGGAAAACACCGGACCCTGGCAGGCCGACGCCGCATCCCGCCCGTTCATGTCAGCCGGAGCCGGTCCCGACCCCGTGCTGGACTGGCATCCCGAATTCGGTGATCGCGGGACCGTCCTGGCCGTCACGGGCGACGACGTCGACGCCGCAGAAATCGCAGCACTGCTTGCGGCCTGCGAGCTGTCTGCCGCGGAGATGGCATCCGCCGCCGCCTCATTTCCTGACCCATTTGCTTTGAACCAACCATCGGAAACACCACAAAGGAGCACATCATGAAAGTACGGAACTCATTGCGCGCGCTGAAGAAGATTCCGGGCGCCCAGATTGTCCGCCGCCGGGGCCGCACCTTCGTCATCAATAAGAAGAACCCCCGCATGAAGGCCCGCCAGGGCTGACCAGGGGCTCAGCCGCAAGCGCCGGGATCTATCCGCACCAGCTGGGGAGGAACCCCGGGAAGCTCCGGACATGCCGGCCGGTATCCAGCTCGATGATCTCGGTCCGCATGGGTGAATAGGCGGCCGCGACAGGGTAGCGGTCGTAGGCACCGTCAGGGGCTGTTGCTTCCACGGCAAGGAACTTTCCGTCCGGAGAGGGGCAGTAGTTCTGGATGCGCGACCAGGCCGGCTCCGGCTCAAAGAGGTTCGCAGAGCCTGTCGCGTCCGTGACCGTCAGTATGGAGGTCACCTTGCCTGCGGCGAACTCGCTAATGCTTTGGACGTAGCGCCCGCTTCCATTGAGGAGGACCGTGGTGCCCGGCCATGAATTGTCGTTCCGGACCACCGCCTTCAGGTCGAGGGGGCGTACGGTCCCCTTGGTCAGATCGATGCCCGAGTTTTTCCCGATCTTGTCCGTGGGGTCGGCGCCTGGGTCGACCACGTGGACCTCCCTGGTTCCGGGAATGAACCCGCGGAATTCGGTGTGCAGGCCCAGCGGCGCGGGTTTTCCGGCGTTGAGGGCATCGACGAGGAACATGGCCGAGGAATCGTTCCGCACCACCAGTGAGGAGGTGCCGGGAACGAAGTCCCAGTTGAGGACGGACACCGCCTTTCCATCGGGGCCGCGGATCTCCCGCGGGGGCGTGGAGGGATCCTCGATGTCGTATACGAACAAGGTCTTGTGGTGCTGCTGTGACGGCGAGGCGCTGGAGAAGGCGAACCCGATGAGGCCCTTGGACGCCGCGCGCAGGAGTTCGACCTGTCCAGGTCCCGGAAGCGGAACCTGGGCCTCCGGCCCGCCGGAGAGGGGGACGATGTCAAGGGAAGTGGTGTTGTCCTCATTGATCGTGACGGCGGCCAGGGCGTTGGGCAGCGCCGCGTATTCCTGAATCCGGTTGGCAGTGAGGATGACGGACCCGTCGCCTGCATCGGCGATGTTGTTTCCCCGTATGGTGTCCGGCTTCTTCTTTCCGGCGGCGTCATAGCTGATGTCGCGTTGGAGCGTGTACAGCTCGAAGCCAGCCGTCCCGGATGTCCCTTGCAGCGCTGACACCGCGTTCGGCCGGGGTTCCGAGACGAAGTTCGCAGCGGTGAGGGCCAGGCACAGTGCCACCAGAAGGGCGATCGTGCCGCGGAGCCGCAAGGCGAAGGAGAGCAAGCCGCGGCGTGGGACCGTGGCCGGGATGCGCGTGGCCGGGCGGGGGCGTGTGCGTTGGGCAGCGGATCGCTTAGGAGGCACGGATCGCTTAGTAGACATAGGGGGAATCCGGTTCCGGGACCGCGGTAATGGAATCTGGAACCATCACAAGGGTTTCACCGCTGATCTGGCTGGGGTTGGTTTCGAAGCCGCCGGATACCGTTACCCAGCTGTCGGTTTCGAACCGGTCCTGCCAGCCCGGCGAGTAAACGGGCAGGCCGATCGGCCGGGCATCCACTGCGCAGCAGGTCAGCACGAAACGGGCCGTGAAGAAGACGTTTTCCGGGTCGCTCTTGTCCGGTGTCACGAATCCGGTGACTGTCGCCGTCTTGCCGGCCAGAAATTCCTGCCCGGCCCCCTGACGCAGCAGCGAGACCCAGTCCTTCATGGTGAACGTGGTGTAGTCAGCGCCCACGAGCTCGATAGCCTCGTCCCTCGAAAGCGTCGACGCCGCACCGTTGAGGTCGCGCTGGTTGACCGTGGCGGTGCTGAGCGTGGCCGGCGGCAGGACCAGGAGTCCGGCGACGGCGGCAGCCACGATCAGCGTGCTTCCTGCAGCTCCGAGGCGTCTCCGGCGCCGTTTGCCGGCGTCGTCGTGCCCGGAACCGCTCGCATGATCGTGGCCGGGTCCGTGCGGGTCTTGGGGAACCATGGCCTGGGGAACCAGGGCGAATGCGGCCAGGGCAAGTACCGCCGCGATCACGGCCATGATGACGGTGAACGCGAAGTACCGCGGGTGGATGTACAGCGCGAGCTGCCCTGTGAAACCCAGCCACAGGGTGGCCACGACGCCGATGAGGCTCAGCATCACGCCAAGCCAGCGGTCGAGGAGCCGCCTATAGGACATAATTGACCGCCAATCCCAGTGCGGCGGAGCACAGTGCCACCACCACGGTGAGCTGCAGGAGGGTCTTTGCGGTGAAAGTGGTGCGGAGGAGGGCCAGCATTTTCACATCAATCATCGGCCCGAACACCAGGAACGCCACGATGGAGCCCGGCATGAACGTTGCCCCGAACGACAGGATGAAGAACGCGTCAACGTTGGAGCACACTGCCACGACGAAGGCCAGGACCATCAAGGCCGCAACGGACCAGACCGGACTGCTTCCCACCGAAACCAGGACGTCCCGCGGGACCCCTACCTGGATGAGCCCCGCGATACCTGCGCCGATGAACAGGGCGGGCATCATGGCGCCCGTCTCCCGCACGAACAGCTGGACGCTGCGTCCAACTTTTCCTGTGGCCTGCCCGGCGTGGTCCTCCATGGAACACTCCTCCTGGAACCGCGGCGTCAACAGCGCCTCGGGGCGCGGATGGCGGCTGTAGATCCATCCGATCAGGTTGGCGATGAGGAAACCGCCGGCAATGCGGGAAACGAGGATGCCGTTGTCCCAGCCGAATGCCTGCTGGGTGGTGATGATCGTGACCGGATTCAGGATCGGCGCAGCAAACAGGAACGTCATGGACTCGGACACGGTCAGCCCCCGCACGATCAGCCCGCGGGCCAGCGGGACGTTCCCGCATTCGCACACCGGGAGCAGCATCCCCAGCAGGGACAGGACGGGCCGCCTGAGCGCCGGACTCTTCGGGAGCCGTCGGACCAGGAAACCCTCCGGCAGCCAGATCTGCACTCCGATCGAGAGCACGATGCCGAGGAAAACGAACGGGAGGGATTCGATCACCACGCTGATCGACAGGGAAACAAAGTCACGCGCAGCATCCGCCAGCCAGGTTGCCTGGCCCGTCGCTGGAGACAGGATCCGGAGGGCCAGCAGTACACCGATCACCGCTAATCCGACCATCAGCCCCATGGCAGGGCGGCGCGCTCTTCCGGGCATCGGATGAGTGTGGGCGTCGTGGGGCGCCTGGACGCGTTTTGCTGTCGCTGGCACCGGCACGGGCACTCCCCCACTAAATCGGCATCCGCCTGACCCCTGCACCGGTGCGAGCGTAGGAAGGACCGCCCGGCCCGGTGCGATGTGCCCAAGTCTAGGCAGCACACCCCGGAGGCTCCTGAGTGGCTTCTACCTGAGTTTTCACCAGTGACCACTCGTATCAAGGGGCATCATACGTATCAGAATTAGCCCACGAAACGCCGACGCTCTCTCACTTCCTGCCGGAAAAGCGCCGACGCTCTCTCACGGGTGAGAGAGCGTCGGCGGAAAACCCTTAGGAAGTGAGAGAGCGTCGGCGGAAAACCCTCAGGAAGTGAGAGAGCGTCCGGGGAGGGCTACTTTTCGACCAGGGTGAGGACGTCGTAGGTGGCTACGATTTCGTCGTTCTGGTTGGTGAGGACGGCGTCCCAGGCCACCTCGCCATATTCGTCGGTCTCGCGCGGGGTGATCTTCTTGGCGGTCAGGGTCACGCGGATGGAGTCGCCTGCGGCCACCGGGGTGATGAAGCGCAGGTTCTCCAGGCCGTAATTCGCCAGCACGGGGCCCGGAGCCGGCTCCACGAACAGCCCGGCGCCCCAGGCCAGCAGCAGGTAGCCGTGCGCCACAATGCCCGGGAAGAACGGATTGGCCTCCGCAGCCTCCTGGTTGGTGTGGGCGTAGAACGTGTCGCCCGTGGAGTTGGCGAACTTGGTGATCTCCTCCAGGCTCACTTCGCGCAGCCCGGAGCGGACCGCATCGCCGATGTGCAGCGTGCTCAGGTGCTTCCGGAACGGGTGCTGGCCCTCGGTGTCAAGGGTGAAGTTGCGGTCCGCGCCGGTGTGCCACACACCCGTGACGGCGGTGAGCATGTTGGGCGAACCCTGGATGGCGGTGCGCTGCATGTGGTGCATCACCGAGCGGATGCCGCCCAGCTCTTCGCCGCCGCCGGCACGTCCCGGCCCGCCGTGGACCAGGTGCGGGACAGGCGAGCCATGGCCTGTCGACGAACGGGCGTCCTCGCGGTTGAGCATCAGGACGCGGCCGTGGTGCGCCGCGATCCCGGTGACCAGTTCGCGGGCAACCTCGGGGTCGTTGGTGCACACCGAAGCCACCAGCGAGCCGCCACCACGGGCGGCGAGGCGCACGGCGTCGGCCAGGTCGGTGTAGCCGATCACCGAGGACACCGGGCCGAAGGCCTCCAGCGAGTGGACTTCCTCGGCTTCGGCGTCTGCCCAGCTGAGCAGCACGGGCGACATAAAGGCACCGCCTTCGACGACGGCAACTCCCCCGTCCGCCTTGGTGACCTTCGGCGAGTCCAGCGTGCCGTACGCAAGCTCGCCGCCGGCGTCGAGCATGGACTGCACAGCGGCGCGGACGTCGGCCAACTGCTCCAGGGAGGCCAACGCACCCATGGTGACGCCTTCGGCGCGGGGATCACCCAGCACCACGCGTTCCTCGATGCGGGCACCCACGGCGGCAACGACGTCGGACACCAGCTCGCGGGGCACGATGGTGCGGCGGATGGACGTGCACTTCTGGCCGGCCTTGACCGTCATTTCGGTGACCACGGATTTGATGAATGCGTCGAACTCCGGGGTGCCCTTGACCGCGTCCGGGCCCAGGATGGCGGCGTTGAGCGAGTCCGTTTCGGACGTGAAGCGGATGCCGCCCTCCACCACGTTCGGGTGGTTCTTCAACGAGTTGGCCGTGGAGGCGGACCCGGTGAACGACACAAGGTCGCGGTAGTCGAGGTGGTCCAGGATGGTGCGGGCTGATCCGGAGATGAGCTGCAGGGAACCCTTGGGCAGGATGTTGGATTCGATCATGGCCTTGACCACGGCCGCTGCCACGTAGCCGGTGGGGGTGGCCGGCTTGACGATGGTGGGAACACCGGCAATGAACGCCGGCGCAAACTTCTCCAGCATGCCCCAGACCGGGAAGTTGAAGGCGTTGATCTGCACTGCGACGCCCGGAATGCGGGTGTAGATGTGCTCGCCGGCGAAGGATCCGTCCCGGGACAGCACCTCCATAGGGCCGTCCACCACAACCTGCGAGTTGGGCAGCTCGCGCCGGCCCTTGGAACCGAACGTGAAGAGCACGCCGATGCCGCCGTCGATGTCCACCATGGAGTCGACCTTGGTGGCGCCGGTCTGCGCGGACAGCTCATAGAAGTGCTCGCGGCGGGCGTTGAGGTACTGGGCCAGTTCCTTGAGCTTGAGGGCGCGCTGGTGGAAGGTCAGCGTGCCGAGTTCCTTCTGGCCGGTGGTACGGCCGTAATCCACGACGTCGGCAAGGTCCAGTCCCTCGGTGCTCACCTTCGCCAGGAGTTCTCCTGTGCTGGCGTCCAGGACCGGAACAGCGGAAGCCGCGGCTCCGGCGTCGGGCGTCCACCAGGCGTCCCGGACGAAACTGGGAACGGTCTCCACAGTGTCCAGCGAGGATTTCGGAGCAGTTGCAGTGGTGGTCATCGTTGACGGGTCCTTCCAGCGCGGGGCAAGATCATCACGGCCAGTGCATTACTGACCGTCCGTTCGGTAATATGTCTACAGTACATGAATGTGCCGCGCTGCACACTAGCCTTGCTGCACAGTAGGAAGACCGACAACGAAAGCGAAGTGGCCATGCAGCCCGAAACCGGCAGCGTCGAACTGTGGAAGATCACGCTCGGCGAACTCGACGAGAAGATGGGCGTGAAGATCGTCGAGGAATCCGTGGAGCGTGTTGTCGCCACCATGCCGGTGGAGGGCAACCGGCAGTCCTTCGGGCTGCTTCACGGCGGAGCCTCACTTGCTGTGGGCGAGGCGGTAGGCTCCTGGGCCGCCGTGATCCACGCCAGCACCATGGGCAAGACCGCCGTGGGCGTGGATGTGTCCGCCACCCACCACAAATCGGCACGCGACGGCCAGATCACCATCACGGCCACGCCCATCCACCTGGGCGGAACGCTGACCACGCACGAGGTCCTGCTCACCAACGAGGCCGGCCAGCGACTGTGCACGCTCCGGATCACCAACCTGTTGATGGACCGGAAATGACGGACAAAAAAACTTCATGACTTTGCATCCAAAGAGGGCATCCCGCAGGTAGTAAAGGCGTAAGCACAAACACAGCCCGTCCCCCGGGCGTCCCTCTGAGGAGTTTGAAATGCGCAAAACAACCTACGCCGCCGGAGCACTGTCGCTCGCGGCCGCACTGACCTTCGCAGCCCCCGCCCAGGCCGGTGGCTGGCACCACCACGACGACGACCCCGCCAAGCTCAGTGTGCTGCACGGCGTCCCCGGCCTGACGGTGGACGTGTGGGTGGATGGCAACCTCACCCTGGATGACTTCACTCCCGGAACCCTGGCCGGCCCGCTGGAGCTCGCCGCCGGGGACTACGACATCGCCATCACCGCCTCGGACGCCACCAGCGCCGACAACCCGGTGATCGGGCCGGTGACCGTTGAGCTCGACAGCGGCGGAGACTACACCGCCGTGGCCCACCTCGACGCCGAGGGGGCCGCCACGGCCACACTCTTCGCCAACGACACGAAGGCTCCGCGCAACGACAAGAAGGGCAAGCTGACGGTGAGGCACGTAGCCGCAGCGCCCGCCGTCGACGTTCTGGCCGGCGGTTCCGCCGTGATCGAGGGACTCAGCAACCCGGAGGAGGCAACCCTGAAGCTCAAGGCCGGAACCATTTCGGCGTCCGTTGCCGCAGCCGGGACCACCGACCCGGTGATCGGGCCGGCCGACATCACGGTCGAGGGCGGCAAGAACACGATCGTGTACGCCTGGGGCAGCCTGGCTGACGGCAACCTGGCCGTGGCGGTCCAGGTTGTTGACTCCGAGGAGCGGTGGCACGGCCGCCGCTGACACACGCCATCACTGATAACCAACACCGGCGGGGCCGCCTGGCGCGGCCCCGCCGCTGTGCCTGTCACCGCTGGTGTGATCTACAGCGCTCCGCCCGCCGCTTCCGGCGTCCCGGAGTCGCCGCCGCCGCCATGCCCTCCGCCGTGACCGTGGTGGCCGCCGTGCCCGCCGCCGCCCCCGGCGTCTCCCACCCGCTCGCGGGCAAGGAACATCTCGACGTCGAAAAGGTTGTCCGCCCGGCGTGCAACGTTCAGGAGTGTGGACATGGATGCGACTTCTTCCACCTGTTCCTTGAGGAACCAGAGCATGAACTGTTCCCCGAGGGGATCGTTTTCCGCCCGGGCCGCGGCGAAGAGTTCCTTGATGCGGTCGGTGACTTCAATTTCCTGCGCCAGGGCCAGGACCAGGGGTTCCTCCGCCGAGGTGAAATCGTTCCGGACCGGGTCGATGCCGGGAATCGAAATCCTGATGCCCCGGTCCAGGATGTACCGGACCATCATCATCGCGTGGTTCCGCTCCTCCAGCGACTGCCGGTAGAAGTGCTTGGCCAGCCGGGGCAGGTCCTGTCCGTCGAACCAGGCCGCGATGGCGATGTACTGCTGGGACGCTGCGAACTCATTGCCGACCTGTTTGATGAGCAGGTCGTTGAAAGTTGTGGTGCTCATGGGGCTCTCCTCGAATCGGGGGTCAAGGCTGAGGACCTGCGGCACGGAGGCTCTGCGTGGCCCGGGTTTGCCGGAGGGCCTTCATTGAGCTTGCTCCGGCGTGGAGGAGCTGGTCAAGACCCCGCAGGTCCGCTTCTATGGCGGACCGGCGTCGGGGACGGCATAATGTGGTTCCACAGGTCTCACTGCCGCTCGAAGGAGCCATCGATGACCCTTGCCGGCCCGCACGATTGGGACGCTGCTCTCGATCATGCGTTCGCGTCCGGCCAGGAAACGGCCCTCGCCGAGGCCTACCGGCGGCTGAGCCCGCTGGTGTTCACGCTGGCGCTGAGGTCACTGGGGGAACGGGCAGCGGCCGACGACGTCACCCAGGAAGTCTTTATCCGCGCCTGGAAGTCTCGCACCAGCTACCGGCCGGAAGCCGCCCGCCTGCCGGCCTGGCTTGTGGGGATCACCCGCAACGCCATTTCCGATGCGCTCTCGGCCCGGATGCGCCGGCAGGAGCTGGAACACGCTGCCGGGCAGTTCGTGGGTGATGAGCGCGTCGCCGGACCGCCGGCAGCTGACGTGGAAGCCGTGGCAGACCGCATAACCTTGGAGGAAGAGCTGGACCGGTTGGGCGATCCACAGAAGGCGATTATGAAGCTGGCGTTCTACGAGGACCTCACGCACGACCAGATCTCCTCGCGCCTGCAACTGCCCCTCGGCACCGTCAAGAGCCACATCCGTCGCAGCCTCTCCCGGATGCGGACCCGTCTGGAGGTGGGCCATGAAGCATCTTGACGATGAGCAGCTGAGCCTGCTGGCCCTTGGCGAACCCGCCGTGAGCCCGGCCGAGGCCGACCATCTGGCGTTCTGCAGTGAGTGCTCCGGAACCCTTTCCGCCCTGGAACGCACCGTCCGCGCCGCCACCGTGGATCCGGCCGAAGTGGAACTGGCCACGCCCGGACCGCATAACTGGGCCGCTATCCACCAGGCATTGGGGCTCTCCCCCGGGCAGGCTCAGGACCCGCTGAGCAGGGCACCCTCCCTGACGAGTCCAACCGCAGGAAGTCCAACCGCGGGAAGTCCGGCGGCGGGAAGTCCGGCGGCGGCGCCGGTCATCTCAGCGCCACCCACCTCAGCTCCGGTCACCTCGGCGCCGGTTACCGCGCCGACGCCGCTTAGGCCCCGCGCCGCAGGTGCGAGGGCAGGTTCCGGTGCCCGGCGCTGGGTGGCGATGGCGGCAGCCGCCGGAATCGTCGTTGGCGCGGCCGCCGTGTGGGCCGGCTACAACGTCCTCGGGCGAGGCCCGGAAGCCGTGCCTTCGCCCACGCCGACGGCTCCCCAGCCCGTGGTCATTGCCCAGGCACCGCTGCAGCCCCTGGCGTCGTATACGGCAAACGGGAAGGCGCTGGTGGAGGAGCTTCCCGACGGGACGCGCCAGCTGGTGGTCCAGCTCCCGGACAGCCAAATCAACGGCTTCCGTGAGGTCTGGGTCATCTCGCCGGACCTCTCCAAACTCGTCAGCCTCGGAGTGCTGGACGGCGAGCCCGGTGTCTTTGCCATCCCTGAAGGACTGGACCTCGCGGAGTACCCCATTGTGGACGTGTCCAACGAGCCGTTCGACGGCAACCCCGCACACTCGTCGGACAGCATTGCGCGCGGCGAGCTGGCAACGGAAAACTGATCCGCAGCCTGCCCCGGTACACCGGTTTTCGACTGCCGTGAAGTGCCAACCGGCCCGGAAGTGGACGGGCCCGGACTGCTAGGTTTGCTGTGCCGAGCGACGAACCACCGCCCGCATTCACCGGCAAGACCGGAAGGGACCAACCATGCTCTCAGACACCTCTTCTCCAGTCATCAAGGCAACGCTGCCTGTAGTTGGCGAGCACATCGAGGAGATCGCCAAACGGTTCTACAAACACATGTTCGAGGCGCGGCCGGACCTCCTGGACGGCCTCTTCAACCGGGGCAACCAGGCGGACGGGCGGCAGCAGCAGGCGTTGGCGGGGTCCATCGCGGCGTTTGCCGGGTTCCTCGTGGACAAGCCTGACCAGTTGCCGGACCATCTGCTCTCCCGCGTCGCGCACAAGCACGTGTCGCTGGGCCTGGCCCCGGATCAGTACCAGATTGTGCATGACCACCTGATGTGGTCCATCGTGGACGTGCTCGGGGATGCCGTGACTCCCGAGGTGGCCGCCGCCTGGGACGAGGTCTACTGGCTCATGGCCAACATGCTTATCAACAAGGAACGCGGACTCTACAACGCCGTGCACCTCTCACCCGAGACGATCTGGCGGACGTGGCGGGTTGTCCGGCGGATCCAGGAAACCGACGACGTGCTCACGTTCATCGTGGAACGCACCGACGAGCGCGACGTCAAGCCGTCCCTTCCCGGGCAGTACGTCACCATCAAGATGCTGATGCACGACGGCGTGCACCAGCCCCGGCAGTACAGCCTCACCAAGGCCGACGACGGCCACCACCGGCAGTTCGCGGTGAAGCGCGTCCACGGACTCCCCACGCCCGACGGCGAGATGTCCAACCTGCTCCACAACGAGATCCACGAAGGCGACGAGGTGGTGCTTTCGGCACCCTTCGGCGACGTGGTCCTGGAATACACGGACAGGCCGGTTGTCCTGGCCAGCGCGGGCATCGGCATCACGCCCATGGCCGGCATGCTGTCCCATCTGGTGAAGGCCGGTTCCCAGCGCCAGGTCATGCTCCTCCACGCGGATGACACCCCGGCGTCGTTCCCGCTCCGGGCCCAGGTCACCGAGGACCTCGCGCAGCTGGCGGACGGGTCACTGAACACGTGGTTCCTCGAACCGGAGGGCTCACCCGCTGGCTCCGGCGCAGCCGGGACAGGGTCAGCCGGGACGGGGTCAGCCGGGACGGACAGCGCACCGGCGTTCAAGGGCTTCATGGACGTCAACGCGGTGGATCTGCCGGACGACGCCGAATACTACCTCTGCGGTCCGCTGCCCTTCCTGAAGTCGGTCCGGAGCGCGCTGGTGGCACGGGGCGTACCGGCCAAGGACATCCAGTACGAAGTGTTCGGCCCGGACCTCTGGCTGGCCGACTTCCAATAGCCCGGAGTTTTTGTCCACTTATCGCGACTTAAGACCGCTGTTGGTCGCGATAAGTGGACAAAAACTCGCACCCGGCGGCGGGCGGCGGTCAGCGGCGGGAACGCCGCCTTGCCAGGAGCAGCGCGGCGCCGCCGAGCAGCAGCACACCGGCCCCGGCGCCGGCGGCGGTGAGCAGGCCGTCGGCGCCGGTGGCCGGCAGCTGGCCCGGGACGGCGGCCGGGATGACTGCGGCCGGAACAATCACCGGAGCCGGATCCACCACGAAGGTCAGGTTCACCGGTGCCGATGCGGCGCCGTCGACCGCCTGGCTGACCGCCACCGTATGGTTTCCGGCCGCGAGCCCGGCCGGCAGCGGCATGCTCCAGGTGCCGTCCGCAGCGGCGAGCACTGTTGCGGCGCCGTCCACCGTGACCGTCACCGCCCCGCCCTTCAGGGCAGTGCCGGTGATCTGCCGTGGTGCCGCGTCGTGGGCGAAATGCTGGCCGTTGTGGATGTTGGTCACCGCGGGCGACGGCGGCACTACCGTGAAGGTCCGGCTCGCCGCCGGGCTGTCAGCGATGCCTGCTGCGGTCTGTACTGCCCTGACGGTGAAAGAGCCGAACCTCGCGGGCCCGGTCACAGGCACTGCCCAGGCGCCGTCGAGCCCCACCACGGCCTGGCCGGTGGCATCGCCCGAGAGTTCCACCGTGGCGCCGGGTGTTCCGGTCCCTTCGATGCGTTCGAGTGCCGTCAGGACGTCGCCCTCATCAGGAGCGGCAATGACGGGTGCGGGCAGCTCGGACGGCAGCACAGTGACCTCGAAAGAGCTGGCCCCGGAGTGGCTGAAACCGTTGACCGTTTCGGCGATAAACCGCAACCGGCCGGCCGGAGAGGGAGCAGTGAACTGCCATCGTCCGGAGGCGTCCAACGGCACGTCCGCGGGCGGCTGCCCGGGTACCGTAATGCGGACCTTCGACCCCGCGGCCACAGCGGAGGCCGGAGCCGCAGGGACCTGCCCGGTGATGGTCTGGCCGACCGCAACTCCGCCGCCGCTGGCCGGCCCCGTGAGGGTGGGTTTGTTGAGGAACAGCTGAAGCTGGACGCCCGGTAGCCGGGTCATGGCGTCCTCCAGGGTGGTGGCCACGGCAAAGTTGGCCGCCGAACCGGGGGCGTCTCCCGCCGAGTGCGTGCCGACGGCGAAGTTTCCGCTGATCCAGGGTCCGCCGGAGTCGCCGCCGCTGGACTGGACGGAGTTGGAGAGGAAGCCGCGGAAGGCCCGGAGGTCGGAGGGGTCGGCGGTGATGCCTCCCACTACATAAATGCCTACTTCGTCCACTGTGCCGCAGGACCAGCCGGCGGTGCGGCCGGAGCGGCAGACGGCCTGCCCCGGCGACGGCGACGCCGTTCCGATGATCTTCACGGCCGTGGATCCGGGGTCCGAGGGCGCATCCCAGCGGGTGGTGGCTGGCTGGACCTCGAGTCCTGCCCGGATGCCCTCGATGACGGCGATGTCCGTCCCGATGTTCCCCGGGTACTCTTCGTCGCCGGTGATCCAGGAGTTGCCCGGGCCGCCGAACTGGCTGAAGCCGAGGGTGCCCAGCAGCTTGTTCGCCGGGGATTCCGGCCGCTCCACGTTTGCCGTGGTGACCGTGCCGTCTTCGGTGCAGTGGCCTGCGGTGAGGACCAGGGGTTCGCCTTCCGGGCTGTAGGCGCCATAACCGGCGGAGCACACAATGCCGTTGTTGAGGACGTAGCCCTGCCCGCCGAAGAAGTCTTCCTCCGGGGCAAGCGGTTCGCCCTGCTCGAGACGGACGTTCGAGTAGCGCGCCACGAACTCGGACGGCGACGGCGGCGAAGCTGCGGGGGTGCCGCCGGCCTGTGTTGCCGGGGTGCCGCCGGCTTCCGGGTGGTTGGTGCCGCCGGTGCGGACCACAAAGCTGCCGTTGGCATACGTCACCGCTTGCAGCCCGCCGGCCCCGACTTCGCTGACGTAGTCGTTGAAGAGCTGGTCCGTGCTGGCCGCGACGCGGTCCGCCGCCACCGGCACGGCCGGTTCGGCGGGCGCGGCCGGTTCGGCGGGCGCGGCCGTGGAAGAAGGCGAAGCAGGCGAAGGCGGTGCGGACGGCACGCGACCTGCGGACGCGGTGCCGGCAGCTACCAGGACGAAGTCGCCGGGGCCCGCGGCATTGAGCTCAGCCACCCTGGCCGCAAGCTCCGGCCCGCCGCCTTCGACCACGATGCGGCCGTCTGCCAGGCTGATCCCCACATAGCCGGGCAAGGCACGCAAGGAGGCAACGGCGTCGGCCGCGCGTTTGCCCTGGTCACCGGCGGCGTTGAACTCTTCCAGCGTCATGCCCAAGTCGCGGAGGACGGCTTCCGTCAGCCCGGCGTCGCTGACGGCAGGAGCGGACGGGGGTGCCGGAGCGGCAGGAGCGGCGGGCGCGGACGGTGCCGAATCACCAGCGGCAGGGGCTGCCGGAGAACCGGACTCTGCGACGGCGGGAACCGCGAGGAACGTGGCGCCGAACGCCATGGCGGCGGTGGCCGCGAGTCCCAGGGCGCGGTGGAACGGATTCCGGCCGGAATGATGCGTCAAGGTGTCCCCCATGTTGTGTTCACGTCGTTATGCTGGCTGCCAGCCGGGTCCGGATGGCAGCCAATTCGGCAGCGGTGATGCCGTGCCGCAAAAGATAGTTCCGGGTGTCCAGTGTCCGGACGAACTCCAGGGTTCCGCCGCCGCGTTTCTCCAGCAGGGGCACCAACGCGTCTTCCTCCAGGTAGCGCTCGTGTTTGTGCGGCGGGCCGGCTTTCCGGTGGCGCTCGTTGATGCCGCGCATAGCCGCCTGGTAGCCGGTCACGATCTCGGAATCGCCCGCGCCAGTGAGGTCCTGGAGCATGGCGGCCACCATTCCGCTGCGGTCGCGTCCGGCGGAGCAATGGATCACCACGCCGGCGGGGGCGGCGGCAACAGCCTTGAAGACGGCCACGAGCTTATCCGGAAACAGCCGGGCATTGGCGGCATAGCAGGCGGGATCGTTCAGGTAGGGGGAACACAGTTCCTTGAACTCGGGGTGGTCCGGGTCTTCGGTGGGAGCGTGCACGACGTCGAACGCTGCCAGTACCTCCGCACTCACCTCGGGATCGGTGTCCCTCAGTCCGTGTTCCGAAGGGTTCCGGAGGTCTATCACGGTGCGGACGCCGTCGTCGTACGCCTGTTTCCAGCCCGCCTCGGTGACCCATTCCCGGCGCCCCATGCGGAAGACGCTGCCGGAAATGCGCCAGGCATTCACGGCTCCGTCCCAGTGCACGGGCTGTCCAGGCTGTTCCATCCAGACAGCTAACCACAGACCCCCGACATCCGGCACGGGTAGCTGCCGGAAAATAGGGTGGTGCGCCGCAAATAATCGGGTATTCCGGCCCGTGTCCGGCGGGCGGTTGATGGATGTACCGTTGGGCGTACTTGCGGCCTGGCCGCGGCCCGCGGCCAGGAGCCCGGTGCACAGTTCAGAACAAAGGGGAAACTGATGAGTGACCGGATATTACGACGGCGGAGCGCGGCATTCGCTGCCGGCCTGGCAACGCTGACGCTGGCATTGGGAACCGCGGCGGGTCCTGCGGGAGCCGCACCTGAGGGAGGACTTGACTACGTCGCCATCGGTGACTCCTACACTGCGGGGACCGGCGCCGGAGCAGCAGACAAACCGGCGGGCACAACGTGCTGGCAGAGCACCCCGGGGTACGTCGGCGACGTCGACAAAACAGGCCGAGTGTCCCTGGTGGTCAACGCCGCCTGCCACGGGGCACTCCTCACCGGCGGAACTGAGAAGAGCGTGCAAACCCAGATCCAGACGCTGGCCTACACGCAGGACCTGAACGCCTCCACCGGCATGGTCACCATCACCGCCGGAGCCAATGACGCCGGAGTGAGCCCCGTACTGTTTGCCTGCGCAACCAATGGCGTGGAAGTGTGCGCCAACGCGGTCGCGGCGTCGGAGGGCGCGCTTGGACAGGTGGGCGCCGGGCTGGCAAGCGCCTACGCGACAATCCACGCGTTGGCTCCGAACGCGAAGATCGCGGTCCTGGGGTATCCCAGGCTGTTCGAACCGGCCGACGGGAATCCCTACTTCTCCGCGGACGAGCAGGTCCTGATCAACCGGGCCACCGACAGTCTCAACACCGCCATCGCCGGTGCCGTCGCCAGTGCCAAGGCCGGCGGGGCGGACGCCCAGTTCGTCGATGTCACCACCAGGTTTGCCGGGCACGCCGTGAACTCCGACGATCCCTGGATCGCCTACGACAGCGGCAACCCCCTGGCTGACACCAACTTCCACCCGAATCCCACCGGGCACCGGGCTTATGCCACGGCGATTATGACCGAGGTCCAGCCGGCCAAATTGGCGAGGTAGAGGTCCTGTCAGTTCAGGCTCGCCTAGCGCCGCTTGGCGAGCCTGAACTCCAGGCCTGCGCGGACCATGGGCCACTCGTGCTCCAGGATCGAGAACACCACGGTGTCCCGGAGCTGCCCGTCCGCGGTCCGGGTGTGGCTGCGCAGCACGCCGTCCTGCTTGGCTCCCAGCCGCGCAATCGCCTCCCGTGACTGGTGGTTGAGCCAGTGCGTCCGGAACTCGACAGCCGGGCACCCCAGCGTTTCAAAGGCATGCCGCAGGAGCAGCAGCTTCGAGTCCGCGTTGGTTCCGGTGCCGTGCGAAGACGCAGCATTCCACGTGGAACCGATCTCCACGCGGGGAGTGGCGGCGTCGATGTTCATATAGGTGGTCATCCCGATCACCCTGCCGGGGCCGCCGGTGGCGGGGTCCAGGAGGCGCGCGGTGAACGGCAGCATGGAGCCGGTTTCCTGGAGCCGGAGTCGCCGGTCGATCTCCGCGGCCATGCCTTCCGGGGTGGGCACGCTGGTGTACCAGAGCTTCCAGAGCTCGCCGTCGCGGGCGGCGTCCACCAGTCCGCCGTGGTGCGCGCGGCTCAACGGCTCGAGCACAACGTGTTGGCCGGTCAGCGTGATGGGTTCGATGGAAGTCACCGGACCATCCTAGGGGGCAGAGGCTAGGCTGTTGGGATGATCACAGTAGCGGGAACCGTCAGCTCTCCCCTCGGGGCAGAGGAAGCCTTCACCTACCTGTCAGCCTTCGAGCACACCGCGGAATGGGATCCGGGCACGCCCGTGGTGAAGAAGCTCTCCGAGGGGCCGGTTGCCGTGGGCCACCGGTACCACGCCGAAGCGGAATTCCGGGGCAAGCGGCAGACCCTCATCTACGAAGTGGTGGAGCTGACCCGCAACCACATCAAGCTCCGCGGCGAAAACAAAACGGTGATCTCCGAGGACTCGATCGACGTCTCGCCGGACGGGACCGGCTGCACCGTGAAGTACACGGCGGAGTTCCAGCTCAAGGGCGCCCTCAAACTCATTGAACCGTTCATGAAGCCGGCCTTTATGTCACTCCGGGATCCCGCGATGAACGGCCTGAAGTCCGCCCTCGACGCCCGGGCCGGACGCTAGGCGGGAACACCGCTAAGCGGGCCGCGCGCCAAGCGGACGCGGCCCGCGCTAGGCGGGAACACCGCCGTCGAGCCTTAAGCCGGCCAGTCGAAGAAGCCCTTGCCGGTTTTGCGACCCAGCTCGCGGCGGGCCACCTTGTCGCGCAGGATCTGCGGCGGCGCGAAGCGCTCCCCCAGAGTCGACTGCAGGTACTCCGCAATGCCCAGCCGGACGTCCAGGCCCACGATGTCCGTGGTGCGCAGCGGACCGGTGGGGTGCTTGTAGCCCAACACCATGGCGTTGTCGATGTCCTCGGCGGACGCGACGCCTTCCTCCACCATGCGCATCGCTTCCAGGGCGATGGCCACGCCCAGACGTGACGAGGCAAAGCCGGGGGCATCATTGACGACGACGGCGGTCTTGCCGAGTGCCTCCACCCACCTTTTGGCTGCGGCCGCCAGGTCCGGGGACGTCTGTTCGCCGAGCACCACCTCGATGAGCGTGGACGCAGGGACAGGGTTGAAGAAGTGCAGGCCCAGGAAGTTTCCCGGACGCTTCAGTTCGCGGGCCAATCCGTTGACGGACAGCGAGGACGTGTTGGAGGCGAGGTAGGCGTCGTCAGAGAGGCGCTCCTCGATGCCGCGGAGGGAGGCGACCTTCAGGTCCCAGTCCTCCGGAACGGCCTCGACCACCAGCTGGCGGTCCTTGAAGTCGTCATAGTCCACCGTGACGGAGAGCCGCGAGACCATTTCGTCCAGGTTGCCGTCCGTGGCGCCGCGCTCGATGCTCTTGGCGGCGGCGGACTCCACGCGTTCCCGGGCTGCCTCGGCCGAGGCCTCGTCCCGCTCCACCACCAGGACGTTGGCGCCGTTGATCAGGAAGGCGTGGGCGATGCCGGCCCCCATCCGGCCGCCGCCGAGGACACCGACTGTTGGGGGAAGGTCCGCCGGAAGTACGGAGTTGCTCATGGTTACTTCGTCCCGTCTGATTGGTCTGAATTCGTGGCTGATACCTTGGCCGTCTTCTTGACTGCTTTTTTATCCGTCTTCTTGTCCAGGAAAGCCTGCATTCTGTCGAACTTCGCCTGGGACTCGAACAGGATGCCCTGCGCCAGCTGGTCAATCAGCGGGTGCGCCTCGGCCGGTGCGTGGAACACGGACTTGGTGATCCGCACGGCCAGCGGGTCCTGCCGGGCAATGCGGTCCGCGAGGCTGTGCGCGCCGTCCATCAGCACGGGCGCCTCGTGGATTTCGGTGATGAGGTTGACGGCGAGGGCCTGTTCGGCGCGGAGCACCAGGCCGGCCAGCAGGATCTGCTTGGCCACCGGTTCGCCCACCAGTTCCTTGAGCCGCCAGCTGGCGCCGGCCGCGGCGAGGATGCCCAGGCCGGTCTCGGGGTTGCCGATGCGGACGCTGGGCGTGCCGATCCGGAAGTCCGCGGCGTAGGCGAGCTCCGCGCCGCCGCCGAGGCAGTAGCCGTCCAGTGCGGCAATGACGGGCATGGGCAGCTTGGCGATCCGGACGAAGATCGTGGAGTTGATGCCCTGCAGTGCATCGTCCCGTCGCCGTTCGCGCAGCTGGGCGATGTCCGCACCCGAGGCGAAGACACCGTCCACGCCCGCAATGATCAGTACCTTGGGGTTCTGCTCCAGCGCGGCGCATACGGCGTGGAGTTCGTCCACCATCTGCTGGTCGATGGCGTTCCGGACCTCCGGGCGGTTGAGGAGCACCACCACGCGGTCGTCACGCTCCTCGACCAGGAGGGTTGTGAAGTCCCGGGTGCTCAGGTCAGTGGTGTTCAGGTCCTGGGTGCTCACGTCTCCGATCGCGCTGTCCGGGGCCGCCATTACACGCGCTCCAGCAGCATCGCGGTGCCCTGGCCGACGCCGATGCACATGGTGGCGAGACCCATTTTGGCGTCCTCGCGTTCCATCCGCCCCAGCAGGGTGATGGCGATCCGTGAGCCGCTGGAACCGAGCGGATGCCCCAGGCTGATGGCGCCGCCGTCGCGGTTCACGATCTCCGGGTCCAGGCCGAGCCGGCGCATGCTGGCCAGCGACTGGGTGGCAAACGCTTCGTTAAGTTCGACGGCGCCAAGGTCGCCGACGCTGTAGCCGCTCCGGCCCAGCACCTTCTGGGTGGCCGGCACGGGGCCGATGCCCATGATCTCCGGTTCGCAGCCGGCGGAGGCGCCGTCGATGATGCGGGCCCGCGGGGTGAGGCCGAGCTTCTGGATAGCGGCTTCGGACGCGACGATGATGGCGGAGGCGCCGTCGTTCAGCGTGGAGGAGTTGCCGGCCGTGACGATCGATCCGCCCTTGACCACGGGGCGGAGTCCGGAGAGAACGTCCATGGTGGTGCCGGCGCGGGGGCCTTCGTCGGTGTCCACCACGGTTTCGCCCTTGCGGGTCTTGACCGTCACGGGGACGATTTCGTCCTTGAACCGGCCGGCGGCGATGGCCGCGAGCGAGCGTTCGTGGGAGCGCACGGCGAAGGCGTCCGCGTCTTCGCGGGAGATGCCGTCCACGCGGCCCACTTCCTCAGCCGTTTCCGGCATGGAGTAGGTCATTTTGCCGTCCCGGGACAGCTCGCCCTTCTGGAACAGCGGGTTGGCGAAGCGCCAGCCGATGGAGGTGTCGAAGATGGCGCCGGGCTTGGCGAAGGCGGTCTGCGGCTTTTCCTGCACCCAGGGTGCCCGGCTCATCGATTCCACGCCGCCGGCGATCACGATGTCCGCAGCACCGGACTTGATCATCTGGCTGGCCATGATGATGGCGCTCAGACCCGAGGCGCATAGCCGGTTGACCGTGATGCCCGGGATGTGGAGGGGAAGCCCGGCGAGCAGGGTGGCCATGCGGGCCACGTTGCGGTTCTCCTCGCCTGCGCCATTCGCGTTGCCGAGGATCACTTCGTCGATGGAATCGGGGTCAAGGCCTGCGCGGGAAACGGCTTCGCGGACCACCAAGGCGGCGAGGTCGTCCGGGCGAACGGCCGAGAGTGCGCCTCCGTAGCGGCCCACCGGTGTCCGGGCACCGCCCACCAAAAATGCCTGCGGTCCTGCTACTGCTGAGGCCATGGAAACACCCTTCACGCGATTAACGGCAATGTCATCTGCGGCGCCAAACAGCGTTTGAATCACAAGCGCTAATTTACCGACCGTTCGTTCTATAAAGATTACACGGCGGCCGCAAGGGGTCAACCGGCCCCCCTCCACTCCCCGGGGAGTTTTTGTCCACTTATCGCGAGATAAGGCCCCTTTTGGACGCGATAAGTGGACAAAAACTCCGGAAAGTTACAGCACCACGACGCCGAGATGGGCAGCCAGCAGCGGGGCCAGGAGGCTCAGCTGGTAGTCGTCGATCACCACGCCGGACAGGCTCTCAAGTCCGCTGATGGTGCGGAAGTCGGTGGTCCTCAGGTCGAAGTCCTTGAGTTTGGCGCCGGCAAGATCCAGGGTGCCGATGGTGCAGTTCTTCAGCGCCACCCGGGTGCCCGTCACCGAGCCGAGGTCCAGTTCGTTGATGATGCAGTCGCTGATCTGCACGTCCGTCAGCCGGGAGCCGCGCAGGTTCACGTAGTCCAGCTTGCCGCCGTCGATCCGCACCGAGGTCCAGCCGCTCTCATACAGCTCCGCCGAACCCCACCGGGGATTGCTGATCTCCACGTCCCGAAGCGTGGCCCGCGCAGCCGTGAACACCGGGGCATAGGCCTCGGCCAGGATGCAGTCCCGGAATGTCGCACCGCGGAGCTGGGTTTCGTTGAACGAGACTCCGTCGAATTCACACTCGGCGAAGTCCGTGCCGCTCAGCTCCAAACCGTCGGCGTCAGCGCGGCGGAACCTCACGCCGTCGTATCTTTCACCGCGCCGGAAATCCGGGGAGGCCTCGTCACGGAGTTCGTCGAGCCGGACCGGCGAAAGCCTGGGGGCTGTCACCTTGGGAGCCTTCCCCGCAGTTGTTCGCCCCGCGGCCTGCCTGCCTGTCATCAGAGGGACTCGGCCTTGGCCGCAATGTCGGCAAGGTCCTTGGCCAGCGCCTTTTTGGTGATGCTCATGCCGAGCCGCCCGAACAGCGCCATCATGACCTTGCCCAGGAGGGTGGGTTTGACCATTTCGGCACCGAAGGTCAGCGCGAGGTCCGTCCCGCCGTCGCGTTCGGCAAGGACGAACCGCGTGGTGTAGTCCGCGCCGCCCTGGAGCGCCTTCACCGTCGTACTGCCGGCCCCGGATGCCGACGGCGGCTCGGCCTGCGACACCCACATTTCCACGGTTTCGGCCCGGCCCATCATGGTGCGGGTTTCCTTCCAGCGCGTGCCTTCGCCATATCCGCCCTCGCTGAGCATTCGGATGGAGGCGACGCCGGAGAGGGTGGCGGCCGAGCCCGGGATGTCCGAGATCACGGCCCAGACCTTGTCCGGACTGGCATTGATGTGGCGCGTGAGGGTGGTCTTGTGATCCATGCTCCCGAGCCTATCGGGAGCCGCCGACAACCGGGCCTCCCCGCGGACCCGCAACGGCAGCGGGTCCGCCGAAGTCCGCTGAAGCCGCGCACCAAACTGGCACATTCGCCGCCAGATTTAGTAAGCATGCTTTGTGTTATGGTGAAACTGCTTAGTTTTTTTACCGGCAACGAAAGGTGGAATACACCATGGGAATCGGCGACAAAATTCAGAACGAAGCAGAGCACCTCGGCGGCAAGGCCAAGGAAGCGGCCGGCAACGCCACGGACAATGACCGTCTGCGCGCAGAGGGTCAGAAGGACCAGGTTGTTGCTGACGCCAAGAAAGTTGGCGAAAACGTGAAGGACGAGTTCAAAAGAGACTAAAGCGCCTCGGGCGGCGGCCACGGCCGTTGCCGGGGAAAGTTGGCGGGCATTCCTTATGGGGGGTGCCCGCCTTTTTTGTGGGATTCTCGGGGAGACAGCATCCGACGACGGGAAGTCCGCGCCATGACAATCATTGATCTCAGCGGACCCGGCACGTCAGCGGGCTCCCCAAACCTCCGCGGCTACCTGGCGGAACCCGAAGGAACGGGGCCGTTTCCCGCCGTCCTGATGATCCACGAAGCGTTCGGCCTCAACGACATTTCGCGGCGCCAGGCGGACCGGCTGGCAGCAGCCGGCTACCTGGCCCTGGCCGTGGACCTCTTCAGCGACGGCGGACCGCGCCGCTGCCTGGTCTCCACCATGCGGTCGCTGCTCTCCGGCACAGGCAAGGCCTTCGCGGACCTGGCAACCGCCCACGCCTGGCTGGAGCAGTCGGGGCGCACCAACGGCAAAGTCGGGGTGATCGGATTCTGCATGGGCGGCGGCTTTGCCCTGCTCGTGGCCAAGGACGGGTTCGACGCGGCAGCCGTCAACTACGGCAGGCTGCCCAAAAACCCGGAAGCGGCACTGCTCGGCGCATGTCCCGTGGTGGGCAACTTCGGCAAGGCGGACCGCACCCTTCCCGGTGCCGCGGCCAGATTGGAAACCGCGCTGGATACGCTGGGCATCGAGCACGACATCAAGGAATTCGACGGCGCCGGCCACGCGTTCATGAACGACGCCGAGGAAGGGCCCCGGCCGCTCCGCCCGCTCTTCCGCGTGCTTGGAATCAAGCCGAATCCGGACGCAGCCGCGGAAGCCTGGCAGCGGATCGAGGACCATTTCGCCAAGCACCTGAAGACCTAGTCACGACGACGGCGGGCCGCCCGAAAGGGTGACCCGCCGTCGTCGTACTGCTTGGGCGCGTACTGCTTAGGTGAAACGCGCTAGCTGAAGAGCTCGCTCTTCGGTTCGTTGTTCCTGACCTTCTGCCAGCCGAGCCACAGCACCAGGGCGAAGAACGGAATGGTGGCGAGCGTCCAGAGGCCGAGGTGGAAGACCTCGCCGGTCTTGCTGGTCATGGTGTCGAAGCCGATCAGCACCGTGATGGCGAGCAGGGCAATGAGGCCGGCCCAGCTGCTCCAGGTTCCGCCGGGCGCGGGCAGGGAGGAGACCTTGCCCTTCTTCTTGCGCAGCGCGATCTGGCTGGCGAAGATGGCACCCCACGTGAAGATCACGCCGATCGACGCCGAGTTGAGCGCAAGGTCGAAGGCGTGCGAGCCGCCGAGCCAGATGTTGAGCAGGATGCCCACCAGGTAAACGGCACCGATGGCCAGGATGGCGGCGTACGGCACGTGGCTCTTGGACATCCTTGTCAGCCACTCCGGAGCGTGTCCGTTGTTGGCCATGGTGCGGAAGATCCGGCCGATCGAGTACAGGCCCGAGTTGCAGGAGGACAGCGCGGCGGTGATGACGATCATGTTCATGACATCGCCCATCCAGCCCAGGCCCATCTGGCCGAACACGGTGACGAACGGCGAGGTGCCGGCAACGTACTGGTCCGAGGGCAGCAGCATGGCCAGGAGGGTCACGGAACCGACATAGAACACCACGATGCGGAAGACGACGGCGCGGATGGCCTTGGGCACTTCCTTGGCCGGGTCCTGCATTTCGCCGGCCGTGATGCCCACGAGCTCAATGCCGTTGTAGGCGAAGATCACGGCGTTCAGGACGAGGATCATCACCAGCGCACCCTTGGGGAACATCCCGCCTTCGGCCGCGAAGAGGTTGTTGACCGAAGCATTGCCGTCGCCCACCTGGGCGTTGGTGACCACCATGAAGGTGCCCACGGCGAGGAAGATCACGATGGCGCCCACCTTGAGGCAGGAGGCCCAGAATTCGAATTCGCCGAACGCCTTGACGCTCAGAAGGTTGACGCCCACGAGCAGCAGCAGGGCCGCGATGGCGGACAGTTCAACGGGCACGTTGGGGAAGAAGAACTGGAAGTAGAGTCCGATCGCGATGAGCTCGGCGATGCCGGTCATGGCCCAGTTGATGAAATACATCCATCCGGACAGGTACGCGCCCTTCTTGCCGAACATCTCGCCGGCATAGCTCACGAAGGAGCCGGAGGTCTGGCGGTACATGATGAGTTCACCCAGGGCGCGCATCAGCAGGTAGGCGATGACGCCGGCAATGGCGTAGGAGAAGATCAGCGCGGGGCCCGTGGAGGCCAGGCGTCCGCCGGCACCCATGAAGAGACCGACGCCGATGGCGCCGCCCATGGCGATCATGGTGACCTGGCGGCCGCTGAGGGACTTCTTGTAGCCCTCGGCGCTGAGGGTGGAGTCGACGACGGCGGATTGCGCCGGCGGGCTCACGAGTTCTGTTGGGGTACTTTGTGGCACAACTGTTCCTTGTGGGTCGGGGGATGGCCGGCTCAGGAACGCGGAGTTTTTGTCCAGATAATTCGGGTTTATCCCCCGTTTGGGGCAATTATCTGGACAAAAACTCGCAAGGCGTCGAAGTTCGCGCGGCCTCCCCAGTTTACAAGGCCCGCAGAACCGTCAGTGACGCAGACAACAGGTGGAAGGAGTTATGCCGAACAAATTCACCTACCAGGCCGACATTCGCAGAATAATATTCTGATGATTATCCGTTTGGACGTCGTAGCTGGTCAGAGGTTCGGCGCCGGTGGTGGAACAGCCCGTGTCCAGCCTGAAGGCGTTCTGGTGCAGCGGGCACAGGACCAGGTCCTGGTCGATGGTGCCGTCCGCGATCGGGCCGCCCTTATGCGGGCACACGGCGGACAGCGCCCGCAGGCTGCCGTCGCGGAGCCGGAAGACCGCCACCTGTACCCCGTCGACGCCGAAGGCCCGCCCCTCCCCGAACGGGACCTGGTCCACTGGGCCGAGGTTGTATCCCGCGTTCATCGGACCGGCACCTGGGGCAGCACCGTGAGCGGCAGGGAGGTGCGGAACTGCCCCGGCGTGAGCGGATCGTCGCGTTCGGTCCACGGGTCCACGTAGCTGTCCACGGAGGCCTGCATGGCCGCGTCAAGCCCCGCCGCGAGGCCCTGCGCGTCGTCCACCACCACGGCGCGGATATGGTCGATGCCCACCCGGGGCACGAAGGAGTAGGTGCGCTCCAGCCAGTTGGCGTTTTCCCGGTAGTACTGCATGAACCGGCCCGTCAGCACCTTCACCTTCTCGGGGTCATCAACGGAGGCCAGCAGGTCGCCCTTGCGGATGTGGGCGCCGGCCGCTCCCCCGACGTAGATTTCCCAGCGGCCGCCCTCCACTGCCACCACGCCAACGTCCTTGACCAGCGACTCGGCGCAGTTCCGCGGGCAGCCCGAGACGGCCAGCTTCAGTTTGGCCGGCGCCTCGATCCCCTGGAACTGCGACTCGATCTCGATCCCCAGCTTGGTGGAATCGCCGGTGCCGTAGCGGCAAAAGTCCTTGCCCACGCAGGTCTTGACGGTGCGGAAGCTCTTCCCGTACGCGTAGCCGGAGGGCATGTCCAGGTCAGCCCACACCTGCGGCAGGTCCTCCTTGGGCACACCCAGCAGGTCGATGCGCTGCCCTCCCGTCAGCTTGATCAGGGGGATGTTGTGCTTTTCGGCGACGTCGGCAATCCGGCGCAGCTGCTGGACCGACGTCACGCCGCCCTTCATCTGGGGAACCACGGAGAACGTGCCGTCCCGCTGGATGTTGGCGTGGACGCGGTCGTTGATGAACCGGGCGTCCCGCTCGTCGATGTACTGGTCCGCGAGCATCATCTTCATCAGGGACGCGAGGCCCATCTTGGATTTGGCATCCTCCGCGCTGCCGGGCGCCAGCGCGGCAAACACGGCGGACACAGAGCGGAGGCCCTGCTTGCGGATGGCCGCCATCAGCGAAGCTTTGTCCAGCGGGATGCCCGGGACGTAGTAGCTGGCGGCCGGGTCCTCCTCCACCGAACCGTCCGCGGCCCATTCCACCACCTGCTTCACCAGCAGCTTGCAGGAACCGCAGCCCTTGCCTGCACGGGTGGCGTCCATGGCTCCGGCCACGGTGTTGCACCCGCCCCTGACCACGTCCACCAGGGATTTCTTGCTGACGCCGTTGCAGTTGCAGACCTGCGCGTCATCGCTGAGCTCGGCCACACCCTGTTCTTCGGCGGGACCGCCAAGATCGAACATCAGCGAGATCCGCTCCTCCGGCAGCGGGAGGCCCTTGTCGAAGGCCTGGGTCAGGTAGGCCACCTTGCGGCTGTCACCGAGGAGGGTGGCTCCCACCATTTTGTTGTCGCGGATGACGATGGACTTGAACACGCCGCGGCTGGGTTCGGAGAACACGATGTGTTCGTCCGTCTCCCGCTCCGGGCCCGTCAGGCCCATGGACGCGACTTCGACGCCGGCAACCTTGAGTTTGGTGGCGGTCCGGGAACCCAGGTATGCCGCGGTGGTGTCCGCGCCGGTGACGTGGTCGGCGAGCACCGCGGCCTGTTCCCAGAGCGGTGCCACCAGTCCATAGACCTCGCCGCGGTGCTGGACGCATTCGCCTACGGCATAGATGCTGTCCTCGTCCACCACGCGCAGCTGGTCATCCACCACAGTGGCCCGCTCCACGTGCAGGCCGCTCAGCACGGCGAGGTCCACGTTGGGGCGGATTCCTGCGGCCACCACCACCATGTCGCAGGCGATGTCAGGCCGGTCCCGCAGCCGGACCCCGGTGACCCTGTCCGCTCCCAGGACCGCGGTGGTGCGGCTGCCGGTGTGCACCCGGATGCCCAGGGCCTCGACGCTCCGGCGCAGGATGGCTCCGCCGTCAGGCCCCATCTGGGCGTTCATGAGGTGCGCGCCGGAGTGGACTACGTCCACCTCGATGCCATGGCTTTGGAGACCCCGCGCCGCTTCCAGTCCCAGCAGGCCGCCGCCGATCACCACGGCCCTGTAGTGATCTTCGTACTGCGCGTGCTCCACCATGTTGCGGGTGTCGTCGATGGTGCGGAACGTGAAGACGCCGGGTTTGATCGAGCCGCTGGGGGTGTAGAGGCCGTCCATCGGAGGCATGAACGACTGGCTGCCGGTGGCGATGATCAGGACGTCGTACGGGACCACATGGCCGTTGTTGGCGAAGACGTATTTGGTGAAGCGGTCGATCCGCTCCACCCGGACGCCGGCGTGCAGCGTGATGTTGTTGTCCTGGTACCAGTGCAGGGAGTTCAGGAAGATGTCCGCGTCGCTTTCCTCCCCGGAGAGGACGTGGCTGAGCATGATCCTGTTGTAGTTGCCGTACGGCTCGTCGCCGAACATCGTGATGGTGAACTGCTCGGCGCCGCCGCGGGCCAGGATCTCTTCCACGGCACGGGCACCGGCCATGCCGTTGCCAATCACCACCAGCCGACGGCGGGTGTCCGGCTTTCCCGGCGGCCGCCTGCCTTTCGTGAGGGAGACAGGCCCGGGCATCTCGTGCTGGGCCTTGTGGGGCGTCTTGCGCTTGTTTTGGTCTGCGACGGCGGTCATCAGTGTTCCACCATGCCCAGGTCGATGACCACGTAGCCCGTGACGCCGTCGGCCGCCAGGAGGAACACTTCGATCACCGAGCCGCCTTCGATGTCCTCCACCACGCGGAGCGGCACGTGGACGTCGCTCTTGGCGCCGATGGGGAAATACCGCATGGGCGCGCCGTCGCGCATCAGGACCGCGGTGATCAGCTCGGAGGTGGAGTTGCCGCCGCGGAAGTAGAGGGTCTGGTTGATGATTCCGTCCGGAACGAAGTGCGCGAGCTCCCGGTGGATGGGAACGGGCTTTTCAAGTCCGGCACCCTCGAAGGGGAAGACGCCCTGCAGGAAGAGGTTCTTGGTGATCACGGGAGGGATCCTTTCGGCCGGCTGGGTAGGGGCCCGGCGGCGGTGCGCGCGGGTGCTACTTGAGCGTGGGAATCACTGACTCCCTTCCATCCTGCTCCGCAGTTGTTTCGGCCCGGCGCGCAGGGAGTAACGATCCCTTAACGCAAACCTCACCGTTCCGCGGCCCGGTTTCGGGCCCGGTTTCGGGCCCGGTTTCCGGCCCCCGCAGCTACTGCGAAGCTACCCCGCAGCTACTGCAGTGCGCCGTCCCGCATGGTGTACCGCAGCCAGCTCCCGGCCGGGCTTCCGGCGGCGGCCTCACGCGCGGCGCATTTATCGAACCACTCCCCCAGCGCGCGGTCGTGGCTCACCATGATCAGCGTCCCGCCGAATTCCGAGAGGGCCGCTTCCAGCTGTTCCACCAGCACGGGTGCCAGGTGGTTGGTGGGTTCGTCCACGAGCATCGTCCCGAAGCCGCCCAGCAGGAGCCGGGCGAGGGCCAGCCTGCGCTGCTGTCCGGCGGAAAGGCTGCCCACGGGCACATGGAATTCGGTGGTGCGGAAAAGGCCCAGCCGCAGCAGGGCCTCCGCGTGCTCGTCGATGTTCCCGCCCAGTCCGGCCACGAAAGCGGGCAGCAGCCGCTGCCCCGGACGGATAGGCGGTTCCAGTTCCTGCTGCAAATAGCCGATCCGGCCGCGCCGCGCCACGGTCCCCGCGTCCGGTTCCAGCGTGCCGGCAAGGACGGACAGAAGGGTGGATTTACCAGCGCCGTTGGGACCCGTGATCAGGATCTTCCGGCCGGCCTCCACCCGGAAGTCCGTCCGTTCCAGCCGCCCGTGAACCACCACACCGCGTGCCTCCAGGGCCGGTCCAGCGGCCGCACCGGACGCGCCGGCGACACCGGAGTCCGCGCCCCCACCGGTCTCCGGCTGCAGGTCCACCGCCAGTTTCAACGGAACCGGCGGACGGTCCACGGGGTTGGCTTCGAGCCTGCGCAGCCGCTCCTGGGCGTTGCGGACCTTGCTGCTGGCAGCCTGCTGCCAGGTGCCGGCCTTGAAGTCGAAGCCCATCTTGTCGCCGTCGCGCCTCCGGGCGTAACCCATCTTCCCGGCCACGGTGTCCGCCTGCAGGCGTTCGGCCGCCATCGCGTCCAGCCAGGTGCGGTACTGCTGCACCCAGCGTTCACGCTCGGCCGCCTTCTCCCGCAGATACCCCTCGTAGCCGTTGCCGTACCGGTTGACGGCGCACCGTTCGGCGTCCACTTCGATGACGGAAACGGCCACTTTGCGCAGCAGCGCCCGGTCATGGGAAACCACGACGACGGTTCCCCGGTGGGCGGCCAGCCGCGCCTCGAGCCAGGCCGTTCCGCTGGCGTCCAGGTGGTTGGTGGGCTCGTCCAGCAGGAGGATGTCCGCCGGATCAGCCAGCACGCAGGCCAGCGCAACCCGGTGCTGTTCCCCGCCCGAGAGCGACCCCAGCGTCCGCCGCCGGTCCAGCCCGCCGAGGCCCAGGCGGTCCAGGGCTGCCTCCACGCGCGACTCCGCGGCGTACCCTTCCCGCAGCTGGTACTGGGTCTGCAGGTTGCCGTAGCGCTCCAGCTGCTCCTCGTCGGCGTCTGCCAGGCCCGCTTCCAAGGAGTCCAGCTCTGCCTCGAGTCCGCGCAGCGACGCCAGGGCGTCGTCGATCGCGTTGCCCACCGTGAACGACGCCGGCAGGCCGGTGGTCTGCGCCAGGTAGCCGACGCGCCCGTGGCACGCGGCAGTGCCTTCGTTGGGGTTCTCGAGCCCGGCGAGGATCCGGAGCAAAGTTGATTTTCCGGCCCCGTTTTCACCGACGACGGCCACATGTTCACCGGCACCGATGACGAGGTCAACCGCAGTGAAGAGCCGCCGGTCACCGTAGCCATGGGTGACGCCGGTCAGGGAAAGGTGTTCAGTCACAGTGAGTCCTAACGGGGTACGGAGTGTGGCGGGGCTTGTTAGGACTTCATCCGTCCACCCTGCCCGGCCGGACCCCCGGCGTCAAGCGCCGCCGTCGTACGCCGTTTCCCTCAGACGGCGAGGGCCGCTGCCTTCCTGCGCCGCGCCTTCGCCAGCCGCGTGCCGATCAGCCCCTGGCGGGGGCTGAACAGATAGACGACGGCGAAAATGGCACCTTGGGTGAGCACCACCATGGCACCGGAGGCGGTGTCCAGGTAGTAGCTGAGGTAGATGCCGGCGATCGAGCAGGCCGCCGAAATGACCGGGGCGATCACCAGCATGCGGGAGAACCGGTCCGTCAGCAGGTAGGCGGTGGCGCCGGGGATGATCAGCATGGCCACCACCAGCACCACGCCGACGGTCTGCAGCGCCACCACGGAGGTCAGCGCCAGGAGTCCCAGCAGCAGCGCTCCCAGCCGCTTCGGGGACAGGCCGATGGCGTGGGCGTGCGTGGGGTCGAAGGCGTACAGGGTGAGGTCCCGGCGTTTGAGGATCAGGATGGCGAACGCCACCACTCCCAGCACCAGCACCTGGATCATGTCCGAATCGCTGACGCCCAGCAGGTTGCCGAAAATAATGTGGTTGAGGTCGGTCTGGCTGGGCGTGACGGAGATCAGCACCAGGCCCAGGGCGAACAGCGAGGTGAACACAATGCCGATCGCCGCGTCCTCCTTGACCCGGCTGGTGTTCCGGACCACCCCGATCAGGGTGACGGCGATCAGCGCGAACACCAGCGCGCCCAGGGCAAACGGTGCGCCCACGATATAGGCCAGCACGACGCCGGGCAGCACGGCGTGGGAGACGGCGTCGCCCATGAGCGACCAGCCGATCAGCACCAGCCAGCAGCTCAGCACGGCGCAGACAATGGCGGCAAGCGCTGTGGTGATGATGGCGCGCACCATGAAGTCGTAGCTCAACGGTTCCAGCAGGATGTCAATGAGGTCCATGGCCTAGCTCCTGCCCTGGTGCCGGGACAGGTCCCGGTCCGGAAGGTCCCTGCCCGGAAGGTCGGCAGCCGGAAGCTCACCTGCCGGACGCTCGGGGTCCGGCAGCTCACGGTTAAGGACGTCCAGGCCGAAGGCCATGGCCAGGTATTCGGGCTGCAGGACAACCTCCGGCGGGCCGTGCATGAGGACCTTGCGCATCAGGAGCACCGCTTCGTCGCACAGCTGCGGCAGGGCGTGGAGGTCGTGCGTGGAAATGAGGATGGTGCAGCCGTCCGAAGCGAGCTCCCGCAGCAGCCGCGTGATGGTGGCTTCGGAGCGCTTGTCCACTCCGGCGAACGGCTCGTCCAAGAGCATCATGGTGGCGCCCTGGGCGATGCCCCGGGCCACGAACGCCCGCTTCTTCTGGCCGCCGGACAGCTGGCCGATCTGCCGGTTCGCGAACTCGGAGAGTTCCACCCGGTCCAGTGCGAGGTCGACGGCGGCGCGGTCTTCCTTGGAGGGGCGGCGGGTGAAACCCTGGTGCCCGTAGCGGCCCATCATCACCACGTCGCGGACGGACAGCGGGAACTGCCAGTCCACTTCCTCGCTTTGCGGGACGTAACCGATTCCGCCTTCCCGGCGTGCCTTGGCAGGTGAGGCCCCGTTGATGAGGACGCGGCCGGCGTCGGGCTTGATCATTCCCATGATCACCTTGAACAGCGTGGATTTGCCGGAACCGTTCATGCCGATCAGGCCGCAGATCCGGGCAGTGTCCAGGGTCAGCGACGCGGCCTCCAGCGCCAGGACCTCGCCGTAGTGGACGGTGACGTTTTCAACGAGGATGGCCGGGGTGCTCACGATGCCGCCCCCGCCGAGGCGCCGGCCAGGGCTTCGGTGATGATTTTGGAGTCGTGCCGGATGAGGTCCAGGTAGGTGGGCACGGGACCGTCCGACTCGGACAGCGAATCCACGTAGAGCACGCCGCCGAATGCTGCCCCCGTGGCTCCCACCACCTGGCGCATGGGGGCGTCGGACACCGTGGACTCGCAGAAGACGGCCGGGACCTTGTTGGCCTTGACGAACTCGATGGCCCGGGCGATCTGTTGCGGCGTGGCCTGCTGCTCCGCGTTGACGGCCCAGATGTAGACCTCCCGGAGGCCGGCGTCGCGCGCCAGGTAGGAGAAGGCACCTTCGCAGGTCACCAGGGCACGCTGCGTTTCCGGAACGGTGGCGAGCTTCTGCACCATCTCATCCTTCACGGCCTGCAGTTTGGCTTTGTAGGCCGCCCCGTTCGCCTCGAAGACGGAGGCGTTGTCAGGATCGAGCTTCGAGAACGCCTTCACCATGTTGTCCACGTAGATCTGCACGTTGACCGGGGACATCCATGCGTGCGGGTTCGGCTTGCCCTGGTAGGAGTCCTCGCTGATGGACATCACCTCAACGCCTTCGCTCACCACGGCGTGCGGAACATCCAGGCCCTCGACGAACTGCGCGAACCAGGCTTCCAGGTTCAGCCCGTTGTCCAGGATCAGGTCCGCCTTGGACGCCTTGCGGATGTCCCCGGGGGTGGGCTCGTAGCCGTGGATTTCGGCACCGGCCTTGGTGATGGACTCGACCTGCAGCTTGTCGCCGGCCACGTTCTGCGCGACGTCGGCCAGGACGGTGAAGGTGGTCAGCACCACGGGCTTTTCATCGCCGGGCCCCTGGCCGGGTGCATTGCCCCCGCACGCGGTGAGGGACAGGCAGAGGACAGCGGCGGCGACGGCGGCTCCGGCAGAGCGGAGGACCCCGGTTCGGCGGACTACTTTGGCGCACCGAAACAGAAATTTAGGCATACCGAATATTCTACTCGGCGCCGCCTCCCCGCTGCAACGCCGCCCTCCCGGCCCAAGCTAGGCTGGGGACATGGGAACAGCTGTCCGCAATTCCCCGGCGCCACAGCCGGAGCTCTACCGATTTTCTGCGCTCGACTACACCACCGTGGGGCTTTACGTGGCCGTCGCGGCACTCTTTGCCGTGGCAGGCCCGCTGCTGCAACCATTGCTGCTGCAGCTGTCCCCGGACCCCACCGTTGCCGTGTACTCGGTCAACCTGCTGTTCTACGGCGGCGTAGGCATCCTTGCCGTCACCGCCGCCCGCCGCGTGGCCGCCCGCGACCTCCGCGTCCTGGCCACCAGGCCATGGTTCACGCTGATCATGATTCCGGTCGCGGTGGTGGCCATGCTGATCCTGACGGCCATCCTGGTGGCCATCACCGGAGCCGTGCAGAACTCCGCCAACCAGGCCAACGTGCAGGCACTCGTCCAGCAGGTGTCGCCGTGGCTGATCGTGCCCCTGCTGGTCATCGTGGGCCCGTTTGTGGAGGAATACATCTTCCGGCACCTGCTGATCGGCAAGCTGAGCCGGCGGGTCAACATCTGGGTGTGCTGCGTGCTGTCCACCGTGCTGTTCGCGGCGCTGCACATTGTGGGCCAGGAAACCCTGACCCTGCCCGTGCTGATGCCGTACCTGGCCATGGGCGCCACCCTGGTGTTCGTGTACGTGTGGACCGGCAAGAACCTGATGTTCTCCTACTTCGTCCACGCCGCGAAGAACCTGCTGGCCGTGGTGTTCATCTACGCCATTCCGCCCGAACTGATGGACCAGCTGCAGCAGGTCCAGCCCTAGACACCCGACTGACACCCTCCTGACCGCTCGCGGCCCCCTACCGCCGTGCACGCCGCCGTCGTACTTTTGGGTCATGGGACTCAACATTCAGATCGTCATCGACTGCAAGAACCCGCACGAACTCGCCGACTGGTGGGCGGAAACCCTGGACTGGGCCGTGGAGCCGCAGGACGAAGGATTCATCCGGTCCATGATCGACCAGGGGTACGCCACCGAAGCCGAAACCAAAACCCACCACGGCAAGCTCGTCTGGGCCACCGGCGCAGCAATCCGGCCGGCGGAGGAGATCGATGCCAAGGCGCCGGAGCGGCGGCTGCTGTTCCAGACCGCGCCGGAGGGTAAGACCGTCAAGAACCGGGTGCACTGGGACGTACGAATTGGCGACCGGGACAAGGATCAGGTGCGCAAAGAGCTCGAAGCACGGGGCGCAACGTTCCTGTGGACGGCCAACCAGGGCCCCCACGAATGGCACACCATGGCGGACCCGGAGGGCAACGAGTTCTGCATCAGCTGAGGCGATTACTAGACTCGGACTGTGAGCAACGTATTCCCAGCCAAGGTATCCGACGTCTTTGACCCCTCCCGGTGGCGCACCGTGGCCGGCTTCGACGACTTCCAGGACATGACGTACCACCGGCAGGTGGAGCGGGATTCGGACGGCGCCGTGCTGCGGGACCTGCCCACGGTCCGCATCGCCTTCAACCGCCCGGAGGTCCGCAACGCGTTCCGTCCCGGCACCGTGGACGAGCTCTACCGCGCCATGGACCACGCCCGAATGACCCCCAACGTGGCCACCGTGCTGCTCACCGGCAACGGGCCATCGGCCAAGGACGGCGGGCACTCCTTCTGCTCCGGCGGGGACCAGCGGATCCGCGGCCGCGACGGGTATCGGTACGTAGTACAGAACACAGCCGACGGCGAGACCAAGGAAACCATCGACCCCGCCCGCGCCGGCCGGCTGCACATCCTGGAAGTCCAGCGGCTCATGCGCACCATGCCCAAGGTGGTCATCGCCGTCGTGAACGGCTGGGCCGCCGGCGGCGGGCACTCGCTGCACGTGGTCTCGGACCTCACCATCGCCTCACGCCAGTACGGCAAGTTCAAGCAGACGGACGCCACCGTGGGAAGTTTCGACGCCGGATACGGCTCCGCGCTGCTGGCCCGCCAGATCGGCCAGAAGGCCGCCCGCGAGATCTTCTTCCTGGCCCGCGAATACTCGGCCGAGGACATGGTCCGCATGGGTGCCGTGAACGAGGCCGTGGACCACGAACGGCTCGAGGAAGTCGCCCTGGAGTACGCGGCGGACATCGCCCGGCAGTCGCCCCAGGCCATCCGCATGCTCAAGTTCGCGTTCAACCTGGCCGACGACGGCCTGGCCGGGCAGCAGGTCTTCGCCGGCGAAGCCACCCGGCTGGCGTACATGACGGACGAGGCCGTGGAGGGCAAGGAAGCCTTCCTCGAGAAACGCGACCCCGACTGGTCCCAGTTCCCGTACTACTTCTAAGCCCGCCCTACCCCGAAGGCAGCACCTGTGACCTCCCAGCCCTCCGCGACTTCCCAGCCCCCGAACATCGAGCCTGCCCTGAAGGCGCTGGCGGACGCCCTCCACGGTGAGGGTCCCGCCGTCGAACTTTCCGCCGGCCCCGACGGGAACGTTGTGGTCTCCGCCGTGGAAACGCCGGGGTTCGAGGATGCTGCCGTGGTGGTGCGCACGTCCGGTTCCACGGGTGCGCCCAAGGCGACGGTCCTCACGGTTGACGCCCTGGCGGCGTCCTCCGTGGCCACCGCCTTCGCGCTCAAGGGCGAGGGCCAGTGGCTGCTCGCCCTCCCCCTGCAGTACGTGGCCGGGGTGCAGGTCCTGGTGCGCTCCCTGTTCGCCGGCACCCGGCCGTGGGCCATGGACCTGTCCGGCGGCTTCACGCCGGAGGCCTTCACCGCGGCCGCCCTGGAGCTCACGGACAAGATCCGCTTCACCTCGCTGGTGCCCACCCAGCTGCAGCGGCTGCTGGACTCGCCGTCGGCGGAGACGCTTGCCGTGCTCCGCCGGTTCAACGGCATCCTGCTCGGCGGCGGCCCCGCCTCGCCCGAACTGCTGGCCGCGGCCCGCGACGCCGGCGCACGCGTGATCACCACGTACGGCTCAGCCGAGACCTGCGGCGGCTGCGTGTACGACGGTTTCCCGCTCGAGGACGTGCTGGCCCGTGTGGACGGGGACGGCAGGATCCTGCTGGGCGGACCCACCCTGGCGGCCGGCTACCTCGACGAGCCCCGACTCACTGCCGACGCCTTCTTCGAGGAGGACGGCGTGCGCTGGTACCGCACCAGCGACCTCGGCTCCATCGACGCCACCGGGAAGCTCACCGTCCTGGGCCGGGCCGACGACGTCATCATCACCGGAGGCGTAAAGGTTTCGGCCACGCACGTGCAGGCCGAGCTGGAAAAGCTCGACGGCGTGCTGGCGGCTTTTGTGGCCGGCGTCCCGTCCGAGGAATGGGGCCAGGCCGTGGCAGCCTACGTTGCCGTGGCGGACAGCTCCCCTGCCGGCCTCGAAGGCTTCACCGCGCGCCGGCACGATGCTTTGGGTGCCCTGGCGCCTAAAACCGTCCTCGCGGCCGGCGAACTGATGATGCTTCCCAACGGCAAACCCGACAGGCTGGGCATGACTGTTCGGCTGGACGCCCTGCATCAGGGAAAATAGAGAAGCTCTTCGCACGCCCGCACCAAGCTGACCCGCACAACGAACCAATCGGAGTACTGACCGTGGCTACAGCCGCACAATGGATCCAAGGCGCCCGACCGCGCACCCTGCCGGCTGCCATCGCACCGGTCCTGATCGGCACGGCCGCAGCCTTCGAGATGGACGCTTTCAAGCCGCTCAACGCCGTCCTTGCCGCCATGGTGGCCTTGCTGCTGCAGGTCGGCGTGAACTATGCCAACGACTACTCGGACGGCATCCGGGGCACGGACGAGGACCGCGTGGGACCGCTCCGGCTGGTGGGCTCAGGCGCCGCCAAACCGGAGATGGTCAAGCGGGCCGCGTTCGGCGCCTTCGGGCTGGCCATGCTGTTCGGCCTGGTCCTGGTGGTCATCACCCAGGCGTGGTGGCTGGTGTTGGTGGGCCTGGGCTGCGTCCTGGCCGCGTGGGGGTACACCGGCGGGAAGAACCCCTACGGCTACATGGGCCTGGGCGACGTCTTCGTGTTCGTATTCTTCGGCCTGGTGGCCACCCTCGGCACCACCTACACCCAGGCCGGGCAGATCAGCCTGCCTGCCGTCATCGGCGCGATCGGGACCGGGCTGATCGCCTGCGCCCTCCTGATGGCAAACAACGTCCGTGACATCCCCACCGACATCCAGGCCGGAAAGAAGACGCTGGCCGTGCGGCTGGGCGACAAGCACGCCCGTGAAAGCTACGTCCTGATGCTCGCCGTCGCCATCCTGCTGGTCATCGTCCTGGCACCGGCACGCCCGTGGATGCTGATCGTGCTGCTGCTGATTCCCGCCAGCCTGATGCCGTCATGGCTGATGATCAACGGACGCAAGCGCAAGAGCCTCATCCCCGTCCTCAAGCAGACGGGCCTGATCAACCTGGGCTACAGCGTGCTGTTCTCCCTGGGGCTTGTGCTGAGCCACGGGCTGTAAAGCACGGGCTGTAAGGGTCAGGATTCCTTGCGCGGAACTTCGGTGCGGGGGGCTTCGGTACGGGGAACCTCTGAGCGGACGGTGATGTCCGGGTTGGCGTCCACCAGGCTGTCCTCGGCGTCGGCGTCTTCAACCTCGCCGGCAGTCCGGATGGGCTTGGCCCGGCCGGAGAACCGCTCATGCAGGGTGGCGGTGGCGGCGTCGCGCTGCTTCTGGAAGAACAGGTAGCTGATGGCGAAAGCGATCAGGCCGGCGCAGACCGCGGAGAGCAGCATTCCGATTTGAAGGAAGCTGAACAGTGCGAACAGCGGCACAAACAGCGCCAGGCGGATCAGGGTGTATTTCATAAAGGCCACAGTCCAAGTTTAGCCGTCCGCCGCCCGCACCCCCGCCAAAGCTTCCTGACGGTAGACTGGTGGTATGCCCCGAGTATTGGTCGCCGTCGCCGTTCTAGCCATATACGTCTATGGCATCGTGGACGTGATCCGCACTGATAGGAACCTCACCAGGGGCATCTCCAAGACTGCCTGGATGGTAGTGGTTGTTGTGCTGCCTGTGGTGGGTGCGGCGCTGTGGTTCATCATCGGTCGGCCGCGCAAGGACCGCACCGCCCCGCAGGCCTACACTCGTACCACGGCACCGGATGACGACCCCGATTTCCTGCGCAACCTTGAACTCCGCCGCCGCAACCAGGCCGAAGCGGACCGCCTCAGGAAGCTCAAGGAGGACCTGCAGGCCAAGGAACGCAAGGCCAACGGCGGCGCCTCCGGCACGAACGGCGCTGAGGGCAAGGGAAAGTCGAACGGCAGCCAGCGGGGCGACAAGCACACCGAGGAATCGCACCACCCCGAGACCGACTCCCACGGCACGGACGAGGTCAAGTAGGCTCGCTCGGCGGCCCTTGAACGCTTGAACGGACCACGGGCCCAGGAGCCGTCGGGCCGCGCGCCAACCGCACCCATTTGCCGGTTTGAGCCGCTATAGCCCGTCCAGAGCGGCGAAAAGTGTCAACCGGCCGCGTCCGGGAGGCTGCACGCGGTAGCGTCCGCACCAAACGTCACGGGCCCTCACTTGTCCTCCACATCGACCTCCGACTGTGGATAACCCCTCTGCCCTCATTGCGCCGGGGCACAATGCTCGTATGCGCCCTCCCTCCGAGCTCCCCGATGACCTTCGCCGCGGGCCCTTCACACTGGAGCAGGCCCGGTCTGCAGGCCTCACCCCGCGCCGCCTGCGGGCACGCGACCTGGTGCGGCCCTGTACCGGAGCGAGGGTTTCAGCCGCGGCCGAGGCAACCCTGCTGCTCCGCGCCGCTGCTGTCGGCGCGGTGACGGGAGCTGTTGTCAGCCATCTCTCGGCAGCCCTGCTCTGGGGATTTCCCCTGCCCCTGGTTTGGCAAAACAACGAGGTGCTCCATCTGACCTGCCCGGCCGGCCGGCGCGCCCTGCGGCGCAAGGGTGTGGCGGGGCACCAACTGGACCTGGAACCTGCAGAAATCACTCCGGGCCGGCATGTGCAATGCACCTCCCCGCTGCGGACGTGGTTCGACCTTGCCGGAATACTTGGCCTCGATGACTTGGTGATCGCCGGCGATTTCCTGCTGCGACGCCGGAATCCCCTCTCCACGCTGGCCGAACTGGACAGCTTCCTGGCCGCCAAGGCGGGCAAGCCGGGTTACCGCAAGTCCATGCGGGCCCGGGCCCTGATGCGGGCACATACCGATTCCCCGAAGGAGTCGGAGGTCAGGCTGCTGTTGCGCCGGTACGGCCTTCCCGAGCCTGCCATCAACCTGCCGATGTTCGACGAGACCGGCCGCTGGATCCAGGATCCCGACATGTCCTATGAGCGCGAGATGGTGGCGATCCAGTACGACGGCGGCCATCACGCATCGGCCGCCCAACGCCGCAGCGACATCTTCCGTGACGAGGACGCCAAGGAAGCGGGCTGGCGGGTAGTGGTGCTGACCCAGCTGGACCTCGACCCGCTGGTGCCCGGCATGGAGCCCCGTGCCGTTACCCGCGTCCGCAAAGCGCTCGTTGAGCGTGGCTGGGCAGCGGCACCAGCCCGCCGTCGTCGTTGAACTGGCGCTGCACCTCGGCCCTTTGACACTTTTGGCCGCTAAGCGCGTGGCTTAGCGGCCAAAAGTGGCAAAGGGTGCGCAAGAACGCGGCGCAGGAACACGGGGGGCCGGGCCTGCCGGACCCCGACCCTTACAGCCCCGAGTAGGAGTGCAGGCCGTTGAAGAACTGGTTCACGATGGTGAAGTTGAAGATCACGCAGAGGTAGCCCACAATCGACAGCCAGGCGGCCCGGGTGCCGGTCCAGCCCCGGGTGGCGCGGGCATGCAGGTAGCCGGCGTAAACCACCCAGATCACGAACGTCCAGACTTCCTTGGTGTCCCAGCCCCAGAAGCGGCCCCAGGCTTTCTCGGCCCAGATGGCGCCGAACATCAGGGTGAAGGTCCAGCCCACAAAGGCGATCGCGTTGATGCGGTAGGAGAGGTTTTCCAGGCTGAGGGCGGACGGCACCAGGCGCATGAAGCCCAGCTTGTCCGCGCCGCCTGCCGCGATGGCCTTCTGCCGGTGCGACTGCACCAGCTGCAGGGCGGACATCGCGAACGTCAGCGTGAACAGCGCGGAGGACAGCACCGCGATGGACACGTGGATGATCAGCCAGTAGCTCTGCAGTGCCGGCACCAGGTGTCCAACGGGCGTCCAGTAGGCCACGGATGCCGCAACCAGCATGATGATGGCCAGGCCGATCACGAACGTGCCCAGGAACCGGAGGTCGCGGCGGATCAGCACCAGCAGGAAGACCGCCACGGCCACGAACGCGCCTGTGGTGAGGAACTCGTACATGTTGCCCCACGGCACCCGGCCTGCACCGAGGGCACGGGTGATCACCCCGGCGCCGTGGATCACGGCGCCCAGCACCGTCAGGGCAACCGCAACGCGGGCGGGAACGCGGCGTTCGGCGGCGTAGCGCATTCCGGCGTCGGCGGTCTGCCCCGCGCCTGCTACGGCACCGGCGGACGCACGGCCAGTGGACGACGACGGCCGCTCGGCACGGCCGGCCGGCCCGCTGACGTCCGAGTCAGCACGGTCAACAGCAGCACGGTCGACAGCACCGCCGGTGCCGACGCCGGCTCCCACCGGAACCTTGGCTGTTGCAGTTGCCTGCGCTGCGGCCGCAGCCTTAAGGTCCACAGCCCGGAGCGCCTTGCTGCTCTTGGCCAGGTCCCAGGCGAAGGCGATAAAGGCAACCGTGTACGTACCGGCAGCCAGCAGCATAAAGAGCTCGCTGTACTGGCCCATTGTTTCGTTGATGGGGAGCATTACTGGTCCTTCTTCGACTCGGATGAGCCTGCTGTTGACTGGATGAAGTCGTCTGTGCGCAATTCTGTAGAGTCACCGCTGCGGCCGCTGTTGCCGCGATCCGCCGGGACGTCCTCCGACGGGTCATTATCCACCTGCCCGCTGGTAACTTTCTGGGAGTCGTCGTCCTGGGCGTCCAGGCCCCATTCCTCCGTCAGCAGTCCGCGGATCGTCTGCGCTTCCGCCGCGAGCCGGTGGTCTTCGCCGCGGGCCAGGAGTCCGTACTCCACCATGGTGCGGCCGTCGGGGTGGGTGCCCGTACGTACCCAGACCCGGCGGCGGTTCACGTAGAGGGACGTCACCAGTCCGGCCACAGCGAGCAGGGCGAAGATCAGGGCGTAGAGCTGGCCCGGGTTGTGGTGGATGTCCACGCCGATGTAGCGCTTCACCCCGTCGAAGCTGATGGAGCCCTTGCCGTCCGGGAGCGTGTAGGTGCTGCCGGGAGCCAGGGTGATGCCGCCGGCGTCGAGGTTCCGGGCGTTGAGCGGCGTGAGCTTCTTGACATCGAGCTCGAAGACGTTCTGCGGGGAGCCCGCGTCCAGGCCGAGGTCGCCGAAGTACGAGTTCAGGGTGAGCTGCGGATTGATCAGCTCCGGGTCCCCGCTGAAGGAGACGCCTTCCTCGGTGACGAACGCGGTGGGCAGGAAGAAGCCTGCGAAGCCGAGCTGGTCCGGCTTCGCATCGGGAACCTTGATCACCACGGAGGAGTAGTAGTTGTCGCCCTGCAGCTTCGCCACCACCGGGCCCTGCATGGCGACGTTGCCGGCGCCGTCGCGGATGGTCACCACGGGGGCGTAGCCGTTGCCGGTGAGGTAGATGCTGGTGCCGCCCAGGCTGACGGGATCGTTGACCTTCAGGACCTGCTGCTCCGCCGGTGCGTCCGGTGTTTCCCGCGTGGTCACGTCGGCTTTGAAGTCGATGGGCTGGCCGAACTTGCCCTGCGATTCGCGGTCGAAGGTGATCTGGAACTTGTCCAGCTGAATGGAGTAGGGCTGGAGCTGGCTGCTCTGGAAGTTGGTGCCCGGGGTGAACTGGTCGTAGCCCACCAGGGTGTTCACGAAGGTGTCGCCCTCCACCAGGATCCGCTGCCCGCTGTACCCGAACAGGCCGCCGGCCGCCACGGAGACCAGCACCCCGATCAGCGACGTGTGGAACACCAGGTTCCCCACCTCCTTCAGGAAGCCGCGCTCGGCCCCCAAAGAGGGCCGCGCGCCGTCGTCGTCCCTGACATCAACGCGGTAACCGCGTTTCCTCAGCTTCGCGGCGGCGTCCGCAATGGCGCGCGACGCCGGGATCCCGGCGTCCGCGGGGATCACCAGCGTGCCGTACTCGGGCAGGCGGGAAAGCCGCGCCGGGGTGCGCGGGGGCTGGGAGCGCATCGCCTTGTAGTGGGCGATCGCGCGGGGAACCACGCAGCCGATCAGTGAAATGAACAGCAGGATGTAGATGGCCGAGAACCACGCCGAGGAGTACACGTCGTAGAGCTGGAGGGAGTCCAGGATCTTGCCGTAGTCCGGGTTGTCCGCGATGTACTGGGTGACGATCGACGGGTTCGCGGGGCGCTGCGGGAACAGCGATCCGGGCACGGCGGCAACAGCGAGCAGGAGCAGCAGGAACAGCGCGGTGCGCATGCTGGTCAGCTGGGTCCAGGCCCACCGCAGCATGCCTTTGAGCCCCAGCGCCGGCAGCGCAGCTTCCGCCTTGGCTTTGGCCACGGGAGTGGCCGCGTTATTGTCCGCGCCTGATTTTCCGGCAGTGGTCTCTGCTTGGTTCTCCGCTGATTCGTCCACGGGTGCTGGCTTGTTCTTGTCGTTCACTCGCTCGCTCATCAGATCGGCAATTTCACATCGGTTTGGAACCAGTACTGCAGCCCGGACACCCAGGCGCCCCATACACCGCTGGCCATCAGGAGGCCCAGGACCACCAGGATTCCGCCGCCGATCCGCTGGATGGCGAGGCGGTGCTTGCGGAAGAAGGACATCACGCCGACACCGCGGCGGACGGCCAGCGCAATCAGCAGGAACGGGATACCCAGTCCCAGGCTGTAGACAAAGGCCAGGAACGCGCCCTTGGCAGCCGAGGACCCTCCGGACATGCTCAGCAGTTGGACGGCGGAGTAGGTGGGGCCGATGCACGGCGCCCACCCCAGTCCGAAGGTGATGCCCAGCAACGGTGCACCCCACAGCCCGGCCGGCGGTTTGGCGTGGATCTTGGCGTCCCGCTGCAGCCAGCCGAATCCGCCCATGAACACCACGCCCATGATGATCACCAGGATGCCCAGCACCTGGGTGATCCAGGCGTTCTGGCCGCCGCTGATCATGGATCCCAACTGGCCGAACGCGCCGCCCAGCAGGACGAAGATCACCGAGAAGCCGAGCACGAACAGGCCGATTCCGGCAAGCATCCGGCCGCGTTTCTGCTTCTCCAGGTCCACGCCGGTCAGTCCGGTGACATAGCCCAGGTATCCGGGCACCAGCGGCAGGACGCACGGCGAGAGGAAAGACACGAGTCCGGCGAGCAACGCCACGGGGATGGCGAGCAGCAGGGAACCGCTCAGGATGGCTTCGGCGAAGGGGCTGTTCACGGTGGGGGCGCCGCCGTTACTCTGCCACGGCGGCGGCTATGAGGGCTTTGAGCGTGCCCTTTTGGATTTCACCCAGGACACGGGAGGCAACCCGGCCCTGCTTGTCCAGCACCAGCGTGGTGGGCACAGCACCCGGGGGAACCAGCCCGGAGACGGCCAGAAGCACGCCGCCGTCCTTGTCATGGAAGCTGGGGTAGGTCAGGTTGAAGGTCTTGTCGAACGCCTCGGCGGCGGCCTTTTCATCGCGGAGGTTCACGCCGTAGAACTGCACGCCCTGCTCCTTGAACTCCTGGTGGAGGGCTTCGAGCGAGGGCGCTTCGACGCGGCACGGTGCGCAGGCGGCGAACCAGAAGTTGAGGACCGTGACTTTGCCGACGAAGTCAGCGGGCTCCACGGTGGTGCCGTTGAACAGCGTGCCCTTGATGCTGACGGCGGATTTGCGGTCTGCGGCGGCAAACTCGGTCACCGAGCCGTCCCCGGCCACGTAGTTCTTGTTGTCTCCGGCCTTGGCCTGCTTGGCCAGGGCGTCCTCCTGGGCGCACGCGGAAAGCCCCAGGGTAAGGGCGGCCAGGCCGAGGCCCCCCGCTGCCAAAACGCTGCGGCGCGACGCCGCGTTCGTCATTTCATGGCGTGCGCCAACTGCCTTGGTGAACTTGAATCCGGCCACGCTCAGGCCCCCGGAGTGTTCGAGGCGCCGGGCAGAAGTGCGGCAGCAGGCTCGCTGTACTCAACGCGCAGGAGCGTGCCGTCGTCGTCGAACACCAGCGACGTGATGGACGTGAGCGTGCATTCGCGCTTGCGCGGATCATGCCAGAGGGGCTTGCCCTCGGCGCTCAGGCGGGTAGACCAGATGGGGAGCTGGTGGCTGACCAGGATGGCCTCGGCGCCCTCCCCGCCCAGCTCAATGGCACGACGGCGCGCGTCCTGCACCGCCGCGATGACGCGGGCGGCCTGGTTCTTGTACGGCTCACCCCAGGACGGCACGAAGGGGTTGCGCAGGTACAGCCAGTGCTTTGGCTTGCGGAGCTCGGCCTTGTTGACCTTGAGGCCTTCAAAGTGGTTCTCAGCTTCGATAATGCGCGCCTCGGTGTGGATCTCAAGGTTCAGCGCTTCCGATATGGGGAGGGCTGTTTCCTGCGCGCGGGTGAGCGGTGACGCCACCAGGTGCACGATGTTGGCCCCGCCGGCTGCGCGGTCACTGAAGTGCACCGCGAGGGTCTTGGCCATCTGCTGCCCGAGATCGGAGAGGTGGAATTCCGGCAGCCGTCCGTACAGGACGCCGTCCGGATTGTGGACCTCGCCATGGCGAAGAAGATGAACAGTGGCTTGGGGCATGTTTACCAGTTTCTCAAAGATGTCGGACGATCTGAAATCTTCTACAGGAAGTAGAACTCAGAAGTTTTGAAAAATGTTCCCCGGGATTGGAATAAAAGATGCAAATGCATGTTTATACTGGGTGAAGCAGTTAGTTGAGACTTCAACCAAGGAAGTTTTTGCTGGCGATCAGATGTCCTTCCGCAAGAGACTTTCCACCACAGAACACAAGGAGCACCACCATGGCACTGCCCGCTAACGTCACCACCGGCACCTGGACCCTCGACAACTCGCACAGCGAAATCGGCTTCACTGTCCGCCACGCCGGCATCAGCAAGGTCCGCGGCAAGTTCACTGACGCCGCAGCAACGCTGGACCTCTCCGAGAACGTTGCCGACTCCAAGGTCAACGCCACCATCCAGACCGCCAGCTTCGACTCCGGCGACGTCAACCGCGACGGCCACGTCCGCGGCGAAGATTTCTTCGATGTGGAGAAGTTCCCGGAGATCTCCTTCGTCTCCAACGCGATCGTTCCCAAGGGCGACGCCTACGAGCTCCAGGGCGACCTGACCATCAAGGGTGTCACCCGCCCGGTGGCTCTCGAAACCGAGCTCCACGGTGTGGCTGTGGATCCGTTCGGCAACACCCGCGCAGGCCTCACCGCTGAAACCACCATCAGCCGCAAGGACTTCGGCCTGACCTGGAACGCCGTCCTCGAAGCCGGCGGCGTGCTGGTCAGCGACAAGGTTGGCATCAACCTCGAGCTCGCCTTCATCGCACCCGCCGCGTAATTACCCTGCCTTGTAGTTACCGGCAGTAGCAGTACCGGGAGTACTGCACCACCCCAGCGCCCCGCTCCGTCCCCGCGACGGAGCGGGGCGCTGTGTTTAATCCGGATGGTTCGGCACCGGTTCCTCGTGCAACGAAGCCGCCAGACCCGACCGGCCAGAATACCTCTTCGGAATGATCCACCGGGCGGCCGGAGCGCGGTACGGTGGAACCAAACCATGCTGGGGGCAGGGAACCGTTTACTGATCCCGGTACCTGATTAGTCAGTAGTCGACCCGCAAAGGACCAACTATGAGCACCCCGCCAGCCAACCCGCCCAGCCAGAACGAACCTGAAAACGGCAAGCCCGGCCCCGACGCTCCGCAGCAGGGACAGAACGCCCCCCAGTACGGGCAGCAGTCCCCCGCGGCTCCGCAATACGGACAGAACGCACCGCAATACGGCCAGCAGCAGCACGGGCAGCAGCCCCCGGCCGCTCCGCAATACGGACAGAACGCCCCCCAGTACGGGCAGCAGCCCCCGGCCGCTCCGCAATACGGACAGAACGCCCCCCAGTACGGGCAGCAGCAGTACGGGCAGCAGCCCCCTGCTCCCCAGTACGGGCAGCAGCCATACGGGCAGGCGCCGCAGCAGTACGGCCAGTCCCCCTACGCCCAGTACCCGTCCGAGCAGCCGCAGGGTGTAGCAGCCGGCGGGGTTCCAAAAATGGTCAACAACGCGTTCTGGATGATCGTTGCAGCGGGCGCCCTATGGCTGGTCTCCCTTCTGATCGCCATTCCCGCGCTCGATGATCCGGCCATGCGCAGCACGTTCGAGGAGCAGATGCGGACAAGCGGCGCGGACGTCGACTTCGAGTCGATCAAGGGCCTGATCATCGGCATGATGGTGGTGGTCGGCCTCGTCGGTGCCGGCCTGTACGCGTTGGTGGCGTTCAACGTGCGCAAGGGCAAGAACTGGGCCCGCATCCTGGGCACCGTCCTGGCCGCCCTGTCAATCTTCAGCCTGTTCCCGCTCAGCCTCGGAACCCTCTCGGGCCTGCTGGGCATCGTGGCGATCGTGATGCTGTACCTCCCGGCGTCCGCACCTTACTTCCAGAAGCAGCAGCCTTTCGGGGGCCCCTACTCCCAGCCGGGCAACCCCTACGGCCGCTAGTCCCGACCTGTAGGCAAAAGCACCAAACCGAAGCATCTCAGTTCCGCACCCGGAGGGCGTGGATTTTGGCTCGACCAGGCGAATTCAGTCGCCGGCCGCCGGAGTCCGCGCCCTTTGCGGTTGCCCGGCAATCTCTTGAGCCGAAATTGAGCTGCAAACTATGCCCAGAACGCCCCTGCGCGCGGTACCGTGTTAGCAAAATCACACTGGGGGGCAGGATGATGTGGCTGATCCCGGTTGAGATTACTGAGTAATCGAGTTGCAAAGGATCAATAATGAGCATTCCGTCCATCCCGCCGTCGCCCTCCAACGATTCCGCAGCCGGCGGTCAATACGGCCAGCAGCCGCCGCAGTACGCGCAGGCGCCGCAATACGCCCAGGCACCCCAGTACGGGCAGCCGCAATACGCCCAGGCACCCCAGTACGGGCAGCCGCAGTACGGGCAGCCGCCTCAATCCGGGCAGGCACCCCAGTACGGGCAGCCGCAGGATGCACAGCAGCAGTTTGCACAGCCGCAGCAGTTCGGGCAACAGCAGTACCTCGCTTACCCCTCTGAACTGCCGCAGCAGGGGAACTCAGGCCGTGCCACTCCCCCGCTGGTGAACGCCTCATTCTGGCTGTTGGTCCTCGCCTGCCTCTTCTGGGTGGGTTCGATCTTCTTCTCCATGGGTTCCCTCGATGACCCTGCCCTGCGCAGACAGATGGAAGCGAGGCTGGCAACCAGCGGCGCCGAAGTCGATTTCGAAGCCCTCAAGGGCATCATCGTGGGAATGGTGGCGCTGATTGCCGCTGTCGGCGTCCTGCTTTATGCGCTCGTGGCCTTCAAAATCCGGAAGGGCCGGAACTGGGCCCGCATTCTCGGCACTATCTTGGCCGCCTTTTCCCTGCTGGGAATCTTCGAGAACGGACCGGGAACGCCGTCCATCCTTGCCGGGGTTGCCGCGATGGTGCTCCTGTACCTCCCCGGCTCAGCGCCGTATTTCCGGAAGTACCACCCGTTCGCTGGGCCTTACGGTCAGCCCGGCTACCCCTACGGCCGCTAACAACAGTGCGGCCGCCTACGGCCGCACGGCCGCACAGCGACCGCCGGCAGCACGGGAGCGGCGGGCTTACTCGCCGTCCTCCGGAATCTGCGTCCGCTGGGCGTGGTAGGCCAGGATCTGCAGCTCGGTGGCCATGTCCACCTTTCGCAGGTTGACGCCCGCCGGCACCTGCAGCATTACCGGGGCGAAACTGAGGATGCTCCGCACACCGGCGGCGATGACGCGGTCGCACACACCCTGGGCCACGGCGGCAGGCAGTGCCAGCACCACCATGTTGGCGCCGGTCCGCTGGAGCACCGGTTCCAGGTCTGCGACGTCGCTGACGCGCAGCCAGCCAACCTCATTGCCCACCACCATCTGGTCGGCGTCGAAAATGGCCACGACGTCGAATCCCCGCGACTCAAATCCGCCGTACCGTGCCAAGGCCTTGCCGAGGTTGCCGGCGCCCACGATGGCCACTTTCCAGTCCCTGGTGAGCCCAAGCGCGGCTGAGATATGGCGGCTCAGGTACTGCACTTCGTAGCCGACGCCGCGGGTGCCGTACGACCCGACGTGGGAGAGGTCCTTGCGGAGGGTGGACGAACTCACGCCGGAGGCTTCCGCAAGGGATTCAGAGGAGACGCGCTCTACGCCTTCCGCCAGCATTGTGGTGAGGGCACGCAAATAGATGGTCAGCCGGGCCACGGCCGCGGGCGGAATCTGCTTGGCCGCAGTTCCGCTTTCCCCATGGACGGCCTCGGGGGATGAATCCAGCGAAGTCACTATCTGCTCCATTGCGTCGCGTTGTGAGTCCACTCTAGAGCCCCGTCCGTAATGCCAACAAAGCAGGAGTAGCCAAGCCTACTTGGCCGCTGCCTGTCGAAGGATCCGTTCCAGGCGGGTTTCGTCAATCTTCCAGAAGTCGCGCTGGACCCCGTCCACCAGGACCACGGGAATCTCCTCGGCATACCGCTCGCGGAGCTCCGGCAGGTTGTCCACCAGTTGTTCCGTCCACTCGAGTCCCAATGCGGCCGTGACCCGTCCGACGGCGTCGCGCGCCGCGTCGCAGAGGTGGCAGTCAGTTTTGGTGATGAGGACGACGTCGGGATGTGCCATGCATCAACCGTAGCCCGGGCTGCCGCCCCGCCGCGACGGCAGGATAGTCGCGCCGCGACAACACGGACATTGCCCATTGACTAGACTCGAGTCATGCCCGAGGAGAAGTACGTCGCCGTGATCCGGCAGCCGGCCGGTGCGTTGCAGCACGGCGAGGCCGCCTTCTTCGACGTCGACAACACCCTCATGAAGGGCGCCAGCCTGTTTCATGTGGCCCGGAAAATGCACCAGCGCGGCGCCTTCACGCTGCCGCAGGCGGCCGGGATGGCCTGGAAGCAGTTCAAGTTCGTCCTCCGCGGCGAGAACATGGACGACGTCCACGCGGTCCGCGATTCGGCCCTGACGCTGGCGGCCGGCATCACCGTGGAAGACATCAAAGCCCTCGGCGAAGAAGTCTTCGATGAGATGATCGAGTCCAGGATCTGGCCGGGCGCCAAGGCATTGGCCCAGCAGCACCTCCGGGTGGGCCGCATGGTGTGGCTGGTGACGGCGACCCCCATCGAGGTGGCCACGGTGATTTCCACCCGGCTGGGCCTGAGCGGCGCACTGGGAACCGTGGGCGAAATCAAGGACGGCGCGTACACCGGGCGGCTGGTGGGTGACATCCTGCATGGCCAGGCCAAGGCGGTGGCTGTCCAGGGCATCGCGGACGCGGAGGACCTGGATCTCAAGCGCTGCTGGGCCTACAGCGATTCCCACAATGACATTCCGCTGCTGAGCATGGTGGGCCATCCCGTGGCCATCAACCCTGATGCCCGCCTCCGCCGCCATGCGCGCGAAAACAACTGGCCGGTCTACGACTTCCGCTCCGGACGACGTGCCGCCACGCTTGGCCTCAAGGCCGCCACGGTTGGCGGGGCTGTCTACGGACTCTGGAGGGGCTTCACCCGCTTCCGCGGCCCCACGGTCTAACTCACTACAGAGTGGCGCGCCGGGCGCTGCTGCCGGCGGCTTCCCGCAAAAGAAAAATGCCCGCTGCCAAAGGCAACGGGCATCTCACGCTGTAGGAAGTATCTCTACTTCTTGTTACGGCGCTGGTGGCGGGTCTTACGAAGCAACTTGCGGTGCTTCTTCTTGGCCATACGCTTGCGACGCTTCTTAATAACTGAACCCACGAAAGTTCCTTACAAACTAGATGGAGTACCTGTCTGATGGAAGAGGTCCGTGGACTAGGCAACAGACTAAACAACAAACAGATTCTTACAATAACGAAAAACGTTCCCTAACAGGGTACCGCTTATCCGGCGGACTCACTGACCGACCGCCTGGCTGCGCACCTTGGGGCGGCCATACGGCGGGTTCGAGGGAGCTTACGCCGTGTCCGACTGGCCTTCCACAACAGCACCCTTGACGTACTGTTCGACGGCGGACTCCGGCACCCGGAAGGACCGGCCGAAACGGACGGCAGGCATCTCTCCGGAGTGAACAAGGCGATACACGGTCATTTTGGAAACACGCATGCGCTCGGCCACTTCGGCCACAGTCAGGAACTGAGCGTTCGAGAAGTTCGACTCTGCGGACATTTCCCTTATTCCTTTGTTGACAGCTGATAAAGGCAACCCCATTGAAACCCCATTGCGGTGTGCCGATGCTGAGCCATCAACCTACCCTGTGTTAGTTACTCTAGTGGCTGATGGTGCCATAGTGAAAGTCATTCGGCGTAACCAATTTTCCATGAACCCTCAGCGAATTCAGCCCGCCAGAGCGCTCCGGCGCTTGCGGGCGGATGCTGCCAGCTGGCCCAGCACGGAAGCCGTAACGTCCCACTCCATGCAGGCGTCCGTTACGCTCTGGCCGTAGACCAGCTCGTCAGTGCCGGAGGCGTGCTCAGCCACGTCCAGGTTCTGCGCCCCGCCCACCAGGAAGCTCTCAAGCATGACGCCGGCGATCACCGAAGCTGCAGCTCCGCCGTCTTCCAGCTGGGCGCCGATTTCCAGGGCAACCTCGGCCTGGCGGTGGTGGCTCTTGCCGCTGTTGGCGTGGCTGGCGTCCACGATGAGCCTGGGGTTGAGCTGCTTGGCGGCCAGTTTTGCCGATGCCGCCTCGACGTCCGCCGCGGAGTAGTTGGGGCCCTTGCGGCCGCCGCGGAGGATCACGTGGGTGTCCGGGTTGCCCGCCGTGGCCACGAGCGCCGCCCGGCCGTCACCGTCGATCCCGAGGAACGCCTGGGGCGCCGCGGCAGCGCTGCAGGCGTCCACGGCGACCTGGAGGTCGCCGTCGGTTCCGTTCTTGAATCCGATGGGCATGGACAGCCCGGACGCCAACTGGCGGTGGATCTGGCTTTCGGTGGTGCGGGCACCGATGGCTCCCCAGGAGACGAGGTCAGCCATGTACTGGGGGCTGATGGGCTCCAGGAACTCCGTGGCCGTGGGAAGGCCCAGGGAGGTGACCTGCTTCAGGAACTGGCGGGCCGCCCGCAGCCCGGTGGCGATGTCGTGGCTGCCGTCCAGCCGGGGATCGTTGATGAGGCCCTTCCAGCCCACCGTGGTGCGGGGCTTCTCGAAGTAGGTCCGCATGACCACCAGGAGGTCTTCCCGGTGCTTCTCCGCCTGGCTGACCAGCCTGCGGGCGTATTCCAGGCCTGCCTTGGGGTCGTGGATCGAGCAGGGGCCCACGATGACCAGCAGGCGGTCGTCCACGCCGTCCATGATGGCCCGGACTTCGTCCCGGCCGCGTTCGACGACGTCTGCCACCCGGGAGTCAAGCGGCAGTTCCGCGATCATGTCCTGGGGCGACGGCAGCGGCTTGAATTCACTGACGCGCAGGTTGGACGTGGAATGCTGTGTTTCGGTGGCTGCTGCGGTGCTCATGGTGCGGGTCCTGTTCCGGAAGAGGTGCGGAGCGGGCCCAGATCAGAACCCGCCGGAGAAATGGCGAAGGGCAGAGAATGATCTCTGCCCTGTTGGCTCTGAAGGTAAGTTGGATGCGTGTCAGTTAGACGCGGGCCCCTCCAGAGCCAACGAAAAATACGCATACCAACGGTTAGTCATAGCCAAGACCATAACCGCGGGGACGCCGGGTCCGCAAATCGAACCCGCGCGAACGGACATGTGGGGCCCCTTTCGGCGGGGCCTCAAGTGTCCGTTCGCGCTGGTCTGCGACTGGTGGAACCCGGTCCCCTCAGCCCAGCAGCTTGCGCAGGTACCGCAGCTGCCGGTTCCACTGGTGCTCCTGTCCGCCCTCATGGTTGTTGAAGCGGTACACCTCGATCTCCTTGGCCGGCGCCTCGTTTCCAGCGCCCGTTCCGTAGGCGTTGAAGCTGGCAAAAACGGTGGACGGCGGGCAGATGTCGTCCGCCTGTGCGGCCGAGAACAGCGCCGGCGCGGTTGCTGCCCGGCCAAGGTTGACGCCGTCGAAATAGTTCAGCACGGCAAGGACTGCCTCATAACGGTCCCGGTGGCGGGCCAGGAATGCGGCGATCTCCGGATAGGGCCCGCGCGGTGTGATGTCGATGGCGCGGGGGAAGTCCTGCAGGAACGGAACATCCGGCAGTGCGGCGATCACGCCGTCGAGCCTTCCGGCCGCGAGCCCGGCCACGGCAACTGTGATGCCGCCACCCTGGCTGACACCCGCCACCACCACCCGGGAGGGGTCGACGGCGGGATGGGCCTGCGCGGCTTCCACCGCGCGGAAGGCGTCCACATAGACCCGGCGATAGTAGTAGTCCTCGCGGCTTCCAGCGCCGCGGGTCATCAGTCCCGCATGCGCCACACCGCCCGCGGACGGGTGCGGGTCCGCGGTGTTCCCCAGCAGACCGCCGTAACCCTGCCCCCGGGTGTCCATGATGAAGTGCGCGTACCCGGCCTGCGCCCACTTGGTGTCCTGGTTGCACAGCCCGCGTCCGCCCGAATATCCCGCGTACTGCACGACGACGGGAAGCGGCTCGTCCGGCGAACGGTCCGCCGGCAGGTGCAGCCAGGCCTTCACCGGGGAACCGCCGAAGCCCGCGAACGTGACGTCGACGGTGTCGATCACCGTGAGGTAGTTGTCCACGGGCTCGAACACCACCTCCAGCGGGTACTCGCGGGCCTCGCTGATAGTGCGGTCCCAGAAGGCGTCAAGGTCCGCCGGGGCGGCGGCGCCGGACGTGTAGTTTCGGAGCTGCTCAAGCGGTAGGTCGAAGAGGGGCATCGGATTCCGGTTCTGTAATTGCTGGGCTGTAGATCGGACTGCGGCGACTCAGACCAGCGCCGCCTGATAGCTTTCCAACGGCTGCGAGCCACGCACCAGGGCCCGCAGCTCGGCGAGCCCGCCGGTGACCACGCCCGCCGCCCGGGCCTGGACCAGCACGTTGCCGAGTGCGGTGGCTTCCACGGGTCCGGCGATGACGCGTTTGCCGGTGGCGTCGGCGGTGAGCTGGCACAGCAGCCGGTTCTGCGAGCCTCCCCCGACGATGTGCACCACGTCCACGGGCACGTCTGCGAGGCGTTCGGCGTCGGCGATGGTCCGGGCGTAGCCGGCGGCGAGGCTGTCCAGGATGCAGCGGGTGATCGCCGCGGGGTTGTCGGGGAGGAGTGCGCCGGTGTTGCGGGCGGCCGCGCGGATCCGGTCCGGCATGTTGTCCGGGGCGATGAAGTACGGATCATCGGCGTTGACCTGCGGCCCGCCGAACGGCAGGGCAGCGGCCGCGGCCAGCAGTTCGTCCAGTGTCGCCGTATATCCCTGCTGGGCCCAGGTGCGCTGGCATTCGCTGAGCAGCCAGAGCCCGCCGACATTGCGGAGGTACCGGATGGTGCCGTCCACGCCGCGCTCGTTGGTGAAGTTCGCCTGCCGGCTCGCCTCGGTGAGCACGGGGTGGCTCAGCTCGACACCCACGAGGGACCACGTGCCGGAAGAGATGTAGGCGAAGTTCCCGGCCCCGGAGCCGGCTGCACCGGCCGGGACCGCGGCGACGGCGGAGGCGGTGTCATGTGAGCCGACGGCCGCCACCTTCGTGGCCTGGTCCAGGCCGGTGCGGGCGGCGATGCCGGGCAGCAGGGTGCCGATGGTTTCGCCGGGCTGGATCAGCGGCGGGAACAGGTCCTTCCGCAGGCCCAGGGCTGCCAGGAATTCGGTGGCCCACTCCCCCGCGACAGCGTCGAACAGCCCGGTGGTGGAGGCGTTGGTGGCCTCGGTGCGGCGGACCCCGGTGAGCAGGAACGCGATCAGGTCCGGGATGAGCAGGGCCTGCAGCCCCTCCAGGTCCGGTTCGCTGGCGAGCTGGTAGATCGTGTTGAACTGCAGGAACTGCAACCCGGTGGTGGCGTAGAGCCGGGCGGGGTCCAGTTTTTGGTGCACGGGCGCGACGGCGGCCCGGCTGCGGTCATCGCGGTAGCTGAACGGCTGCGCGGTGAGTTCCCCGGCCGCGTTGACCAGGCCGTAGTCCACCGCCCAGGTGTCGATCCCGATGCTGCTGATGGTTTCACCGCGCTCCGCGGCGACGCGGGCCGCGGCAGCCAGGCCGGCCAGCACCTCAGCGAACAGGGCGTCGAAGTCCCAGCGCAGGCCGCCGTCGGACTCCACCACGCCGTTCGGGAAACGGTGAACAGTCTCCAGCTTGGCACTTTCCGGGCCGGCGCCGCCGGAGACCCGTCCGAGGATGACGCGTCCGGAGGAGGCGCCGATGTCGACGGCGGCGAAGACCCGCCCGCTGGGATGAGCGGCGGACACCGCCCCGACCGTGACCGGAGCGGTGTCCTGGGTTGGTGGAACGCTGTTCATCGCAGGAAGGCGGCGGCCACACCGGCGTCCACGGGGATGTGAAGGCCGGTGGTGTGGGACAGTTCGGCGCTGGTGAGCACCGCGGCGGCGTTGGCCACGTGCTCGGGCAGGACTTCGCGCTTGAGCAGGGTCCGCTGGGCGTAATACTTGCCCAGCTCCTGCTCGTCCACGCCGTAGACCGCGGCGCGTTTGGCGCCCCAGCCGCCGGCGAAGATCCCGGAGCCGCGGACCACGCCGTCGGGGTTGATGCCGTTGACGCGGATGCCGTATTCGCCCAGTTCGGCTGCGAGGAGCCGGACCTGGTGTGCCTGGTCGGCCTTGGTGGCGGAGTAGGCGATGTTGTTCGGGCCGGCGAACACGGAGTTCTTGGAGGAGATGTAGATGATGTCCCCGCCCATGTCCTGGCCGATCATGACCTTCGCAGCGGCCTTGGCCACCAGGAAGGAGCCCTTGGCCATGACGTTGTGCTGCAGGTCCCAGTCCTTCTCGGTGGTTTCCAGCAGCGGCTTGGAGATCGACAGCCCGGCATTATTGACCACCAGGTCCAGCCCGCCGAAGGACAGCACGGCTTCCTGGATGGCGGCGGCGATCTGGGCTTCGTCGGTCACGTCCGCCTGGACGCCGATGGCGACGTCGGGGCCGCCCAGTTCCGCGGCGACGGCCTGTGCGTTCTCAAGGTTCAGGTCCGCGATGACGACGCAGGCGCCGTCCGCGGCGAGGCGCGTGGCGATGGCTTTGCCGATGCCGGACGCGGCCCCGGTCACCAGCGCGATGCGGGTGGCGTGGGACTTGGGTTTGGGCATCCGGGCGAGCTTGGCTTCTTCCAGGGCCCAGTACTCGATCCGGAACTTCTCGGATTCCTCGATCGGGGCGTAGGTGGAGATCGTCTCGGCACCGCGCATCACGTTGATGGCGTTGAGGTAGAACTCGCCGGCAACGCGGGCGGTCTGCTTGTTCGCACCGAAGGAGAACATGCCCACCCCGGGGACCAGCACAATGGCCGGGTCAGCGCCGCGCAGCGCCGGGGAATCCGGAGAAGCGTGCCGGTCGTAGTAGGCCTGGTAGTCCTCGCGGTAGTCGGCGTGCAGCTCCTGCAGCCGGGCGATCGAGTCCTCGACGGACGCGTCCGCGGGCAGGTCCAGGATCAGCGGCTTGACCTTGGTGCGCAGGAAGTGGTCCGGGCAGGACGTGCCCAGGGCCCCGAGCCTCGGGTGCTCGGCGGCTTCCAGGAAGTCCAGCACGACGGCGTCATCACTGAAGTGCCCCAGCTGCGGCTTGTCCGTGGACGCCAGCCCGCGGATGACCGGTGCCAGCGCGGCGGCCTTGGCGCGGCGTTCGGCCTCCGGCAGCGCGCCGAAGCCGGGCAGCTTGGGACCGAAGGGCTGCGGGCGGCCGTTTTCCGCGATGAACTTTTCGGCCTGCTCGATGATCCAAAGCGAGTTCTGCTCTGCTTCTTCGCTGGTGGCGCCCCAGGCGGTGATGCCGTGGCCGCCCAGGATGGTGCCGATGGCCTGCGGATTGGCGTCCTTGATCGCGGCGATGTCCAGGCCAAGCTGGAAACCGGGCCGGCGCCAGGGCACCCACACCACCTTGTTGCCGAAGATCTTGGTGGTCAGGGCCTCGCCGTCCACGGCGGTGGCGATCGCGATGCCGGAGTCCGGGTGCAGGTGGTCCACATGGGCCGCGTCCACCAGGCCATGCATGGCGGTGTCGATCGACGGCGCGGCGCCGCCCTTGCCGTGCAGGCAGTAATCAAAAGCGGCCACCATCTCATCTTCACGCTCAACGCCCGGGTAGACGTTCTTCAGGGCATTCAGCCGGTCCAGGCGGAGCACGGCGAGGTTCTGGGCCTTTAGCGTGCCGAGGTCCCCGCCGGAGCCCTTGACCCAAAGCAGCTGAACGTCCTCGCCCGTGACGGGGTCCTTCTCGGTGCCCTTCGCCGAGGTGTTGCCGCCGGCGAAGTTGGTGTTCCGATTGTCCGCACCCAGGCGGTTGGAACGGGAAATCAGGTCTTCAACAGTCTTGTTCGTGCTGCTCATGCTCTTATGCGCCCCATCCGGCTTGCTGGCCGCCGACGCGGTCCTCGTTGATCTGTTTCTGGTAACCGCTGGTCTTGAACGCGGCCATCGGGTCCGCGGGCAGACCGCGGGATTCACGCCACTGCGCCAGGGCCGGGCGGACGTCCGTGTAGAACGCGTCATTGAACACGGCGTTCGCAGCCAGGACATCCCCGGACCGCTGGGCCTCGCCCAGGGCAGCGGTGTCCACCATGAGGGCACGCGCCGTCATTTCCTGCACGTTCAGGACCGAGCGGATCTGGCCCGGAATCTTCTCCTCCAGGTTGTGGCACTGGTCCAGCATCAAAGCCACACCTGCATTCTCTCCTGCGGACTTGCCGAAGCCGCCGCCGCGGATGACCTCGTACATGATGCGGAACAGCTGGAACGGATCCGCGGCACCCACAATCAGGTCGTCATCGGCGTAGAAGCGCGAGTTGAAGTCAAAGGAACCCAGCTTGCCCAGGCGCAGCAGCTGCATCACGATGAACTCGATATTCGTGCCCGGAGCGTGGTGCCCGGTGTCCAGGCACACAAACGCCTTCTCCCCCAGGGCCAGGGTCTGGGCGTAGGAGGTGCCCCAGTCCGGGACGTCGGTGTGGTAGAAAGCCGGCTCGAAGAATTTGTACTCCAGCACCAGGCGCTGCTCCCCGCCCAGGCCGGCGTAGATCTCCTGCAGGGAATCCGCCAGCCGGTCCTGGCGGCCGCGCATGTCGTCCTGGCCCGGGTAGTTGGTGCCGTCCGCCAGCCAGATCTTCAGGTCCTTCGAGCCGGTGGCGTGCATGATCTCAATGCATTCCAGGTGGTGGTCGATAGCCCGGCGGCGGACGGACTCGTTGGAGGACGTCAGGGAACCGAACTTGTACTCGTCATCCTGGAAGGTGTTCGAGTTGATCGTCCCAAGGCCCACGCCGAGGCCTTCCGCGTACTCGCGCAGGACGGCGTAGTCGTCCACCTTGTCCCACGGAATGTGCAGCGCAACGGTGGGCGCCAGGCCCGTGAGCTCGTGCACTTTCGCGGCGTCCGCAATCTTCTCCAGCACCGTCCGCGGGGTGCCCGGCGTACCGAACACCTTGAAGCGCGTGCCTGAATTCCCATAGGCCCACGAGGGGACCTCGATGGCAAGCTCTCCGAGCCTGCCCAGCGCCGTTGCTACGTCATTCATGATGGTTCTTTCCGATGTCTTGTGGTGCTGCGGTTTGGGGTGGTGGTGCTGCGGCCCCGCTGCTGGAGCCCGGGTGGATCAGCTCGTCGTGGACTCCGCCGCCGCAAGCTGATCGTCAAGATTGAAGACTTCTTCGAGGACCAGGAACCCTTCGTCAGGGGCCTGGTCCGTGTTAGCGAACAATGTGGCCATTTCGGCCTGCCAACGTGCGTTGACTTCGGTGAGCGCCATCCGCGCCCGGACGGCGTCGAAATCGTCGCATTCCAGGTAGCCCACCAGCAGCCCGTCAGGGCCCAGGAAGAGCGAGTAGTTGTGCCAGCCCGCATCCTTCAGGGCCCGGAGCATGTCCGGCCAGACGGCGGCGTGCCGGCGCCTGTACTCATCGATCAGTCCGGGTTGGACCGAGGAGCGAAAACACACCCTCATCTGCGACTCTCCTGAATTTCAAATCTTTGAATCGTTTCATTGTTACGATTCAAAGTACTCTTGAAGTCGAGTAGGTGTCAAGCAATTGTCAGTGGATGAAAAGGGTTCATCCGGCCGCATGCCGTTTCGCTGGCCGGGGAACACGGGCCGGGCACGGACAATTGGGCCGGGGGGTTTGATCCAGGCGGTTGCACCCGCCGCCCCGCACGAGAGAGCTTGGAGAAACATGTCACGGTCAGCCAGCATCAAAGATGTTGCGAACCATGCCCGCGTGGCGGTGGGAACGGTGTCCAATGTCCTGAACTACCCGGACCGGGTGTCGCAGCGGACCAAGGAACGGGTTCTGCAGGCCATCGACGAGCTCGGCTTCATACGCAATGACGCCGCCCGCCAGCTCCGTGCCGGCCACAGCCGCACCATCGGCCTGATAGTCCTCGATGTCGGCAACCCCTTCTTCACGTCCGTGGTCCGCGCCGCCGAGGATGCTGCCGCCCTGCAGGGAAGCGCCGTCCTGCTCGGGGACAGCGGGCACGACGCGGGACGCGAGTCGAACTACATCGACCTCTTCCAGGAGCAGCGGGTCCAGGGCCTGCTGATTTCGCCGGTGGGCGACGTCACCGAACGGCTCGACCAGCTCCGCGAACGCGGCGTGCCCACGGTCCTGGTGGACCGGCTCGCCGATGAGGCGAAGTACAGTTCAGTTTCCGTCGACGACGACGCCGGCGGTTACCTTGCGGCGCGGCACCTGCTGGACATCGGCCGCCGTCGGCTGGCGTTCGTGGGAGGCCCGACGTCGATACGCCAGGTGGCTGACCGCCTCCAGGGGGCGCAGCGCGCCGTCGCCGAAGTTCCGGACGCGTCATTGGAGGTGCTGGATTCCGCAGGGCAAACGGTGCTGGCGGGCCGCGGCGTGGGCGACCAGCTGGCCCGCCGCAGCGCCGGGGAACTTCCGGACGGCGTGTTTTGCGCCAACGACCTGCTGGCGCTCGGCGTGATGCAGTCCCTCACCATGCTGCGCACGCTGCGGATCCCGGAGGACATCGCCCTGATCGGCTACGACGACATCGATTTCGCCGTGTCCGCCGTGGTGCCGCTGTCCTCGATCCGGCAGCCCACGGAAGCACTCGGACGGACCGCCATCGAGCTGCTGGCCGAGGAACTGGAATCCGACAAGCCCAAGCACCGGGCAGTGATCTTCACGCCGGAACTTGTGGTGCGCCAAAGCACCGCCGGCCCCGAGGCCGCCACCGCTGCCTGACGCGGGAGGGAGGCACTGGGAGTACGTGTATCAGCAGGCCCTTCCGCGCCGGGACCGGCGCCTGTTGGATGGACAGAAGTCACCAGGAAAGGAACGCCCCCATGGCTGCATGGCTCATCACAGGATGCTCCACCGGACTCGGCCGTGCCCTCGCCCAGGCGGTGCTCGCCCGCGGCCACAACGCCGTCGTCACCGCCCGGAACGCGGCCACGCTTGAGGACATCGCGGCTGCGTACCCCGACACGGCGCTTGCTACCGCTCCGCCGTGGAAGAAGCGGACGACGCCGACATCCGGCAGTTGTTCGACACGAACGTTTTCGGCGCCGTCGACATGATCAAGGCAGTCCTCCCGGACATGCGAGCCAAGCGGGCCGGGTCAATCCTGAACATCTCCTCCATCGGAGCGCGCATCTCGCCTGCCGGATCGGGCTACTACTCGGCAACCAAGGCGGCCCTGGAGGGCCTGTCCGGATCCCTCCACAAGGAACTGCAGCCGCTCGGCATCAATGTCACCGTCATTGAACCGGGCGCCTTCCGCACGGACTTCGCCGGCCGCTCACTCACCCAGTCGGCGACGCCGATCGATGATTACGCGGAGACGGCCGGGAAACGGCGCAAGGAGAACGACACCGTCCACGGCACCCAGCCGGGGGATCCTGCCAAGGCGGCGGAGGCCATCCTGGCCGTCACAGAAAGTCCGAACCCGCCGTCGCTGATGGTGCTCGGCAGGGACGCGTTCAACGCCTTTGCCGCCGTCGCCGAAGCGGAGCGCACGGAACTGGACAAGTGGCGGGACCTCAGCCTCAGCACCGGGATCGAGGGCTGAGCGATGGAGTACACCCGACTGGGCCAGTCCGGCCTGAAAGTCAGCCGCATCGCGCTGGGCTGCATGAGTTTCGGCGACACGTCCCAGGGCTTCAATGAATGGGCGCTCGGCGACGCGGAAGCGGAGCCGGTCTTCCGCCAGGCCGTGGAGCTGGGCATCACGTTCTGGGACACCGCCAATGTCTACGGTTTCGGCAGCTCCGAGGAAATCGTCGGGCGCGCCATCAGGAAGTACACCCGCCGGGAGGACGTGGTGCTCGCCACCAAGGTGCATTTCAAGATGCACGACGGCCCGGGCGGATCCGGCCTGTCGCGCAAAGCCGTCATGGAACAGGTGGATGCGTCGTTGTCCCGCCTCGGGACGGACTACGTGGACCTCTACCAGATCCATCGCTTCGATCCCGAGGTGCCGATCGAGGAAACGATGGAGGCCCTCCACGACGTGGTGAAGGCCGGCAAGGCACGGTACATCGGAGCGTCGTCGATGTGGGCGTGGCAGTTCGCCAAGATGCAGCACACCGCCAGCCTGCACGGCTGGACCAGGTTTGTCTCGATGCAAAACCAGTACAGCCTCATGCAGCGGGAGGAGGAACGCGAGATGTTCCCGCTCCTGGCCGACCAGGGCGTGGGCAGCATCCCGTGGAGCCCGCTTGCCAAGGGGCGGCTCGCCCGGCCCTGGGGCGAACACACCAAGCGCGCGGACACGGATCCGATGCAGCGCCGGTTCTTCAGCGATGACGACCAGCCCATCGCCGATGCCGTGCAGCGCGTCGCCCAGGAACAGGGCGTGCCCATGGCCCAGGTGGCCCTGGCATGGGTGCTGCGCAACCCCTCCGTGGCCGCCCCCATCGTGGGAGCGACCAAGAGCCGCCACCTCAGCGATGCCGCCGCCGCCCTCGACATCCAGCTCACCGAAGAACAGGTGGGCCGGCTGGAGGGGGCGTACACCCCGCGGATGCCCACCGGGTACTGAACCGGCACCGGACGGCAAGGCCGGTTTTCGCGGCGAGGGCTAGATTTTCTCGACCGTGAGGTCCCGGTAGGCGGCCCGGAGCGGTGCCATCTGCCGGAACCCGAGGTAGCCCCCGCCAAGGACCTTGTCCGAGGAGTCCCGCCACGCAAACAGCGGCAGTCCGTTGATGGAGAACCGCACGCGCGGCCCGTCCTTCACGAGTTCCATGCGGTAGAAATCCGTGGCGTCTTCCGCGGGCGGCAGCGGGTCCGCACCCTGGGCCACCAGCTCGAAACCGGCGCTCTTCCGCAGGTTGCAGGTACGGAAGGCCCGTTCGGAGGCGTACTTGTGCCGGAAGTAGGAAACGTGGAGGGCGTTGATGTCGCCCGAATGGTACTGCGGGTAGTAGCCGGTGCGCGGCGCGAGGTCCGCCGAAAACAGGTCCTGTCCCCCTTGGCCCGTTGCCGAAAAGAACAGCATGGCCAGCCCCGGCTCCGCGAGGGGCAGGAACTCCCAGGTGATCCGGATGCCGTCCGGGAACTCCACCGGGCACCAGAAGGTCCAGTGGGCGTGGTCGCCGAATTCCCCGTCGTCCAGGGAGCCGGAGAGTTCGAGCGCGCCGTCGCGGGCACCCAGGCTGAGCGGTCCTTCCGCCACCCAGCCAGACACGTCCGCCGGTCCGGCCAGGGGGTTGCTGTACAGAGTGCCCGTGGCGGCCGGTGGCGTCCCCACCTAGCCGCGCCCCGCCGTCGTGAGTCCCGCCGTCGTGCTTTCACGGGATCCCGGCTTCTCACGGGAGCCCGGCCGGGCATCCGGCCCGAAGCCGAACAGCCCGAGCTGCCTGGCAACTTCCCCGGCGACCAGGGACGCGCCACGCCGGGAGAAATGCGTGTTGTCCGTCAGCCCGGCCGGCCAGTGCGCGTGCTCGCCGGAGCCGAAATGGCAGAACAGCGACGTCGATTCCTCAACTCCCAGCTGCATGTACAGGGACCGGGTCCAGGCGTTGAGGTCCACGACGGCGACGTGCAGTTCGAGTGCGATCTCGCGGACCACTTCGGGATAGTCCTCAAGGCTTTCCTCCAGGCTGGCTTGGACACCGGCGCCCGGGCCGGCCAGGAAGTGCCGGCGCTCCACCGGCGTGCAGAGCACCGGCACCGCGCCGTGTTCCCGGACCTCCGCCACCATGCGGCGGAGGTTGGCCGCGTAGCCGGTCCTGGCTGCGAGGTGGGGGCGCTTCTGGTCGTTGTGGCCGAACTGGATGAGCACCAGGTCGCCCGCCCCGGCAGTTTCGAGGAGCTGCCCCCAGAGCCCGTCTTCGCGGAAGGATTCGGTGCTGGCCCCGCCTTTGGCGAAGTTGTGCACGGCGGCCCAGGCGTAGACATACCGGGGCAGCCGGGCGCCCCAGCCGCTCATGGGGTACTCGTGGGTGGGACAGTTGGCCACCGTGGAATCGCCGGCGAGCAGGATTTTCATGCTGTGCTTTCTGTTGGAGTGGATGCCTGTGCCTTCAGGGCCGTGCGGGTGCCGGCTCAGCCCTTGACGGAGCCGATCAGCAGGCCCTTGGCGAAATGCTTCTGCAGGAACGGGTAGAAGATCAGGATGGGCAGTGTGGCCACCACAATCACGGCGAATTTGATGCCCTGTTCGGGCGGGATGTAGTTCGGATCCACGTTGCCCGTGCCGAGGAGGTCGCTGGACGCGGTGACCTGGCGCAGGTACATCTGCAGGGTCCACTTGGAGTTGTCGCTCAGGTACAGCAGTGGCGACATGAAGTCGTTCCAGATGCCCACGGCATAGAACAGCGCGAACGTGGCCAGCACCGGTTTGGACAGCGGCAGCAGGATCCGCCAGAGGATCCCGATTTCCGTGGCGCCGTCCATCTTGGCGGACTCTTCCAGCTCGGCGGGGAGCTCCTGGAAGAAGTTCTTGATGATGATCAGGCTGAACGGGTTGATCGCAGCAGGCAGGATCAGCGCCCAGTAGCTGTTGAGCAGGCCGAGGTCTTTGATCAGCAGGAACGTGGGAATCATGCCGCCGGAGAACACCATGGCAAAAACCACCAGGGACAGGATCAGCTGCCGGCCGCGCAGGTTCCGCTTGGCCAGCGGGTAGGCCATGGTGACTGTCAGGACCAGCTGGACCACGGTGCCCACTGCCGTGACCAGCACGGTAGTGACCAGCGCCCGGATGAACGCGGGGGTGGAGAAGATGTACTCGTAGGAGCCCAGGCTGAACTGCTCCGGCCAGACGAAGAAGGCCCGGCGGGTGATCTCCGCTTCGGTGGCAAAGGAGCCGGCGAACACGTAGACGAAGGGCAGCAGCGTCAGGACGCCGATCAGCACCAGGAAGACGTAGTTGGCGGCGTCGAAGATCCGGCCGCCGGTGGTGTTGTGAATCTTCATTAGAACAGTCCGCTCTGGTTGAATCGCTTGGCCAGCCAGTTGGTGCCGAAGATCAGCACAATGCCCACCAGGGATTTGAAGAGTCCGACGGCGGTGCTGTAGCTGTAGGCGCCCTGGGTGATGCCCACGAAGTACACGTAGGTATCGAAGACGTCGGCCACGCTCCGGTTGAGGGCGTTGGTCATGAGGTAGATCTGTTCGAAGCCGGTGTTCAGCATCTGCCCGATCGCAAGGATGAGCATCACGATGATGGTGGAGCGGATGCCCGGCAGCGTGATGTGCCAGACCCGGCGGAACCGGCCGGCGCCGTCGATGATGGCGGCCTCGTACTGGTCCTGGTCGACGGTGGCCAGGGCAGCCAGGAAGATGATGGTTCCCCAGCCGGTGTTCTTCCAGATTTCCTGGAGCACAATGAGCGGCCGGAACCAGTTCGGATCGGACAGGAAGTCGATGTTGGTGCCCAGCGCGGAGTTGAGGAACAGGAACAGCGGCCCGAAGTCCAGCGCGAACAGCAGGAAGCTCAGCGACGCCACGATGGTCCAGGACAGGAAGTGCGGGATGTAGACAAGCGTCTGGACCGTGCGCTTGAGGATCGAGAGGCGGACCTCATTGAGCAGCAGCGCCAGCACGATGGTCAACGGAAACGCGATGCCCAGGTTCAGGAATGCCAGGATCAGGGTGTTGCCCAGCAGCCGGCCGAAGTCCGGGTTGGAGAAGAAGTCCTGGAAATGCTGGAACCCCACCCACGGGCTGGCGTTGACGCCCAGGAACGGAACGTAGTCCTTGAAGGCAATGCTGACCCCGTACATGGGGGCGTACCGGAAGACGGCAAAGTAGATGACGCCCGGGAGCAGGAGAAGGTAGAGCCACTTGTAGTGAGCGAAGTGGACGGCGAAACGGCGTCGCCGCCCCGGGGCAGGCGCGGGTGGCGGCGCCTGCTCCGGGGCTTTGACGTCAAGGGCGGACGTTGTCACTTGCTGTCCTGCCACAGCTTGTTGATCTCTTCCTGGACTTTGTCGCCGCCGCTGGTCTTCCACAGCTTGATGGCATCCTTCAGGCCCTGCTCATCGATCTGGCCGGCCAGGTACTTGATCCGGGCGTCGGCCACAATGTTGTCCAGCTGCGCGCCCTTGGCCACGTAGGTGGGTGAGACGAAGGCCGCGGCAGGGTTGTAGACGGCGCTCTTCAGGTCCGCGGCCATGACCTCAACCCGCTTGTCGAACACTTCCTGCTCGTAGTCCGAGGCCTGCTTGACCGGGTAGAAGTTGTTGCCGGTGACGTTGGTGCCCAGCTGGGCGTAGCTCTTGATATCGGTGGAGACGGCCTTGCTCTCGGCCGTTTCCGGCTTGATGGTGGCTGCCTTGCCGTCCTCGACAGTGAAGTTCACGCCTTCGATGCCGTTGTTGAGCAGTGTGGCCACTTCCTTGCCGTTCATGGTGTTCAGGAATTCCAGGACGTTCTTCAGCTCAGCCTCGGTGCGGACGCTGGTCTTGGGAACGGCCAGGAAGCCGGAGTAGCCGTCGGTGGGGTGGGCGTGTAGTTCGCCGTCCGGTCCCTTGAGGTTGCCGACGAAGCCCACCTTGTTCTGGAAATCGTTCGGGTTGGCCTGCTTGAACAGGTTGATCAGCACGCTGACGCGGGAGTCGACGTCGACAATGATGCCGCCCTTGCCGTTGAAGAACGGCTCATTCCATTTAGTGCCGTCGAAGGTGGCGAAGTCCGGGTTGATGAGCTTCTCGTCCACCATCTTCTTGACGAACCGGTTGGCTTCCAGGAACTCTTCGGTGTCGAAGCTCGGGATCAGCTTGCCGTCTTTTTCGGTCCACCGGTTGCCGGCCCCGTACCACTCCTCGATGATGTCGTACGGGCTGTTGGAGCCCAGGGCGCCCCACTTGGGAATGGTGATGCCCCAGGTGTCGTTCTGGCCGTTGCCGTCCGGATCCTGCTCGGTGAAGGCCTTGGCCACCTTGTACAGGTCTTCGGTAGTTTCAGGTGCCGCCAGTCCGAGCTTGTCCAGCCAGTCCTGGCGGAACATCACGGCCGCCCGGATGGGATTACGGGCACGGAAGACGCCGTAGACCTTGCCGTTGACACTGGCATTGTTCTGCACGTCCGGGAACGTCGTCTTCAGGTTCGGGTAATCGGCGAGCTTGTCGGTGAGGTCCCAGAAAGCGCCGGCCTCGGCGTTCTTGACGAAGCCGGGCGACTTGCTCTGCACCACCATGACCTGGGGGATCTCGGAGGAGGCCAGGGTGATGTTCATCTTGTCCTCGTAGGAGGCATTCGGCGTCCAGGTGATGCTCACGTCCTTGCCGGTGAGCTCCTCGAGCTTCTGCTGCACGGCGCCGTCGGCCGCCGGCGGCTGCGCTTCAAGGAACGGCGCCATGATGCTGATCTTCGACGAATCCGCTGCCGGCGCTTCACCTCCGCTGCATGCCGTGAGGGCCAGTGCGGCGGCGGTCACGACGGCGGCCGCCAGGCTGAGGTTTCTAGGGATCATCATGTTTCCGTTTCCACTTCTTCGGGGTTGGTTTCGGGGTTGGTGCGGGGTGTTCGGGGTTGGTGCGGGTGTCGATGCCGGTCAGCTGGCGCTTTGATACGTTTCATTCAGAGGGCCGTGTGCGGGTGCGTGCGCACCCCCTGCAGGGCCGGTCACGGATTCGTCATTGGCAGTGAAGAACCGGTCGCACAGCCAGCCGGTGACGTAGAGCCAGGCTCCGATGCTGAAGAAAGGGATCAGCCCCGGCAGCGACTGGCTGGCGAAGTAGGCGGCGGCCGTCACGAAGAGCAGGATCGCCGTGCCGGCAAGGTGCCGGAGGGCGAACCGCGAGGACATCAGGAGGTACTGCGCCAGAGGGAGTTCATAGCGGGCAAACAGGGGAAACAGGTGGCACGCAACGGCCGCCAGGAAGATGGCGCCCGCAAAGGTGCCGGCCGCCAGCAGCTGCGACGGGAGGTCGGCGGAGCGGGAGAAGTAGTTCCAGTTCAGGGCAAGGGCCGCTCCGGCCAGCAGGACCGGGAGCGCCAGGCCGTTGCCGCGGCCGAAGTTGCGGCCGTATTCCCTCGCGAACGACCGGAGCAGCGGAGCAGCCTCGCCCCGGACCCGGCGGCGCACCAGGACCTGCGCCGCCGCCGTGGCAGGCCCCACCCCGAACACGCCCAGTCCGGCCAGTGAGAACACGATCCACAGCAGGTTCAGGCAGGCAATCCACAGCAGGGTGTCGAAAAATGAGTATGCCTTGGCGCTAAAACTTCCAGCCAGCACAGCCAGCCCCCTTCAGATCTCCATCGTTGCAGAAACGGGGGCCATAGTGGTCCACGTCACGTCAGTAAGCGGTTTCTGGAAAATCTAGACGCATTTGCAGCGGCGGTCAAGGCAAGATTTGAATCGTTACATAAGTCGGCGGCTAGCGGTACACTGGCCACAGCAGTACTGTGGAAAGCGCTTGCCAGCCATGGTGTGGGCCTAACCCGGCCTTCGGCGCATGGCGAAGCAACGGGCCCTGCCCGGCTAAGTTCCGCAGAGAAATTCCCACAACGACACCGACGTCACCCCCATCCCGGGGAGAGAAGAATTCCGGGACAGCACAGTCCCGGGGACAGAAGAGGAGAGCCATGGGCACCCTGTCCGCGCCCGTCCCGGAGGAACCCGCCATCCCCGCTGCAGAACACAAAAGCGCCTCAGCCCCTGCCGCGCCCAGGGTGGCACTCGTTGGCGTCCATGGTTTCGGCACCCACCACCTCCGCAACCTCGAAAGGCTCCAGGCCAGCGGGGCCGTGACGCTCGCAGCTGTGGCCGATCCGAATCCCCCGGCCGCCGGCGCGCTTCCCCCCGAAACGGCAGTCTTCAGCACGCTCGACGAACTCCTTGCGGCAACGCCGGAGCTCGACCTCGTCATAGTGGCCACACCCATCCAGACGCATGCACCCCTGGCACTCGCCGCCCTCCCCTACGCCGACCTGTATCTCGAGAAGCCCCCGGTCGCCTCCCTGGCGGACTTCAACCGCCTCCAGGACGCCGCGGCGGCGGCGGGGCGGAGTGTCCAGATAGGTTTCCAGAGCCTGGGCTCGCATGCCCTCCAAGCCATCGGGGAACTGCTCGCGGCTGGCGAAATCGGCTCCCTCCTGGGAGTCACCGCCACCGGGCGCTGGATACGCGACCGCGCCTACTACAAGCGGTCCCGCTGGGCGGGCAAGCGAAACCTGGACGGCGTTGACGTGGTGGACGGAGTGGCCACGAATCCGCTGGCCCACGCGATCGCCACTGCCTTGCGAATCGCCGGGGCACGGACCGTCGATGACATCGCGTCGGTGGAAACGGACCTTTACCGCGCCAACGACATCGAATCCGACGACACCTCCGTCATCCGCGTCCGCACCGCCTCCGGCCTTCCCATCACATGCGCGCTGACCCTTTGCGCCACTGAATCCGTGGAACCTTATGTCACGCTGCAGGGCAGCGAAGGCACCGCGGTGTTCCACTACACCGAGGACCGACTGACCGTGAGCACCCCAGCGGGCGAGCGCCATCAGGTCTTCGGCCGGGACGACCTCACGGAGAACCTCCTGGACCATCTGCGGAACCGCCGCTCGCCTGGCCACCCCGGCAGCGCTCCCCTGACCAGTTCCCTCGCGGACAGCGGCGCCTTCATGCGTGTGCTGGAAGCCATCCGGACCGCCGACGCTCCGGCACTGATCCCTACGCAGTTCATCGACTGGGTGGGCGACGGCGACTCCGCGCACCCGGTGATCACCGGCATCGAAGATGCCCTGGAACGCGCGACGGCGGCGCACGCCACATTCAGTGAACTCGGCCTGCCCTGGGCGCGGCCGGCCGCCGCTAACGCGGACGCCCTGTCGCTTTCCGTGCACGACGGCGGTACGGAAGCTGGCGCGCGGAGCGGCGCCCGGGCGCTCGCTTCCGTGGCCCTCGCCACCGTCTGCGACGGGTCGGCCGTCGCGGCGCGGCTCTCCCCCCGACCCTACCTGCACCCCGTGCGTACACTCGGCGGTGTCACCGTCACGGACCACCTGCCGGCGGACCACCCGTGGCACCTGGGCGCCGGCATCGCCCTGCAGGATGTGAACGGCACGAATTTCTGGGGCGGCAAAACCTACATCCGCGGCTCCGGACGGTACGAGGAACGCCCGGACCACGGCAGGATCGTGCAGCTCGCCGCCACTTTGGAACCAGCCTCGCCGGGCAGCGACGCCCTGCACCAGGAACTGGGCTGGCAGGCACTGGACGGCAGCGAAGTCCTCCGCGAGCGCCGCATCACCCGCAGCAGCCAGGTGGACCAGCGCACGTGGCGCCTGGACCTTGCAACGGAACTGACCGCCGTCGTCGACGCCTCGCTGGGCGGACCCGGTTCCAACGGGGCCGCCGGAAGCGGCTACGGCGGATTCTTCTGGCGGCTTCCCGCCTGCACGGGGGCCGCGGTGTTCACGGCAGACCACCAGGGTGAGGCCGGGGTCCACGGCTCCGTGTCGCCCTGGCTGGCATGGACGGCGGACTTCGCGGCGGGCGCGGCCAGCCTCCTGTTCGCCGCCCCCGCCGAGGCCCCCGACCCCTGGTTCGTCAGGTTGTCCGGCTACCCCGGTGTGGGCTCGGCACTGGCCTGGGACCGGCCGGTGATCCTCGCCGCAGGGGAATCGGTCCGGCGTTCCTTCTCTGTCTGGATCGCGGACGGCATTCTCACCCCGGCTGAAGCTGCGGCCTTGGCCGGAAGCAAGTGACGGGCCCGCTTGCCGCCGTCGCACTTCTCACGGACGGACTGGAAGCCTGCCTGACGGCCTCAAAACGCCCGCACTTCGGCTGGGAACTGGAGGCCGGGGCGGGCAGCGACCCCGCCTTCTCCTATCAGACCGCCTACCAGCTCCGGCTGAGCGATGCGGGCGGAGCGCAGCTCTGGGATTCGGGCATCGTCGTCTCCCGCCAGCAGCACTACGTGGTTTATGGCGGCCCGGAGCTCGCGCCCGACGCCGACTTCCGCTGGACCGTCCGCGTACACGACGCCGCCGGCGTGCCCGGGCACTGGTCCCCGCCGCAGGAGTTCAGCACGGGACTCGATGCGCCGGACTGGGACGCGGAGTGGATCTGCAGGCAACCCGGCGGCAGGGCTCCGCTGGAAGTCTTTGACGGCGCATTGCGGGTCGCCGGTTCGCCCTACCTCCCCCTCCCCTGCCCGCCCGTCCGCCGGGTCAGGCTGGAAGTGCGCCTTCGGCCGGTCATGGGCTGGGCCGGCGTCCTGCTGCGCGCCACCGGTCCCGGCACCGGCCTGCTGCTGGAGCTGGATTCCGCCGGCAGCGTGGTCCTCCGGCGTGCTGCCCAGTGGGAGATCCCCTCCCCTGCCGTGCCCGCCACCGAGATCCTTGCGAGCGCCCGGCTGGACCGCCCTGCGAAGGCCGGCCAGGAACGGCTGCCCGGCAAGGATCTGGTCCCCGGATGCTGGCATGACCTGGCAGTCACGGATGACGGCCGCAGCGTTGCGGTGACACTCGACGGCGTGGGGCTCTTCAGCGCGGACGTGCCCGCCCCCGCCGGGTTCCGCGGAAGCCTGGCCCTCCACCAGGGCCCGCGCAGCCAGGCCGAATACGCCTCCTTCCTCGTCACAGACTCCACTCCGGGAGTCATGGCCGGTGGCAACCGCAGCACGGCCGGCGCTGCGCTCCTGAACCATCGCTTTGACGCCGGAGCCGGCCGCGCCCGCGCGTGCCTCGACGAGTGGACCCGCACCACCACCCACCGCCAGCCCGACGAGTGGACGCTGGCCCGCACGGACGTAACGCTTTCCGGCAACGTGGTGCGCGCCAGGCTGTTTGCCGCGGCCAGCCACCAGGCGGAGTTCCGCATCGACGGCGCAACCTGTCTGGAGACCTCCTCCTTCGGCTACCCCGGCGAAGGCTATTACGACGCCGCCGACGTCACCGCCCTGCTGCAGGCGGAACCCGGACAGAACGGCCGGCGTGGCGCAGTCCTCTCGGCCCGGGTGCACTGGTACGGGCCGGGCCAGGGCAGGGCTGCCGGTGTTCCCGGGCTGCTGGCCCAGCTTCACGTCGACTACGACGACGGCCGTCGCGAGGTTTTCGGCTCGGGGCCGGACTGGCAGGTGGCCGAGGGCCCCTACCGGCAGTCCGGTTACCGGAACGACGAAGGCGATCCGGTGGAACACCTGGATGCCACCGCTCCCGGCGCTCCTCAAGCCCCCGGGTCCGCCACCTGGGAACAGGCGACGACGCTCGGCAGGCACCCGGTTGCGGACTTCCCGGCCATACGTCCCCGGCGCACCTTCCTGGCCAGGACACCCTCCGCCGCCGCCCGGCTTCTCACAGCCCGGGACGGAACGGTGGTTGCCGACTTCGGGCGCGTACTGCCCGCCCGGCCGGTAGTGGACTTCTCCGCCGGACAGGCCGGCCGCACGGTCATGATCCGCGCCGGCTACACGCTGGCCCCGGACGGCCGGGTTGACCGCGGCAAGTCCGCCAGCCAGAACACGGACATGTCGTTCCCCTATACTCAGGCCGACGGTCCGCAGCGCTACGAAGCCGCCGTTCACCTGGGGTTCCGGTACCTCGAAGTGCCCGGAATCCCGGCGGACGAAATCACCGCGGCGGGCGCCGTCGTCGTACATTCCGGGCATTCCCGTGAAGGTTCCTTCAGTAGTTCCGATCCGGTGCTGGACGCCGTGTTCACGCTGCTTCGCGATTCCGCCCTGTACGGCGCGCAGGAACAGTTCGTGGACACTCCCACCCGCGAAAAAGGCCAGTTCCTGGGCGATGCCGTGAACATTTCGTACGCCACCATGGCACTGTTCGGCGAGCGCAACCTGACGGCCCAGGCCCTGCGGGAGTTTGCTGCGTCGGCCACGAGGTACTGGTCCGACGGCGATGACCACGGCCGCTACAACGCGGTTTATCCCAACGGCGACGGCAAGCGCGACATCCCGGATTTCTCCCTGATGATGCCCGAATGGGTGGAGGACTACCACCGGAACAGCGGCGACACCGCCCTCGTGGAGGAGCTGCTGCCGGCGCTGCGTGCCACCGCCGGTTACGTGTTGCGGCACATCGCGGTTGACGGCCCGACGGCGGGACTCATCACCTGCCTCGGCGGCGGGTCCGGCCCGTACCTGCACGGGATTGTGGACTGGCCGGCGCCCGGGCGGTTCGGCTACGACATGGAGTGTGCCGCGAAAACCACGGTCAATGCCCAGGCCGTGTCCGTCCTGGACGCGGTGGCCGGGCTGTGCGAAGTGACGGGGCGGACGCGGGAAGCCGCCGGGTACCGCTCCCACTCGGCTGACCTTGCTGCCGCGATTAACGCCCGCCTGCGCGTGGATGGCGTGATGGTGGACGGGCTGAAGCCGGACGGATCCCCCACCGGCCACGCGTCCCAGCACGCCACGTCGTTCCCGTTGTCGCTTGGCATCACCCCGGCGGAGTGGGTCCAGCGCGACGGCCGGCGCCTGGCAGGGATGGGGATGCGCCAGGGACCCATGACGGTGCACCGGCTGGTCCGCGCCCTGCTCGCAGCGGGGCTGGTGGACGACGTGCTGGACCTGCTGACCGACTCCGGGCAGCCCGGCTGGGCGCGGCTGCTGGCATCCGGGGCCAGCTTCACCTGGGAAGCCTGGGAGTTGGACGAGGACACGGACTACAGCCAGTCGCACGCCTGGTCCGCTTCGGTAATCCGGGAAATCCTTGCCCACCTGCTCGGCATCAGGGTTACGGCAGGGGGTGCGGAGGTTTCCGTCGAACCGCCCGCCTGCCGGCTGGAGCACGCCCGCGGAAGTGTCCCGCTCCAGCGCGGCACGGTATCGGCCAGCTGGCGCCGCGGGCCGGCCGGGACGGAATTGAGCTGCACGGTCCCCGCCGGAGTCCGCGCTGTGGTGGTGCTGCCGGCCGGCCGCTACGCGGTGGAAGGCCCGACGCCGGGTGCCGCCGCCGTCGAATTCTCCACCGGAGCCGGGGCCGGCACCGTCAGGTTCCGGATCCACCCGGGAACCTGGCACTTCCGCCCGGAATAGCCGGCCACCTCTCTACCCGGGCCGCCCGTTTGCCACTTTTGGTCGCTCTGCGCGGCCCGAAGCGGCCAAAATCGTCAAATTGCCGCGGCCAGTTCACAAAGCCGCGGACCGTCGCCGGGCGTTCAGCCACAGCAGCAGTCCGATGACGACGGCGGACACCATGCCGAGCGCCCCGGTCACGACCAGGCCGGCCCGGACGCCGAACTCTTCCGTGAGCCACCCGGCCAGCAGTCCGCCGAGCGCGTGCCCGCCCAGCAGCAGCGGCAGGTAGAGCGCCAGGACGCGGCCTCGGACGTCCGCGCCCGCTTCCAGCTGCACGGTGGTGGCCGCACCGGTCAGGAAGAGCAGCGTCATCACGCCCACCAGCACCAGCATCGCCACAAACAGCTCCTGCGTGGGCATGAGGGCAGCCACCAGCTGGGTCAGCCCGAACAGCCCGGCACTCACCACGATCCCGCGTCGGCCCAGGGTGCGCAGGCGCGCCGCCAGCAGCGCGCCGATGAGGGCACCGGCGGCACTGAAGGTGTTGAACATGCCGAAGCCGGCGGCACCGCTGTGCCAGATGTCTTCGGCGAAAGCCGCAAGCACCACGGGTCCGTTCATGCCGAAGGCGCCCAGGAGTCCCGCCAGCAGCATCACCAGCAGGAGGGAGGGCCGGCGGCGGACGTAGCGGAAGCCGGCGAGGATTTGCCCGCGGCCGCGCAGGGGCGGTGCGCTGGGGTGGAGCTGGGACGTCCGGATGGCGGTGATGAGGCCCAGCACCGCGAGGCACACCAGCGCGTTCGCGGCGAAGGCGGCGGCCGAACCGGCGCTGGCAATCACCAGGCCGCCGAGCGCCGGTCCCGCCATGGCGCCGAGCTGTCCGATCGCGTTGTTCAGCCCGATCGCGGGGCGCAGCGCGGCGTCCCCCACCACCTCGTTGACGAACACCTGGCGGGCCGGGCCGTCCACGGCGGACGTGATGCCGAGGGCAACGCAGCATGCATACACGGCCCAGACGGTGATTCCGCCGCCGGCATCCAGGACGGCGAGGGTCAGTGCCAGCAGGGCGGTGACGGACTGGCAGATCAGCAGGATGCGGCGCTTGGGGTAAACGTCCACCAGGATGCCGCTCAGCGGACCCACCACCAGCATGGGCAGGAACTGCAGCGCCACCGCGACGCCCACGGCTGCCGGGCTGCCGGTGAGCTGCAGGACCAGCCAGTCCTGGGCGAGGCGCTGCATCCACACACCGGTACTGCCGGCGAGCTGGATGGCGACGAAAAGGCGGTAGTTGCGCTGCGCCAGCGGGTGGTACCAGCGGCTCGGTTCGGCGGCTGGCTCAACGGCTGGCTCAACGGCCTGGCCGGTGGCTTGGAGGGACTCAGCGGACTGCGGGCGGTCGGAAGACACGTCTGGGCTCAACTCGGTAGTGACGGGGAACTGCGGGGACGGTAACAATGGCGCTATGTGGCATAGCGGAGCGAACCCGGCTGCGGGGCTAAACGCGGGTTGACCGCATCTTCACCGCGGCCGAGGCGAGGATCAGGGTGCCGGGAACCACCACGAAAAGCGCGGCCAGCATCCACACGAACACCACGGCGGCAAACAGTGCGGCGGCCAGCAGGAGCGACCCCGTCCAGTCGCGGAGCGAGAGCATCTTGGCGGCATCAAGGGCTGCGGGCCAGGCGGTCTTCGAGGCCCCGGTCTTTGAGGCCGTCGCGCTTGCGGCACCAACTTTTGGTGCACCGGCCGCGCTGCCCGCATCGTCCGACCACGCCGCGGCGGTGCGCAGGAGCAGGACGGCACCTGCCGCTGCCAGGATGAGCGTGGCCGGCAGGACCACCGCCTGGCCGGGCAGCTGCCCGGCCAGCGCCAGCAGGAGGTTCAGGACAATCACGACGGCGGCTGCCGCCGTCGTGATTCCCAGCTTCCAGCTGCCCGGCAGCGCCGAGCGGAACGTGCCCCGGAGGGCACGCAGGGAGTCGTCCCGGCCGGACAGGTGCCGCCCGAGGTGCGCGATCCCCGCGGCGTACGCGGCAGGAATGGTGACCAGCGGAAGGGACAGCACCAGCACCAGCACGCCGGCAAGGAGGGTCTCGGAGAACAAGGCGAAGCGGTTGACCGGGATCGGTTCGTTGCGGCCTGCGGGCGTGGTGCTGTCCATGGTGCTCATTTCCTGGCTGTGCCTTCCATCGCTGTTAGCCCTTCAGGCCCTGGGTGGAGACGCCTTCAACAATGTAGCGCTGGAATACCAGGAAGAACACAAGAACCGGCAGCAGGGCCAGGACGGACATGGCGATCATGGCGCCGTAGTCCGAGCTCTGGGTCTGGTCCACGAAGAGGCGCAGGGCCAGCGGCAGCGGGTACTTCTCCGGCGTGTTCAGGTAGAGCAGCGGGCCCAGGAAGTCGTTCCAGCTCCAGATGAAGGAGAAGATCGACGTCGAGATGAGCGCCGGCTTCATCAGCGGAAGCATGATGGAGGTGAAGATCCGGACGTGGCCGGCGCCGTCGATGCGGGCCGCCTCGTCCAGTTCGGCCGGCAGGTTGCGCATGAACTGGACCATCAGGAAGACAAAGAACGCGTCCGCCGCCAGGAACTTGCCGATGAGCAGCGGGATGTAGGTATCCACCAGGCCCAGCTGCTGGAACACGATGTACTGCGGAATGATCACCACGTGGAACGGCAGGAGCAGGGTGGCGATCATCATGCCGAAGAACACGCTGCGGCCGGGGAACTTGATCCGGGCGAAGGCGTATGCGGACACGCTGGCCGACAGAACGGTTCCTACCACGGCGCCGATGGCCAGGACCAGGGAGTTGGTGAAGAACTGGAGCGTGGACACGCCGCCGATCCCGTCCATGGCGGTGACGAAGTTGTCGAAGCTGAAGTTGTTCGACCACAGCGACGTGTTGGCGCCGCCGATTTCGGCATTCGGCTTGAAGGATGACGCGAGCATCCACAGGGCCGGGTAGAGGACCACCGCTGTGAGGGCCAATGCCACGGCGTGGAAGATGATGCTCTTGGCGCGCTTGGCACCCGCTGACTCGGACTTCGGGTTGTAGTCCGGAGCCGGCGCGGCAATGCCGCTGCCTGTTTTTGGCTGTGTGGGAGTTGCCATAGTTGTCATTTTGCATCACCGCTGTAGTGGACCCAGGACTTGGACGTGCGGAAGAAGATCAGCGTGATGATTCCGACGACGATCACCAGGAGCCAGGCCATCGCCGAGGCGTAGCCCATCCGGAAGTCGCTGAAACCGCGCAGGTACAGGTAGAGGGTGTAGAAGAGGGTGGAGCCTGCCGGGCCGCCTTCGCCGTTGGAGATGATGTAGGCCGAGGCGAAGATCTGGAACGCGTGGATGGTTTCCATCAGCAGGTTGAAGAAGATCACCGGCGACAGCATGGGCCAGGTGATATTGAAGAACTTGCGGACCGGGCCCGCGCCGTCCATCGAGGCGGCTTCGTAGAGGTCGGCCGGGATCTGCTTCAGGCCGGCCAGGAAGATCACCATCGGGGCGCCGAACTGCCAGACGGTCAGCAGGATGAACATCGGCATGGTCATGGACGGGTTGCCCACCCAGCCGCCGAGGTTGATGCCGAAGAAGGACAAGCCCTGGTCCACGGGGCCCGCATCCCCGAACATCGCCTTCCACACAATCGCAATGGACACGGACGCGCCGATCAGGGACGGGGCGTAGAACGCTGAACGGTAGAAGCCCTGGCCCTTGCGCTTGCTGTTCAGCAGCATGGCGACTGCCAGTGCGGCGGCGAGCTTGAGCGGGGTGCCGAAGACCACGTAGCCCACGGTCACGCCCACGGACTGCAGGAACCGCTCGTCCTGGAACAAGGTGGTGTAGTTGTCCAGCCCGATCCATTTGGGCGGGTCGAACAGGTTGTAGTTGGTGAAGGACAGGTAGAGCGAGGAGATCATGGGGCCCACGGTGAGGGCGATGAATCCCAGCAGCCAGGGCAACAGGAAGGTGTAGCCGGCGCGGGCGTCGGCCCCGCGCTGCTTGGATTTGCGCAGCACGGGGGCCGACGACGAACGCCTGCTGAGGGTTGGGCTTTGAGTCATGTGAATATTCCGTCAGTTGCGAACGACTGGATCAGGCGTTCTGCTTGATGAGGTCTTCGGCTTCCTTGAACCAGGCGTCAGCCGCGGAGTCGACGGTCAGCTTGCCGTAGTTGAGGTCGGCGGCGATGCGCTTGAAAGAGGCTTCCAGCGTGCCGAAGCCGACGATGGGCGGCTCGGGGGCGTCCTTGAGGTACTTCTCGATCGACTTCTCGTACTCAACCACCAGCTTGTCGGTGCCTTCGAAGGTGGTGCCGTCACGCTGGGTCTTGGACGCCGGGACGCCGCGGGAGGTCTTGAAGATCTGGCCCACTTCGGGGTCGTTGACCATGAAGTCGATGAACCGGGCGGCCGCGTCCTTGTACTTGGTCTTGGCGCTGGCAACCATCAGCATGGAGGGCTTGAGGAAGAGGCCCAGGTTGTCCTTGTCATCGGAGGGAACCGGAACGAGTTTGAGTTCCTTGGCACCGCTGTCCCCGAGGTACGCGGCCATGAAGTTGTCCCAGGTGGCTTCCGTTGCCGTGACGTTGGAGCCGAACGGGGATTTGGGTGCCAGCTGGGTGACTCTTTCCTCCGAGACAAGGGCGGGAGTGCCGCGCAGGTCGGCGGTGACGTTCCACCACTTCTTGAGGTCGTCCTTGGTGAAGCCGAGCTTGCCGTCCTCGGTGAAGGCTTCGATGTTGTTCTGGCGCAGCCAGATGTTGAACATCCACCAGATGGAGGTGTAGTCCGTGCCACCGAACAGGGCGCCGTTGCCCTTGGCGCCGACCTCTGCCAGGAACGCGTTGTATTCCTCGTAGGTCCAGGTGCCGTCCGGCTCGGCAATGCCCAGGGACGCGAGCTTGGCCGGATCGTAGTACACGGCGAAGGCGTTGGTGCTGGTGGGGATGCCGTAGGTTTTGCCGCGGATCTGGCCGGAGGGGAGGAGTGACTTCTCGAAAGCGTCGGTGTTGATCTTCACCGTGCCCAGGTCCAGGAGCTGGTTCCGCTGGCCGTAGTCCCTCAGGTAGGAAAGGTCCCACTGCATGACGTCGGGCAGGCCGCCGCCGGCCGCCTCGGTGGCGCGCTTCTGCCAGTAGCCGGCGAAGTCGGTGAAGTTGCCGTTGACCTTGATATCCGGGTTCTTTGACTCGAACAGGTCGATGGCCTGGCGGGTGCGCTTTGCGCGATCGTCGTTGCCCCACCAGGTGTAGTTGATGGTGACCGGATTCTCCGCCGAACCTGTCTGGGCGGGAGCCGGGGATCCACAAGCCGCCAGCGCGGCGGCGGACGCGGTGCCCAGGGCCACGGTGGTGAGGAAATTCCTTCTGCTGATCATAAGAGCCTCCTTGCTCAGTTGTGTAAGCGCGATTCCTAGTATTCTCTACAACGTGAGTAGTGATCCGGCTTACACGCGCTTTCTGAAACGATACAATATCCCCATTCCCAGATTTGGGCAAGCGTTTTCCAAAGATCTGTTTTCACGCCGGGAACGCATACCGGAACCGACAAAGGAGTCTCATGTCACCGCAGGAACAATCCGCTCCGCCAGCTGTTTGGAAGCGCCTCGACGGCATCGCCTACGGCGGCGACTACAACCCGGAGCAGTGGCCGGTGAGCACGCGGCTGGAGGATCTGGAGCTGATGAAGGAAGCAGGCGTCACTTTCCTCAGCGTCGGCATCTTCTCGTGGGGGCTGCTCGAGCCGGCGGAGGGCACATACGACTTTGGCTGGCTGGACGAGGTCCTGGATAACCTGGCGACGTCTGGCATCAAAGTGGCCCTCGCCACCGCCACGGCCGCTCCCCCGGCCTGGCTTGTCCGCAAACACCCGGAAATCCTCCCGGTCACGGCTGACGGAACCGTGCTGGGGCCGGGCTCGCGTCGGCACTACTCGCCGTCGTCGGCCGTTTACCGGCGGTACGCCGCCGGCATCACCAGGGTGCTGGCAGAACGATACAAGGACCACCCGGCGCTGGCGCTGTGGCATGTGGACAACGAACTCGGCTGCCACGTATCGGAGTTTTACGGGGACGAGGACGCGGCGGCCTTCCGCGCCTGGCTGGAACGGCGCTACGGGAACATTGAGGCGCTGAACGCGTCGTGGGGAACGGCCTTCTGGTCCCAGCATTACGCCTCGTTCGAGGAGATCCTGCCGCCCGGCGCCGCACCGTCCACCCTGAATCCGGGGCAGCAGCTCGACTTCCAGCGCTTCAGTTCCTGGTCCCTGATGGACTACTACCGCACCCTGCTCGACGTGCTGCGTGACGTGACGCCGGGCGTGCCGGCCACCACCAACCTCATGGTGTCCAGCGCCACCAAGTCCATGGACTATTTCGACTGGGCCAAGGACCTGGACGTGATCGCCAACGACCACTACCTCGTGGCCGCCGATCCCGAGCGGCAGATCGAACTCGCGTTCAGCGCGGACCTTACGCGGGGCGTTGCCGGCGGCCACCCGTGGATCCTGATGGAACATTCGACGTCGGCCGTCAACTGGCAGCCCCGCAACCAGCCCAAGATGCCCGGCGAAATGCTCCGCAATTCCCTGGCTCACGTGGCCCGCGGCGCGGACGCCGTGATGTTTTTCCAGTGGCGGCAGAGCTTCGCCGGCTCGGAGAAATTCCACTCCGCCATGGTTCCGCACGGCGGGCGGGAAACCCGGGTCTTCCGGGAGGTTGCGGGCCTGGGGGCGGCGCTGCGGAAGCTGGCGTCGGTCAAGGGCTCCCGCGTCGAATCCCGGGTGGCGGTCGTGTTCGATTACGAGGCCTGGTGGGCCAGCGAAATCGACTCCAAGCCCAGCGTTGACGTGAAATACCTGGACCTGCTGCGCGACTTCCACCGTTCACTGTTCCTGCGCGGGGTGTCGGTGGACTTCGTGCACCCTTCCGCGTCCCTGGAGGGCTACGCACTGGTGCTGGTATGCACCCTGTACAACGTCACCGACGCCGCCGCCGCGAACATCGCTTCCGCCGCCCAAGCCGGGGCGACGGTCCTGGTCAGCTACTTCAGCGGGATTGTCGACGAGCAGGACCATGTCCGGCTCGGCGGCTATCCGGGCGCGTTCCGTGACCTGCTGGGCGTCAGCGTAGAGGAATTCCATCCGCTGCTGGCCGGGTCCACCGCCAAGCTCAGCGACGGCGGTGTGGGACGCGTGTGGAGCGAGCATGTGCACGCGGCCGGCGCGGAGCTTGTTTCGGCATTCACCGAATACCCGCTTGAAGGCGTTCCTGCCCTGACGCGGCGCTCCGTGGGAGCCGGGTCGGCCTGGTACCTGGCCACCTTCCCCGACCGGGACGGCATCGAGGCGTTGGTCGATCGGCTGCTGGACGAGTCGGGAGTTGCCGCAGTGGCCGGGGCGGACCAGGGAGTCGAGTTGACGCGGCGGCGCCACGCGGATGGCACAAGCTTCGTGTTCGCCATCAACCACTCGCGCGCCGACGCAACCGTCCGGGTGGCAGGGACTGAGCTGCTGTCCGGCGAACGGTTCACCGGGACGGTTCCTGCCGGTGCCGTGGTGGTGGTCGCGGAGGACTGACCTCGCACCAAGAAGCACCATGCAGAAGTGCCCCCACCCGATTCACAAGGATCGGATGGGGGCACGTTCAGCAGGAACTGCTAGCTGATGGCCGACTTCATTTCGTCAACCGCCTTCTTGCCGGCCTCCTCGGTGGACAGCCGGTCGAAGAGGACCTCGGAGGTGTACCGCTTGACGATCTCCTGGATGGCGCCGGCACCCTTCGGCGGAGGCGCCGGGGCTTCACCGAGCTCGTCCTTGATCTGGTCGATGAACTTGACCACCTTGATATCGGCGGGGGTCAGCTTGGGTTCGATGGCCGCCCGGACCTCGGAGTTGGGGTAGACGCCGCGGTCGGCCAGGAGAGCTTCGCCGGCCTTGGTGTTGTTGGCCAGGAAGTTGATGAACTTGGCGGTTTCTTCAGGATGCTTGGTGCGGGAAGAGGCGGACCAGAACTGGGAGGCCTTGTACCAAAGGTTCGCATCGGCAGACGTGCCGGTCTTGGACGGGAACCGCAGGATCTGCAGCTCTCCGCCGGCAGCCTTCTCCAGCGCAGGCAGCTGGTTGGACCACCAGAATGCGAGCCCGTTCTTGCCGGTCGCCAGGCCGCTCTGGTCCAGCGGTGCCGCCTCGGCCTCGACCACCTCGGAGGCCGACGGGACGGCCTTCTTCTCGCTCAGCTGCTTCAGGAACGCCCACCATTCGGCGATGTCGCCCGGCTCGAAGCCGAGTTTCCCGTCGCTGGTGTACAGCGACTTGCCGTTCTGCCGGAGCCATACTCCGAGCGACGCTTCGTCCGTGCCGTAGGCCGCCGCACCGTAGGTGCCCTTCGGCGACTTCGCGGTGACCTCGGCGGAAATGCGCTCGAAGTCTTCCCAGGTCCAGGTGCTGTCGTCCGGAAGTTCCACTCCCGCAGCCTTGAAAACGGCCGGGTTGGCCAGGATGGTCGCTGCGTTGATGCCTGCGGCTATGCCCGTCAGGCCGTCCTCGTTCTTGCCGGCGTTGAGGGCGGCTTCGTCAAACTTGGACGTGTCGATGTCGTACTTCGAAAGGTCCAGCAGGGCACCGCGGCTCGAGTACTCCGTGATGTATTTTTCGTCCATCTGGATGATGTCCGGGGCGTCGTTGGCCGCGACCTGGGTGGCCAGCTTGTCCCAGTAGCCGCTCCAGTCGCCGAACTCCGGCTTGATCGTGATGTTCGGGTTCTCGGCTTCGAAGGCAGCAATCGCGGCCTGCGTCAGCTGCGCCCGCTTGTCCCCTCCCCACCAGGAGAAACGGAGTTCAACTTTGCCGTCGGCACTCTGCGGGGCGGCTCCCCCGCCGCAGGCGCTGAGGGCCAGCACGACGGCGGCAGCTGCGGCGACTGCGCCGGTTCGGCGCAGCCTCCGTCCGGCCCGGGCGGACGTTGCCTCTGCTGCGCCACGACTGGCGGCTGAGGCAGGGCGGGAAAATAGCGGCACTGGATTCTCCGATCTTCTTTGATCTTGAAAGCTGATGGGTTCGACGTTGGAGGGTCTGGAAAGTCGCTCAGAAAACGCTTTCTCATCCCCAAGAATACAAGCGGGTTACTTGTAATACAAGATGTTCGGCGGGTCAATTTCAAGTGCACGGCCCCACGAGTCGGGGTGGACGGGCAACGAACGCCCATCCACCCCGGAGGAACTGCAAGAACCAGCAGGATCTACTTGATGCCGGTCGTCGCGATCCCCTTGATGAGGAAGCGCTGGCCGAAAAGGAACACCAGGAACACCGGCAGCAGGGACACGATGGACATGGCGAAGAGCGAGCCCCAGCTGGTGGCCGACTGCGAGTCCACAAACGCCCGCAGGGCAACCGGGACGGTGAACATCTCCGGATCCGTCAGGTAGATCAGCGCGCCGAAGAAGTCGTTCCAGGTCCAGATGAACGTGAAGATGGTGGTGGTGGCGAGCGCCGGCACCATCAGCGGCAGGATGACGCGGAGGAAGATGCGCGGGTGGCCGGCGCCGTCGATCCTCGCCGCCTCATCCAGTTCCTTGGGAATGCCCCGGATGAACTGCACCATCAGGAACACGAAGAACGCGTCCGTGGCCAGGAGCTTGGGCACAATCAGCGGCCAGAAGGTGTTCACCCAGCCGATCTGCGAGAACAGGATGTACTGCGGCACGATGATCACGTGGAACGGCAGCATGATGGTCAGGAGCATCACGCCGAAGAACAGCTTCTTGCCGCTGAACTGCAGCCGGGCGAAGGCGTAGGCGGCCATGGAGCAGGAGATCAGGTTGCCCAGGATGGAGCCGATCACCACCACTGCCGAATTGAGCATGTAATGCCCGAAGGGGTGGGTCAGCGCGGACCAGCCGTCGGTGTAGTTGCCCAATTCCAGGCTGTTGAGCCAGAGTCCGGGTTCGCGGAAGATCAGCTCGTTGGGGCGGAGTGAGGACACCACCATCCACAGCAGCGGGTAGATCATGATGCCGCCGGTGATGATCAGGACGGCATGCTTGGCCAGGGCCTTGATGCGCGCGCTGCGGCTGAAGGCCAGCGATCCGCGGGATTCGCGTTTCCGGCTGCCGCCCTGGGGGCCTTTGCCCTTCGTTTTGCCTCCGGAGGACGGCAGTTTCTCCGGAGCCTGCAAGGTCTGTAGTTCAGTCATCGTAGAACACCCAATACTTTGAAGCGATGAAGTTGATGGCCGTGAAAGCGCCGATGATCACCAGGAGGAACCAGGCCATCGCGGAGGCGTACCCCATGTCGAACTGGCCGAATCCCTTCTGGTAGAGGTAAAGCGTGAAGAACATGGTGGAGTCGGACGGCCCGCCGTTGCCTCCCGAGACGATGAACGCCTGGGTGAAGGATTGGAATGACCCGATGATCTGCAGCACGAGGTTGAAGAAGATGATCGGGCTCAGCATCGGCAGGGTGATGCGCCAGAATTTCTGCAGGGTGGTGGCTCCGTCAACCTCGGCCGCCTCGTAGTACATGTTGGGAATCTGGCGGAGCCCGGCCAGGAAAATGATCATGGGGCTTCCGAAAGTCCATACGTGGAGCAGGATGATGGATCCCAGCGACGTGGACGGATCCGAGATCCAGCCGGGTCCGGTGATACCGAACATGGCCAGCACCTGGTTCACCAGGCCGGAGGTTCCGAAGATCTGCTTCCAGAGGATGGCCACGGCCACCGAGCCGCCGAGCAGGGACGGCAAGTAGAAGATTGACCGGTAGAACGGCAGGCCGCGCAGGCCCTTGTCCAGCACCAGGGCAATCAACAGCGCAACGGCCAGCTGCAACGGGACGCCGACCAGCACATACGTGAAGGTCACGCGGAGTGAGTTATGGAGCCGTGCGTCCTCCAGCATGCGGGTGAAGTTGTCCAGCCCCACCCATTCCGGCGGCTGCAGCAGGTTGTAGTCCGTAAAGGACAGGTAGAGGGACATGATCATGGGGCCGATGGTGATGGCCACAAGACCAATCAGCCATGGCAGCAGGAAGATGTAGGCCGCCTTGTTGTCGCGGCGGTTCGCGCGTTTCTCCTCGGCTGTCGCCGGCCCTTTGCGCCGGCTGATGGAGGACAATTCGCTGATGGCGCTCATTGCCTCCCCCTCGGCTGACGGACGCCTGCCGGCGTCCCGGGGTAATGCTGTGCGGCCATGTGGTCTCCTTTGGTCATCGTGGCCTTCCACGGCGTGCTGGTGTGAAGTGCATTCGCCGTCACGGGCCCGCGCCGATCAGTTCCGGCACCACCCGCCTGACTGGCTTCCGGAGTGACCGGGCCAACAGCGGCTTTGTACCAAAGTAAACGCTTTCTTGACCGCTGTACAGCCTTTTGCTAATTTTTGAGAAAGCGTTTTCTGACTTCGGTACCTTCCCGGTCAGAGCATCTGCGAGAGGCAGGACAATGATGTTTGCACCCGGCAGGCCGCCCCGATGAATCCCGGCACCCCTGACATTACCGGCACGCAGGACCCAGCCGGCATCCCGGACTCCCTTGGCACCCGGGACTCTCCAGGCACCGGCCCGGAGCGGCCCAGCGCCATCGGCGGCTATGAGGACTGGCCTTCCTACGTGGGCACCCGCCGGCGGCACATCGCGGAAACCTCCGCCGGGCAGGAACTGGCAGACGCCCTGGGAGTTCCGGCCGCCCCGGCAGACCCCGCCGCGGTGCGGGATTCCGTGGTGCTGGAGTCGGAGGAAACGCACGACGGCGTCACTACTTCGCGGGTCAGCTGGCAGTTGGGCTTTGGCCCCCGCACCGGTGCCTGGTTTGTGCGGCCGGCCGGGCGGACCGGATCATTGCCCGGAGTGCTGGCGCTCCATTGCCACGCCGGCATTAAGTCCGGCGGCGCGGACCGCCTGGTGGACCCGCGGGTCGCGGACCTCCAGCAGCGGCTCTATGGCGGCCGCCCGTTTGCCACCTGGCTAGCGGCGCAGGGCTTCGCCGTCCTGGCCCACGACACGTTCTCCTGGGGCAGCCGCCGTTTCGATCTCGGCACCCCGCCGTGGCGGACAGCCGCCGTCGTCGAGGGCCGCGAGGCACTGTGGCGGGAGGCCGGCGTCGTGCCTTCCGCAGCGGAACTGTATGACGCCGCCGCGGCGGCGCACGAGGACACCGTGGCGAAGGCGTCCGGCCTGCTGGGAACGAGCTTCGCCGGAATGGTGGCGCACGACGACCTCGCTGCCCTCAAGGTGCTTGCCGGCCTCCCGGGCGTGGACGCCGGGCGGCTGGGGAGCATCGGATTCTCCGGCGGAGGCGGGCGGTCCCTGATGCTGGCCGCGCTCAGCCCGCTCATCCGCAGTTTCGTGGTCACGTGCATGATGACCACGTACCGGTCGCTGGTCCCGGCCTACCTGGATGCGCATTCCTGGCTCCTGCAGACGCCGGGCCTGTCACGGCTGGGCGACTTTCCCGAACTGGCAGCACGCTCCACGGCGGACCGCTTCCTGGTGCAGTACGCGCTGGCCGACGAGCTGTTCCCCGAGGACGGGATGCGCGACGCCGACGCCATCCTGGGAGCCAGTGGCAGCGGCCGCTACACCGGCAGTTTCTGGCCGGGCGGGCACGCTTTCACCAGAGACATGCAGGACGAGGCCGCCGCCTTCCTGCGGCAGCATCTTTCCCCCGCGCCCCTTGCCTCCGCCCGCCAGAACGGACAGTCATGACACCCGAAAACTTCAGCGCCGGCACAACCTACGGTGCCGCATCAACGGACGGTGCCGCATCAACGGACGGTGCCGCATCAACGGACAGTGCCGGCACAACTGATGCCCCGGCCGCGGTTGACCGCGCCGTCCCGCGGGTGGCGCTCGTCGGCGCGCACGGCTACGGGGCCCGCCACCTGGACAACCTTGCCCGCCTCGCCGGACTGGACCGTGTGGAACTTGTGTCGGTGGCGGACCCCCGCCCGCCGGCCGAGGGGACGCTTCCTCACGGCGTGGCCACGTTCACCTCGCTGGAGGAGCTCCTCGCCGCGGACCCTGCGCCGGACGTCGTCATCCTGGCCACCCCCATCCAGACGCACGCGCCGCTGGCGCTGGCGGCCATCGCCGCCGGGGCGGACGTCTACGTGGAGAAACCGCCCATGGCGTCGCTGGCCCAGTTCAGCGATGTCCTGGCCGCCGCGCAGGAGTCGGGCAGGCTGGTCCAGGTGGGTTTCCAAAGCCTCGGCTCCCATGCCCTTCCGGCGCTGGACCGGCTCGTTGCGTCCGGTGAAATCGGTGAGGTCCGCGGCGTGGGCGCCGTCGGCACCTGGGTTCGCACCAGGGGCTACTTCAAACGTTCACGCTGGGCGGGGAAACGCAGCCTGGACGGTACCGATGTGGTGGACGGGGTGGCCACCAATGCCCTGGCGCATGCGGTGGCCACCGGGTTGCGGATGGCCGGCGCGGCGTTGGCCGAAGACGTCGAATCAGTGGAGACGGACCTGTACCGTGCCCACGCGACCGAAAGCGATGACACCTCGGTGATCCGGGTGCGCACGGCCGGCGGAGTGGTCCTCCTGTGCGCCCTCACCCTGTGCGCCGACAAACAGACCCCACCCTGTGTCACCATCCACGGCACCCTGGGACGGGCTGAATTCTTTTACACCGAGGACCGCCTGACGGTCACAACGCCCGACGGCGAGCGCACCGAAACATTCGGCCGCACCGATCTGCTGGAAAACCTCCTGGCGGCCCGGCGCTCCCCCGGGGCCCATGGACTACTCAGCCCGCTGGCCGGGAACGGCGCCTTCATGACAGTGCTCGAAGCCATCCGGACAGCGGAGCCGCCCCGCGCGATTGGCGCCAGGCACGTGTCCTGGCAGGGCGAGGGCGACGACGCCCGCCCGGTTGTCCGCGGGATCAGCCACCTGGTGCGCCAGGCCGCGGCGGCACAGGCCACCTTTGCGGAGCTGGGCGTGCCCTGGGCGCGCGAGCTGCCGGCAGCCGGGACGCAACCGGTGTTTGCGGTGAACGGGAAGGTTGTGGCTAGGAGGGCGGACGGTGGCCGGATCACTCCGACGTCATCGCCGCGCCCGTATCTGCATCCGGTAGCAACGCTGGCCGGCACCGTGGTGACTGACCATCTGCCGGAGGACCACGTCTGGCACCTGGGCGCGGGCGTGGCCATCCAGGACGTGGACGGCGTCAACTTCTGGGGCGGCCGCACCTTTACCCCCGGCGCTGGAGCCTATGTGTGGCGGAAGGACCACGGGCGGGTCGTTACGCTTGCGGTGGAGCACGACAGTGCCGGCAGCAGGCTGGCCGAAACCCTGGGCTGGCTCGGGCCGGACGGAACACCCCTCCTCCACGAACAGCGCACGTGGAGCTGGGCCGCCGTCGACTCCTCCACCTGGCGGCTCACGCTCGACTTCATCCTCGCGCCGGCAGGGCCGGACCCGGTCACGCTGGGCAGCCCGGGCTCCAACGGCCGGCCTCAGGGCGGCTACGGCGGCTTCTTCTGGCGCCTTCCCGCCGTCGCCGCGGCACAGGTTTGGACAGCCGCCGGGGACGGGGAGGATGCCGTGCACGGCACGGTCCCCTCCGTTGAGGCGCCGTGGCTGGCGTGGTCGGGAACCTTCCGGAACGGGGAGCACGACGGCGGTCCGGCCACCCTCGTCTTCCTGCCCCGGCAGGAACCGGAGCAGCCCGGCGACCCGTGGTTTGTCCGCCTCGCAGGGTATCCCGGCGTCGGACTGTCGCTGGCGTGGGAGCAGCGGGCAACGGCCAGCCACGCCCGGCCGCTGCACCGGACCGTCACGGTCCTCGTGGCCGACGGCCTCCTGTCCACCCGCGAAATAGAACAGCTGATCACTACCTTGGGGGAATCCGCATGAACACCGTTACACCGCAAACACAGCAGGCACCGCTCGCTGCCGCAGCAGGAGAAGGAGCCGCGGGAAATGCGGCCGACCGCGCCGTCAAACGCCGGCGGGTCCTGGACATCCTGGACGCAGCGGGCCGGGACTCGATCCTGCTCACCACCAACACGGCGCTGACCTGGTACCTGGACGGAAGCCGCGTCCATATCAGCCTGGCCGGCGACCCCATCGCCGCGATGCTGGTGGACCGCGACGGCGATCACCTGGTCACCTTCAACAACGAGGCCGCCCGGATCGCCGCGGAGGAACTGCCCGACGGCGTCGCCCTCCACATAGTGCCGTGGCACGGTCAGCTGCACGCTGCCGCAGCCATGCTCGCCCCCGGCGGCACGCCGCTTGCCGAAGCCGATGTTGCCGCGGAACTGCGGACCGCCCGCCAACAGTTCCTGCCAGGCGAGAGTGCGCGGTACGCCCGGCTGTGCGCCGAGGCGGCGGCCGCAATGACCGATGTCCTCTCGGAAGCCACGCCGGAAACCACGGAGTTCGGTGTTGCCTCCGCCCTGGCCGCGCGGATCGTGGCGATGGGGGCCGAGCCGCTGGTGCTCCTCTGCAATGGCGCCGGCCGCAGCGGGTTCCGGCATCCGCTGCCCACGCACGCGCCGATCGGCCGGCGGGCCATGGCGGTGGTGTGCGCACGCCGCAACGGCCTGGTGGCCAACGTGACCCGCTGGGTGCGGTTCGACGCCGGAACACCGGACGAGCTCGACGCTGAAGTCCGGATTGCCGCGGTGGAGGCGGACATCTTTGATGCCACCGTCCCGGGGGCACGGCTCGACGGCGTCTTCGCGGAAATCCAGGAAGCCTACTTGCGGCACGGCTTCGGCGCCGACCAGTGGACCCGCCACCATCAGGGCGGTCCGGCCGGCTATGCAGGCCGGGATCCCCGGGCAACCCCGGCCACCAACGACACCGTGGTGCTCGGCCAGACTTTCACGTGGAACCCCTCCGGCCCGGGAGTCAAGATCGAGGACACGGTGCAGCTCACCGACTCGGGGCTCACCGTCCTCAGCGTGGATCCCCGCTGGCCTGCCGCCGTCGTCAACGGCATCCTGCGGCCGCTGACCCTGGAACTGTGAGTACGCAACATGGAGTCACCGGTATAGACCGGTGAGTGCGTTTGGCCGAAACCAGCGGAAAATTTTTCCGTCCCGGAAGCCCAGGTGATACCCCATCCATTGGATTTGACTTGAAAACCGAGTCAGATTCGGCGGGGTGCCCGGCGGCTGTCAGCGGAGCGGATCCGCCGGCCGAAGGTGGCGGAACTCCGGGACTGTTGAGCCTCCGTTACGTGGCCCGGGGCTGGTTTCCGGCGTGTTTTTTCTCACGACATGTGCCCTTGCGGGCTGAACTGGAGCGTCAATAGCGTGGCACGGGACCGCGACGTACCAGCGAAGGACTGCCATGCCATCAGCACCCGCCACAACGGACCCGCCCGCCCCGCACCCCGATGCTCCACCAAGCCCCCATCCCGCCGGGCGCGATCCAAAAGGCCTCCGCACGTTCTTGGCAACCGGACTCCGCTGGGACCTGCCGGCATCGCTGGTGGTGTTCCTCGTGGCCGTCCCGCTGTCGCTGGGTATCGCGGCCGCTTCCGGCGCCCCGGTCATGGCCGGCCTGATTGCGGCTGCCGTGGGCGGGATCGTCGCCGGCAGCCTGGGCGGTTCACCGCTGCAGGTCAGCGGACCCGCTGCCGGGCTGACGGTCATTGTTGCCGGCCTGATCGACCAGTTCGGCTGGCCGGCCACCTGCGCCATTACGGCGGCCGCCGGCGTTCTCCAGGCACTGCTCGGCCTCGCCCGGGTGGGCCGCGTTGCACTGGCTATTGCACCGGTGGTGGTCCATGCCATGCTCGCCGGCATCGGCATCACCATCGTGCTGCAGCAGGTGCACGTCATGCTTGGCGCCGAGTCGGCCAGCGAGGTCTGGGAGAACATCATGGCCATGCCGGGCAGCTTTTTCGCCGCCGACATCGCCGCAGCCGTCCTTGGCGCGGTGGTGATCGCCCTGCTGCTCGCCTGGAAGCACCTTCCCGCAGCCCTTCGCCGGGTTCCCGGTCCGCTGGTGGCAGTGATCGCCGCCACCGCCCTCTCCCTGCCCTTCAACGTGGACCGGATCACCTTTGACGGTTCCCTCCTCGCCGCGCTGTCGCTTCCCGAGATGCCGGGCGGGAACTGGACCGCCGTGGTCATTGGCGTGATGACCGTGGCGCTGATTGGCAGCGTTGAATCCCTGCTCTCCGCCGTGGCCGTGGACAAGATGCACCACGGGCCGCGGACGGACTTCAACCGCGAACTCCTGGGCCAGGGCGCCGCCAATGTGACTTCCGGAATGCTGGGCGGCCTGCCCGTCACCGGAGTCATCGTCCGGAGTGCCACCAACCTCGAGGCCGGCGCCCGGACGCGTAAGTCCGCAATACTCCACGGCGTCTGGGTGCTGGTCTTCTCGCTGCTGCTGGCGGGACTCATCCAGCTGATTCCCCAGGCTGTCCTCGCAGGCCTGTTGATTGTGATCGGCTCCCGCCTGGTCCGGGCGGCCGATATCCGGACGGCACGGCGGACCGGGGACCTCACCGTCTACGGCGTCACCCTGTTCTGCGTGGTGTTCGTCAACCTGCTCGCGGGCGTCCTGACCGGCCTGGTCCTGGCCGTTGCCCTGGTTCTCTGGCGTGTGGCGCGGGCAAGCATCCACGCGGAACCGACCGGCGCCGGCGACGGGAACCGCTGGCGCGTTGTCATCGACGGGTCCTGCAGTTTCCTCTCGCTCCCGCGGTTGAGTGCAGTATTGGCCTCGGTTCCCGCCGGCGCCCACGTGACGGTGGAGCTGGAAGTGGACTTCCTGGACCACCCCGTCCACGACACCCTGGATGCCTGGCGTAACCGGCATGTGGGCAACGGCGGCACAGTGGTCATTGAGGAGAGCGGCACTGCATCGCTGCACGATGCACAGGCCGGCCCGCCGAGCCGCGGCAGTTCGCGCTCCGCCCTGCGGAGCGGGTTTGCCCCCTGGCGCAGCTGGCAACGGCGGCTCCTCTCCGGGCACGCAGCCCACGGAACCGACGGTGCGGGGCAGGAAATTCCCGGGCCCTTGCGCTCGGTGCTCACAGGCGTCGACAACTACCACCGCCGCAACGCCCACCTGGTGCGTCCGCATGTGGAGGAACTGTCCACGTTCCAGGATCCAGGCACACTGTTTGTTGCCTGCGCGGACTCCCGCGTGGTTCCGAACCTCATCACCAGCAGCGGCCCCGGCGACCTCTTCACGGTCCGGAACGTGGGCAACGTAGTGGGCGACGACGGCCGCGACGCCTCCATCGAGGCAGCCCTTGAGTTTGCCATCAACGAACTCTCCGTGGAGTCCATCGTGATCTGCGGGCATTCCGCCTGTGGCGCCATGACCGCCCTGTGGGCGGATGCGGAAGGCTCCGGCGGGCGCGGTGCCATCGACGTCTGGCTTGACCATGCACGGCCAAGCCTCGAGGCCTTCCGCGAAGGGCACCCCGTCCAAGCGGCCGCAGCGGAGGCCGGGTACGGCGCCGTTGACCAGCTGGCCATGGTGAACGTTGCCGTCCAGCTGGACAGGCTGCGGCGCCACCCCGGCCTGCGGGAACCGCTCGGGTCAGGACGGGTCCATGTCGCGGGGCTGTTCTATGACATCTCCACGGCGCGGGTGCTGCAGGTTACGCCTGAGGGCATCAGCCACCTCGACCCCGCCGCAAGCAGCCGCTGAACAGACGGCGCCTTAGGCGTTGGAGAACCACACGACGTGCGGTTCACGCCGGGCCGCGCGCGGAGCGGGCACCCGCTCCGCGCGAACCGCCTTGTCCAACCTGCCTGATTCGCGGATGGCAGGTTCCAGCCGGGCAGGTTCAACCGCCGCTACCTCATCGACCCTGATGATCTCGAGTGCTTCCACGTCCAACAGCTTGCGCGACCCGGTCCGCGAGTCCACGATCCAGAACAGGTCCGTTGTGGGAATCGTTTCAGTCACCCGTCCCCGGTGAAACAACCGGCCCTTGTGCCAGGCCTCGATTTCCTCCCCCACCGACAACTCCGAACTTGTCCTGACGATCGTATTGCCGCCTGTATCCACGATGAGCCCCTCCCCTGGTGCCGCTCCTGGGATCAGCATCCCCCGGCAAGATTGCAGCAACGTTTCCGGAGGGTGATTTTCCTGTGTCGCCTTCCCGCGAACCGGTCAGCACAGCCGGGCCGGTACCGCTAGGGCAGCACCAGCACACCGTCCACCCGGCGCGGGATGCCCAGCGGGTTGTCTTCCCGCAGGGCGGGATGCAGCACTGTCTCCGGAGCGTCCTGGTAGGCCACGGGGCGCTGGAAGCGCCGTACCGCCGTCGCCCCCACCGAGGTGAACAGCGATGTGGTGGCCGGATACGGCCCGCCGTGCTGCTGGCCCCAGTTCACCGCAACGCCGGTGGGCCAGCCGCCGAACAGCACCCGGCCGGCAAGGCCTGACAGCTGCTCCACAAGCTCCGAAACGTCCTCGCCCGGCTGCGCGTGGACGGTGGCGGTCAGGCTGCCGGGCACCACGGCCAGCGCCGCGCCCAGCTGGTCCGGGTCCGAATATTCAATCAGCAGGGTAGTGGGACCGAAACACTCCTCCAGCAGCTCCTCCGGTTGTTCCAGCACATCGGCCGCACCCGTCACGAAGACCACCGGCGCAGCACCGTTCGCCGCAGCGTCCTGGTCCACCGGGCCGCTGACCACCCGGACGGCGGGCAACCCCGCCGTCGTACGCAGTGCAGCCAGGGCTTTGAGCCCGTCCGGGTAGGCCTCGGCTATGCGGTCCGTCAGCATGGGTGCCGCGTCCTTGTCCCGGACGGCATCCGCCAGCAGCGCCGGAAAACCGGTGCCGGCCGGGATGAACACCAGCCCCGGCTTGGTGCAGAACTGCCCGGCGCCAAGGGTGAACGACCCCGCCAGCCCGGAAGCCAGCTCACCGGCACGCTCCTGCAGCGCCGCGGCGGTGACCACCACGGGGTTGAGGCTGCCGAGTTCGCCGTAGAACGGAATGGGATCCGGCCGCGATACCGCCAGGTCGAAGAGCGCCCGACCGCCGGGGATGGAGCCGGTGAAGCCCACGGCCTTGATGGCGGGATCCTGCACCAGCGCCGTGCCGGCCTCCCGGCCGCTGACCAGCGCGAACAGGCCTGCGGGAGCACCGGCCGCGGCCAGGGCGTCCGTCACGATTTCCGCCGTGCGCTGGGAGAGCCCGGGGTGGCCGGAGTGCCCTTTCACAATGACTGAACAGCCGACGGCGAGCGCCGACGCTGTGTCCCCGCCCGCCACCGAGAACGCGAACGGGAAGTTCGACGCCGAGAAGACCGCCACCGGGCCGATCGGCTTCAGCAGCCGCCGCAGGTCAGGCCTGGGCGGTGTGGCTGAAGGATCGGCATGGTCGATGACCGCCTCAAGGTAGGAGCCTTCGGTGGTCACCGCAGCGAAGAGTCGCAGCTGTCCGGTGGTGCGGGCCACCTCGCCGGTGAGCCGCGCCGTCCCCAGCCGGGTCTCCGCATCGGCAATGGCCACCAGTTCCGTCACATTGGCGTCCAGCGCATCGGCGACGGCGTTCAGCCAGCCGGCCCGTTCGACGTCGGACGCTGCTGCCGCGGCGTTGGCCGCCCGGGTGGCTGCAGCCGTCAGGGCGCTGAGTTCGAGGGTTGCTGTTGTCACAGTGAATTCCTGTTCTGGTGATCGGACGATGGCCCGGAGAAGACGAACCCCAGCCCCGGCCTGCCCGCGAGGGTGAGCCGGCTGTTACGGACCTGCACGGGCGACGGCGCGTCGAGCACGCCGAGTTGTTCGAAGGAGGCGTCCTCGACGTCCTCCACCAGGGTGGGTTCGGCCATGGTCAGGGCGAGCTGGCCGGAGAGTTCCGGCAGCAGGTGCGGCATGACTCGGATGCTGTGCGTGCGGGCGAGTTCCACGATGCGGCGGAACGGGGTGATCCCGCCGACGCGGATGATGTTGGGCTGGATGATGTCCACCGCTTCCGCCTCGATGAAATCGCGGAAGCGGTAGATGGTGTGCAGGTTCTCGCCGAGCGCGATGGGCACCGGTGAGTGTTTGCGCAGCCGCCGGTAGGCCCAGAGGTCGTCCGCCCGGAGGGGTTCTTCGAGCCATTCGAGGTCGAACTCCGACAGGACGTCCAGGGCACGGAACGTGGCGGGGAGGTCCCACCGCTGGTTGGCGTCAACCATGAGCTTCCGGTCCGGGCCCAGGACTTTCCGGACAGCCGCCACGCGTTCCGCGTCTTCCCGGATGTCCGGTTTGCCCACCTTGATCTTGACGGCGTTGTGCCCGGCGGCCACCCATCGTTCCACCTGCGCGATCAGCTCCCCGAGGGAATAGTGCAGGTTCACGCCGGAACCGTACATTTCCACGGAATCCTGGCGCTTGCCCAGCAGCCCGGTCACTGAGGTCCCAGCCCGGCGCGCCTGCAGGTCCCACAGGGCAAGGTCCGCTCCGGCCATGGCGATGGTGGTCAGTCCCCCGCCGCCGGCTTCGTGCAGCCGCTTCCACAGCGCGTCCCACACCGTCTCGGGGTGCGCAGGCAGCCCCGTAACGAAGGGGGCGACGTCGAAGTCCAGGAGCGCTTTGACCGCCTGCGGGCCGATGGTGGGGGTCCAGGAGAAACCGTGCCCCGTGCCGCCGTCGTCCGTTCGGATTTCGGTGACGATGACGTGGTTTTCCGGCGCCTCCGCCCCCCAGCTCCGCAGGAGCGGGACCGTGAGGAGGCGGCTGGACAGACTGGCGATGCGCGGCGCTGTCCGGACGGCTTCGGCGACCGGCGCTTCGGCGACTGGCGAGCCCATTAGCGGCCGGCCAGCTCGTAGCCCTTGGCCAGGATGGATTTGAGCTGGACCAGCTGATCCTCGGTGGGGTCAACCAGCGGGGCGCGGACCGGGCCAACCGGGAGGCCGCCCAGGCGCAGCCCGGCCTTGATCAGGGACACGCCGAAGCCCGGGGTCTGGTCGCGGAGCCGGACCAGCGGCGCATAGAAGCCTTCGAGCAGGGCGTGCCGGCGGTCCTCGTCGCCGGACATGTAGGCGTCGTAGTAGGCCTTGGCGATTTCCGGAGCCATGGCAAACGCGGCCGAGGAGTACAGCGGGATGCCCAGGCCCCGGTAGGCGCCCTGGGTCAGTTCGGCGGTAAGCAGGCCGTTGAAGAGCAGGAAGTCCTGTCGTCCGCTGGCGTTGATGGCGCTGACGATCTCCTGGGCCAGGCCAACATCGCCCAGCCCGTCCTTGAAGCCGATCACCTTGGGGTTGGCGGCCAGGCGGGTCATGGAAGCGGCGGTGTACTTGGCGTTGCCCCGGTGGTAGACGATCACCGGCAGGCTGCTGGCCGCGGCCACTGCCTCGATGTATGCCATCAGGCCGTCGGCGGGTCCGGTCACGAGGTACGGCGGCAGGACCAGGAGGGCGTCGGCACCGGCTTCCTCGGCCACCCGGGCGGCGGCAAGCGCGTGGCCCAGCGGACCGCCGGCGCCGGCAACCACCGGCACCTGGCCCGCCACGGCCTCGACGGCGGCGGTCACCACGGTGCGCACCTCGTCAATGCTCAGTGCGTGGAATTCGCCGGTGCCGCAGGCCGGGAACACGCCGCCCGGGCCGTGGGGCAGGCGGGAGGTGATGTGTTCCTTGAGGATGTCCACGTCCACGGTCCCTTCCGGTGTGAAGGGTGTGACGGGGAAGAACAGTACGCCGTCGAATTTCATGGGGTCTCCTTTGATCCTGTGCCGGCCGCGACCAGCACGGCGGGGGTCTCGTCATTGAGGGTGGTTTCAGTCTTGAGTTCGGTCCGCCAGCTGCGTTTCGGTTCCCAGCCGAGCATCTCGCGGGCCTTGGCGATCGAGAATGCCGGGGTGGTGCCGGTGAGCCCGGCGGCAAGCTCCGCGCTGCCGGGCAGGAACTGCGGCATCAATTCGGCCAGCGGCGCGGTGGCCAGCGCATCGGCGGCTCCCACGAAGAAGGTCTGGCCGTTGGGGATGGAGTCCATCCTGGCCAGCAGCAGGTCCAGGAAGTCCGCCACATCGCGTGCATCCACATAGTTGAAGAGCGCCGGCGCGGACAATGCAGGATCGGCCAGCCGCTCGCGGACAGTGTGGCCCTGCTGGGTGGGTGCGCCTTCCCACTCCTCCGGCGAGATCACGTAGCACGGCCGGAATGCCGCGTAGCGGATGGCATCCCCCTGCGCGGCGGCGAACATCTGCACGGTCTGTTCGGCAATGAGCTTGGAGAGCGCGTAGGCGTTCCAGGGTTTTGGCGTGGTGCGCTCGTCCACCGGGAAGCCCTCCGGCAGCCAGCCCGCGGGCGAGCCGTACCCCAGGACGGTGGGGCTGCTCGCCGTGACGATCTTGCCGATGCGCAGTTCGGTGGCCGCGCTGATCACGGCATACGCCAGCCTCGTGTTGGTGCTGAAGATGACGTCTTCCGGCGCGCTGAACGGCACGGCGATCGCGGCGAGGTGGACCACGGCGTCGGGCACGGTGTCCCGCAGGAGGCGCAGGGCCTCCCCCGGGGCCAGGAGGTCGGCAGCGTGCTGCTCGACGCCGTCGGGCAGCTGCACGGCGGGAACGGCCTCGCGGTCAACGGAGATGACGTGGTGGCCCGCGGCCGCAAGGCCGGCGACGACGCTGCGGCCCAGCCGGCCGGAGCCGCCGGTGACAAAAATCCTGCTCATGGTGGTTGTTCCTTTAGGTTGTCGGACGCCTGGATTGTCGGACGCCGGGTTGTCTGACGCAGGCTAGGCGCCGCGGCGGAGGTCGGCGCCGAGCTCCAGGTCCGCGGTGCGGACCGGGAGCCCGGATTCCAGGGACGCGTTGCCCGCGATGCCCACCGAAACGGAGCGAAGTCCGTCCAGGTAGCCGGAGGGCCGTCCCAGGGGGTCGTCGCCGGGGCCGTTGAAGAGATCGGACAGGAGCAGCGCGTCGCCGCCGCCGTGGCCGCCCTCGCCGTTGACGATCGGAACCTCGTAGGCCGCCTCCCAGTGCCGCTGGACCACCAGGCGCTCGCCATTGCGGCGGACCGCGTCGTCTTCCTCGACCGGCGTGGCCGACGGGTCCACCACGGTCTTCTTGTCGGTGCTGTGCACCACAGCCGCGCGTTCCACCACTTCGAGTTCCGCCCGGCCTTCGGTGCCGTTGACTGCCACGCGGTAGCCTTCCCACGGGCTGTGGGCGTTCAGGGAGTAGCTCAGGCGCGGACCGCCGGAGTACTCCACCACGAGTGCCAGGTTGTCCTCGATGGTGATGCCGGCCGTGAACACATCCTGGTCGCGGCGGTAGCCGTCGAAGTGCTCGTTATCGAGGAAGAGCGCCTTGAGCCGCTCGTCTTCGCGCAGGTCCAGTGCGAAGGGATCCCGGACTTCCGTGTCCACGGTTCCCCGCTCCGGGCGGGGGCCGAGGCCTCGTTCGGCGGCGTTCCTGTCCCCGTAGAACTTCAGTCCGCCGGATGCGAAGACCCGCTCCGGGACGTCGTCGATCCACCAATTGACCAGGTCGAAGTGGTGGGATGCCTTGTGGATCAGCAGGCCGCCGGAGTTCTTCTTTTCGCGGTGCCAGCGGCGGAAGTAGTCGGCTCCGTGGACGGTGTCCAGGACCCAGCTGAAATCGATCGAAGTGACCTTGCCGATCACGCCGCTCTGGATGATTTCCTTCAGGGCGCTGTTGCGTGGCGAGTAGCGGTAGTTGAAGGTGACCACCACGTTCCGGTCCGTTTCCGCGACGGCCCTGGTGATCCGGCGGCAGCCCTCGGCGTCGATGGTGAGCGGCTTTTCGACGACGACGTCCGCTCCGGCCTCCAGCCCTTCCACGATGTAGTCGGCGTGCGTGTAGTCGGGGGTGGTCACCACCACCCGGTCAATGTCGTTGTCCCTGATGAAGGCGGTGAGGTCGGCGGGATCGAAGGACGCCACGGGGCCGGGAGCGCCGAGTTCCTGAATGAGCTTCTGGTAGAACTCCACCCGGCCGGGGTTGACGTCGGAGAAGGCCACCAGTTCGGCGGCGTCCGAGTGCTCGCCCAGAATGGCCCGGATATACATTTCGGAACGGCCGCCCGTGCCGATCAGGACGATCCGCGCCTTGCGGACCGGGCTGGCGGCGGAGCGGACCGGGCTGGCGGCTGTGCCGGCGGCTTTGTCATCGGCTGCGACGGCGCTGCCGGCGGTTGTGACGGCGGTCGTGACGGCGCTGCCCGGAGTGACGGTGTTGGCTGTGTTGCCCATTGCGGTGTAACCCTTTCGAAGGCAGGAACGCTGGCCGCTTGACGGCCGGTAGTGGTGCGGGGAGAATTATGAGAAAGCGTTTTCTCGGAGCGTTATAAGCTTTGTATCAAGACTCTGGCGGTCACGTCAACCATCGGAGAAGCCCGGAAAGGGGCCACATGGGCAGGAGAGCCACCACCAGGCGAATCGGCATTGCCGATGTCGCCCTCAAGGCCGGCGTTTCGCATGCGACCGTTTCGCGTGTCATGAACGGCAACTTCACGGTCGACCCCGCGATCGCCGCCAGGGTCCGGGCTGCAGCCACGGAGCTGAATTACCAGCCGAACCCGGTGGGCCGCAGCCTGGCGCTGGGCAAGACGGACACCATCGGGATTGTGGTGCCGGACCTCTCCAACCCCACGTTCCAGGCCATCCTCCGCGGCCTCAGCATGGCGGCCGCCCAGGATGGCTACCGCGTCCTGATCGCCGATTCCTCCGAAGTGTCCAGCGAGGAAGCCATCCTTGCCGGCGAGGCACGCCGCCGCTGCGACGGCCTGGTGCTGTGCGCGCCGCGCATGGCCGACGCCGAACTGGAGGAGCTGGCGCCGTCGCTCCAGCCCATGGTGCTGATCAACCGCACCACCGTGGACACGCACACGCCCAGCCTCATGGTGGATTACGGCCAGGGCATCCAGGAACTGGCGGAGCACCTCGTGGGCCTGGGCCACACCCGGCTCGCGTTCCTGGCCGGCCCGGCCCGCAGCGCATCGAACGGCCTGCGCCTCGCCGGGCTGGAAAAGTTCACCAGGGCCCACCCTGGGATCGAGCTGCAAATGCTCGACGGCGGCTCCACTTTCGAGGCGGGGCACCAGTCAGTGGATGCGGTCGTTGGCAGCGGGGCCACGGGCATCCTGGCCTTCAACGACCTCGTGGCCATGGGCTTGCTGAGCGGGCTCCACGAACGCGGCGTCAGCGTCCCGGAGGATATCTCCGTGACCGGCTTCGACGATATTCCCTTTGCCCGCTACACCACCCCCACGCTCACCACGGCGGCGGTTCCGATCACCGAACTGGGCCAGCAGGCGTGGCACCGGATGCGGGACCAGATCCGCAACGTCACTTCCGACGCAACAGCCGAAGGACCTACCGTGTTCCAGCCGCGGCTCGAAGCCCGCGGCAGCACGGGACCGGCGAAGCCCTAACCCCTCCTCGGGAGAGTTTTTGTCCAGATAATGGCACTTGGGACCCGTTTTGGAGCCATTATCTGGACAAAAACTCTCCGCCGGGTCCGCTTAGGCTGCGGGCGGAGCGAGCAGGACGTCGACGAGCTGCGTCAGGCCGTCGGCCATATCGACGCTCTTGTCATAGAGCCACTGCAGCTGCAGGCCGTCGAAGGTCGCCACCACCAGCCGGGCCAGCATCGTGGCGGATACGTCCGTGCGCACTTCGCCGGCGCGCTGGCGCCGGCCAATGTCCTCGGCCAGCTCCGCCACCACCTGGGCGTAGCGTTCCTGGAAATACGGGTGGGAATCGTGCCCGGGATCATTCGCCGTCGCCGAAGCCACGGCATAGAGCGTGGTGAGACCCGGCTCTTTGCGGTTACGCTCGGCGATCGGCGCCAACAGCCGAAGGCCCACGTCCTCCTGGTCACTGTCGGCCAGGCTGCGCCGGTCCCGCTCCGCCAGGACCGCCGTCAGGAGCTCCTGCTTGCCCCGGAAGTAGTGGAACAGGGTAGCTTCCTTGACCCCCACCAGCTCGGCTACGCGCTTGAGCGCCGTCCCCTCGAAGCCTTCCGTGGCAAAAACATCGGTGGCCGTCTGGATGATCTGTTCGCGGCGCTCCGCTCCCTTGGCGTACTGGCCGCGTGGCTTCGACGTTGACATTGAGTCAGTGTATTTCACTTTTTTCCGCGAAAATCTAGTCACACTCGGTTTTTATCGCTACCATCATTGTCAGGACCCAACGGAGGGTCACTTTTCGTCAGGAGGCAATGTGGCCGTCAAGACCATTTCCCAGGATTCCGCTGCTTCTCCGGCCAGCGGAACGCCACTCATCAGCACCACCCCTTCGCCCCCGGCGCCCGCCAAGGCATCCCGCGCCTACGTCATCGGCATGCCGATCGCCAGCGCTGGCCTCTGGATGGCCGTGCTCGCACCCGCCCTGGTGGTACTGGCCATCAAGGTTTCCGAAATCACGACGCCGGACACCCGGGCCGGCGCACTGAGCCTCGTTGCGGGCGTCGGCGCCCTGGTGGCCCTGCTCGCAAACCCGCTCTTCGGCCGGCTCAGCGACCGCACCACGTCACGGTTCGGAATGCGCAAGCCCTGGATCGTGGGCGGTTCCCTTGTGGGGCTGGCCTCCCTGTTCCTGCTGGGATCCGCCGCGGATGTAGCCACCGTGCTGGTTGCCTGGGTCATTGCCCAGCTCGGGTTCAACGCCGCCCTTGCGGCCCTGGTGGCAACACTTCCGGACCAGGCCGCCCCGGCTGAGCGCGGGCGCCTGTCCGGCCTGATCGGCATGACCCTTCCCATCGGCCTGGTCGCTGCTGCCTTCTTCGCGCAGCTCTTCGATAACGCGCTGCAGATGGCCGTCGTGCCCGGTGTCGTGGGCACCGCTGTGGCCATCGCGTTCGCCTTCACCTTCAAGGACCGCGTGCTGACGGAAAAGCCCGCCCCGCTGAACCTGAAGGAAATCCTGGGTTCGTTCTACTTCAACCCGCGCATCCACCCGGGGCTGGGCTGGGCCTGGCTCACCAAGTTCATGGTCTACATCGGCTACTGCGCCGGGCTGCTCTACCTGCCGTACTTCTTCACGGACCACCTGCACGTCGCCGAAAGCGAAGTCACCAGCCTGGTATTCCAGGCAACGCTCGTCAGTGCCGCAGGCACCGTGGCCACCAGCCTCCTCGGCGGCTGGATCAGCGACCGCATCGGCAAGCGCAAGGGCATGGTGATCCTCTCCGCCCTGATCATGATGGCGGGCCTGGTCGTTATCGCCACCAGCTCCACCACCGGCCAGGTCCTGGTAGGCCAGGCGATCGCCGGCCTGGGGCTGGGCTGCTTCAGCGCCGTGGACGTCGCCCTCATCGCCGACCTCCTGCCCGGCACCCAGAGCGAAAACGCCAAGACTTTCGGCGTCTTCAACATCGCCCAGGCCCTCCCGCAGTCGCTGGTCCCCGCTGTCGCGTTCCCGGTGATCACCTTCGGCGGCTACCCCACGCTTTTCCTCGGCGGCGCAGTTGTCGGCATCGTCGGAGCCATCCTCGTCACCCGCATCAAAGGAGTCAAGTAAATGAATTCCGCCCTCTCGCCCGCCGTCCTGGCCCCTGCTTCGGCCAACCCGGATGCCGAGGCACGGATCCGCGAACTCGCGAACAGCCTGACCCTCGAGCAGCAGGTCCAGCTGCTGACCGGCGCAGACGTCTGGGCCACCCACGCCATCCCCGAGATCGGGCTGAACCGCGTGGTGATGTCGGACGGGCCGTCCGGCGTCCGCGGCGAAGACTTCGATGAGCGTCACGACTCCGTCTCCCTGCCGTCGTCGTCCGCCCTGTCCGCCACCTGGAGCGTGGAAACGGCGCGCCGCTACGGCCAGGTGCTGGGCCAGGAGGCGCGCCGCAAGGGCGTCCACGCCGTCCTCGGCCCCACCATCAACCTGCACCGTTCCCCGCTGGGCGGCCGCCACTTTGAATGCATGAGCGAGGATCCGCGGCTCACTGCAACCATGGCCGCCGGGTACGTTGCCGGCGTGCAGTCCATGGGCGTCGGCGCCACCCCCAAGCACTACCTGGCCAACGAGGCCGAGACGGACCGGTTCACGGCGGACTCGGTGGTGGACGAACGTCCGCTGCGCGAGCTCTACCTGGCCGCCTTCGAGGACGCCATCACGGAGGCCCGCGCGTGGCTGGTGATGAGCTCCTACAACTCCATCAACGGCACCACAGCGAGCGAAAACAAGCTCCTCGAAACTCCGCTGTCCACGGAATGGGGTTTCGACGGCGTCGTGGTCTCTGACTGGACCGGCGTCCGGTCCGTGGATGCGGCCAACGCGCACCAGGACCTGGAAATGCCGGGACCGGTGGGCCACTGGGGACCCAAGTTGCTGGCCGCCGTCGAGGACGGGCGGGTCAGCCGGGCCGCCATCCTGGAAAAGGTGACCCGCATCCTGCGGCTGGCCGCCCGCGTCGGTTCGCTCGAGGGGTTCACGCCCGCCGTAACGGAGCTTCCCGCGCAGCTGAACGGTGCCGCCGTCGCCCGTGAAGTGGCTGTGCGCGGCGCGGTGCTGGTCCGCAACGAGGGCGGCATCCTGCCGCTGGACGCCTCGAAGCTCGGCAGCGTGGCGGTGATCGGCCACAACGCCGAGGAGGCACGGACCCAGGGCGGCGGCAGCGCCACCGTGATGCCGAAGTACACTGTCTCGCCGCTGCAGGGACTGCGGAGGGCACTGCCCGGCGACGTCAAGGTCACCTATGTCCGGGGCGCCAAGGTGGCAGAGGGCCTCCAGCCTTTCCCCCGCACCTCGCTGCGCAACCCGGTCTCCGGCGTCCCGGGAATCCGCGTCACGTTCCTTGCCGCGGACGGCACGGAGATCTCCGGTGAGGACCGCCTGGCAACGCACCTGATCTGGTTCGGCATTGGAATTCCCGACGGCGCTGCCTCCATTCGCATGGAAGCGGACTGGACCGCCGAAACGGCAGGTGTCCACCACCTCGGCGTCGGGACGGTGGGGCAGATCAGGCTCACGCTTGACGGCGCCGACGTCTTCAACAGCGAGCTGGAGGACGATACGGACGTCCTCGGCGCGGCCCTGTTCGATCCGCCCAAGACCGTCCACGCCATCGAGACCACGGCCGGCCAGAGCGTGCGGATCGAGGCCGAGTACCAGCTGCCGAAGGAACAGGTCATCCCGTTCACCGCCATCCTGCTCGGTGAAGAGACCGTGGTGGCCGATCCGCAGGCGGAGATCGACGCCGCCGTGGAAGCCGCCCGGACCGCCGACGTGGCAGTCGTGGTGGTGGGCACCAATGCGGCCATCGAGTCCGAGGGCTTCGACCGCAAGGACCTGGATCTTCCCGGCCGGCAGAACCAGCTGGTCGAGGCCGTGGCCGCAGTGAATCCGCGCACGGTGGTGGTGGTCAACTCCGGCTCTCCCGTGCTCATGCCGTGGCTGGACAAGGTGGGCGCCGTCCTGCTGGGCTGGTTCGGCGGCCAGGAATTCGGCACCGCCATCGCCGACATCCTGTTGGGCGCCGAGGAGCCCGGCGGACGCCTGCCCACCACGTGGCCGGCAGCCCTGGAGGATGTCCCGGTCCTGAATACCACGCCGGTCGACGGCAAGGTGGTCTACTCCGAGGGAGTCCACATGGGCTACAAGGCGTGGCTCAAGCAGGAAGCTGCCGGCGGGGCTGCCCCGGCGCTCCCGTTCGGCTTCGGCCTGGGCTACACCACGTTCGAGCTGGGCACCGCCCACGCTCCCCGGTCGGTGCCGGCCGGGCAGGACGTTGTGATGCACGTTCCGGTCCGGAACACCGGCACGCGCACGGGCCGCGAAGTGGTCCAGGTGTACCTCGACCGTGCCGACAGCGCAGTGGAGCGGCCGGTCCGCTGGCTCGCCGGCTACGCCGGAACGCACCTTGCGCCGGGCGGAACGGACAGCGTTGAAGTGCGCATTCCGGCGAAGGCGTTCGGACATTACGACGGCGGCTGGAGGTTTGAGCAGGGCGCCTACCGCCTGCTGGTGGGCCGGCACGCGGCCGACGACTTCCAGGTGCTGGAGATCGAACTGCGCTAGTCACCTCCACCCCTCCCCACCGAGTTTTTGTCCAGCTAACGCGAGATAAACGCACCTTCGGCCCGTTATCTGGACAAAAACTCCAGGGCTACTGCCGGGCTGGGTCCGAATCCATCGGGCCCAGCCCGGCTTCTTTGTAGTACCCCTCGATGTGGGCTGCCACGAGGTCGGCCGCCCTGCCGCCGTCGTGCTTGTTGATGGCCGCGAGGATGTCGCGGTGTTCGGCGCGGAGCCGGGCGGCGGTGGCGTCCCAGTCAGGAAGGTTTGCCGTGAGTTTGCCGGCGTAGCTTTGGATCGCCTCGCGCAGGGAGCCCATCATGGCACTGACCACCGCGTTCCCCGCGGCTTCGGCGAGGGCGAGGTGGAAGCGGACGTCGAGGGCAAGGAATTCGTCGGTGTCCGGGCACGCCTCCATCTTTTCCAGAAGCGCGGCGGCCTCTGCCAGGGCCGGGGAGTCCGTGCGGGCGCGGGCAACGGCCCAGGATTCGAGCAGGACGCGGGTCTGCACAATGTCCGCAACCGGCAGGTGCGAGGTGGCCACATGGAGGCGCAGCGCCGAGCCGAGGGCAGCCGTCGGATCGGCAATGACCACGGTGCCCGCCTCGGGACCGGAGCCCACCCCGGCGCGCACAACCCCCATGGCCTCCAGGACCCGGATTGCTTCACGGACCGAGGTGCGCGAGACCTGCAGCTGTTCGGCCAGCGTCCGCTCCGCCGGCAGCCGGCCGCCCAGGGCCAGCTGGCCGCTGGAGAGCTGGTTCTCGATCCACTGCAGGACCAATTGATGGGTTCGCATGGGCCAATGGTACTTGATGTGGTTGGACCACATCCTCTAGAGTGTGGTTAGACCACACCCCGGGGCAGTCAGCCAGACTGTCCGGAGCCACTCCAGACCTACGCCGCGGAGGCCGCAATGACGCACACCATCCAGCCCAGCAACCCCGAGGCCACCCCGGCACCGGAAGCAAGGGACGTACCGGCTGCTGCGGGCGCACCTGCCGGCAGCGAGCCCGCCGGCACCTCACTGACGGGCGCCGTGAACCGGGCCGCAGCCGCGGTCCCGGCCGCGCTCAAGCGCCGTGTGCCGAAATACTCGGACCTGGCTCCGCTGATGCAGTTCAAGAAGCCCGAGTTCAACCGCGCCGCGAAACTCCAGCGCGCCAGCACCATCTGGGAACTGCGGGACATGGCCAAGCGCCGCACCCCGCAGGCGCCCTTCGACTACACCGACGGCGCAGCGGAAGCCGAGATTACGCTGCGCCGTGCCCGCGAGGCCTTCCTGGACATCGAGTTCCGTCCGGGCATCCTCCGGAATGTCTCGAGTATCGACCTGAGCACTGACATCCTGGGCAAGCCGTCCCGCCTGCCCGTCGGCATCGCCCCCACCGGCTTCACCCGGATGATGCAGTCCGAAGGCGAATACGCCGGCTCGCAGGCGGCTGAGGCGGCAGGCATTCCCTACACGCTTTCCACCATGGGCACGGCATCCATCGAGGACGTCGCCGAGGCCGCACCGAACGGCCGGAACTGGTTCCAGCTGTACCTGTGGACGGACCGCGACCGTTCCCTCGAACTCATCGAACGCGCCGCCAAGGCCGGGAACGACACCCTGATGGTCACGGTGGACACCGCCGTCGCCGGTGCCCGCCTCCGCGACGTCCGCAACGGCATGACCATCCCGCCGGCGCTGACGCTGAAGACCGTGCTTGACGCGTCCTACCGCCCGGCGTGGTGGTTCAACTTCCTTACCCACGAGCCGCTGACGTTCGCGTCGCTGTCCCGCTACACCGGCACGGTGGCGGACCTGATCAACTCCATGTTCGACCCCACGCTGACCTTCGAGGACCTGGACTGGCTGCGCGAAACCTGGAAGGGCAAGCTGGTGGTCAAGGGCATCCAGACAGTCGACGACGCCCGCAAAGTGGTGGACCACGGTGCCGACGGCGTGGTGCTCTCCAACCACGGCGGACGCCAGCTGGACCGTGCCCCCATCCCGTTCCACCTGCTGCCCGGCGTCAAGGAAGCGTTCACCAAGGACAACTCCGACGCCGCGATCATGCTGGACACCGGCATCATGAGCGGTGCGGACATCATCGCCGCGCTTGCCCTGGGCGCCGACTTCACGCTGATTGGCCGCGCCTACCTGTACGGCCTCATGGCCGGCGGCCGCGCCGGCGTGGACCGCGCCCTCCAGATCCTGGAAAAGGACATGACGCGCACCATGGCGCTGCTGGGCGTCAGCAAACTGTCCGAGCTGACCCCGGACCACGTGCGGATCCTCGGTAAGTAGGCCGGCTCCGCTTTCGTCAGCCCCGCCGGGCTACTTCTTGCGGCCGAACTTCGGCAGGTTCGCGATGAGGTCGGCGGCTTTGGTTGCGGCCCGGCCCACGGTGCGGCCGATCTGCTGCGGGACGGTGTCATCCCCGGCCGTGGCCACGGGGATCGCGACGGCGGGGCTCAGCTGGCCGCCTTCCGAGACGCCCGACACCGCCGCGGCGGCCGGGCGGGCTGTGCCGGCAGCAGCCGGCACCGGTGACGGCGCCGCCGTTTCCCCCGCCGGTTGCGTTTTTTCCTCCAGGATCTGCGCTGCCGGAGAGCTGACGACGGCGGCCCGCGGCCCGACGTCGAACGTCTCCAGCCAGCTGGCGACGCCGGCCAGCGGCTTGGGGTTCAGCGCGTAGTAGCGCTTCTGGCCCTGGGCGCGCATGCTGACAAGGTCGGCCTCGCGCAGCACCTTCAAATGCTTGGAAATGGTGGGCTGGCTGGCGTCCAGTTCCTCAACCAGCTCCCCCACCGCTTTGTCCCCCGAGCGGAGGGATACCAGAATGTCACGCCGGGTTGCCTCAGCAATGACGGCAAATACGTCGTCTGTCACCATGAGATCCACCCTAGCGACATATACGCCGGATGGCATCCACTATTTCGCCCCGCTCCCGGAGGCCATTGCCCCGCCAGTGCCCCGGTGCTACAACGGACTCACGGTTGCCCCGGGCTGTCCGGCTGCGGCCGCTCGAACATGAGGGGTGGGTGGCCATGGATTTCCTGCGCCAGCAGCTGTTCAACATCATCGCTTTTGTGTTTTTGGGCTTGTTTGTGGCGGTCTGGGGCTCCGTGCTGCTGCGCGTCGGGTTCTGGGTGCCCGACGGCCGGACGGCCGCTCCCCCGCTGAACGGAGCCCTGGTCACTGCGGCGGGTGTCCTGGCGACGTCATTGAGCTCGCTGACGGCATCGGCGCTGGGGTTCACCATTGCGGAGGTCCGCCGCGATGAAGAAGTCCGCCGCGACCTCGCCCCGGGCGATGCGGACGCAAACGTTGCCTTCAACCCGGCCGAGGTCACTGCCCGCCTGTCCGGCCGGATTGTGGCCGCAGTGGTGGTGTACCTTGCGGTGGGGCTGCTGGTCCTGCTGCTCTGGCTGGTGAAAGGAACCGCGTCCACAGACCTGATCGGCGCCTTTGCGCTGTCCCTGCTGGGCTGGCTGATCGGCGCCGCGGGGGTGGTCTTCCAGACGGAGAAACCGCTCAGTTGAATGGTCGCACTTAGTCGAACCAGGGATCCAGTCCGTACAGCGGAAACACTTCCTTGCGGGTGGCCATCACCGTGCGGTCCACCTCGTCGTTGGGATCGAAGCCCACTTCCCACGAGCGCCACCACACGTCCACGTCGTCGCCCATGAACTCCGGCGCCGAGACCCCGTAGATGGCCCCGTACTTGTCCTGGACGTACTGCCGCCAATCCCCGGGGACCGGCGTGCGAAGCGGAACCGGCCTGCCGGCCGCGATGGCAATCAGGTGGCTCCAGGAGCGCGGCACCACACTGATCACGTTGTAGCCCCCGCCGCCAGTGGCAATCCACCTGTCGCCGCAGTAGCGCGCAGCCAGATTCCCGACGGCGGTGGCCGCCTCGCGCTGGCCGTCCACACTGATGTTGAGGTGTGTCAGGGGATCCAGCCGGTGCGAGTCGCAGCCGTGCTGGCTCACAATCACCTCGGGTTCGAAGGCGCCGATCAGTTGCGGCACCACGGCATGGAACGCCCGCAGCCAGCCGGCGTCGCCCGTTCCTGCCGGCAGCGCCACGTTGACCGCGCTGCCCTGGGCATTGGGGCCGCCGATCTCGTTGGCGAAACCTGTCCCGGGGAACAGCGTCAGGCCGGTCTCGTGCAGGGAAATGGTGAGGACGCGAGGATCATCCCAGAAGATGCTCTGCGTCCCGTCGCCGTGGTGGGCGTCAACGTCGATATATGCCACACGCTGCACACCGCCGTCGAGCAGTTTCTGGATGGCCAGGGCAGCGTCGTTGTAAATACAAAACCCGCTGGCCCGTTCCCGTGCCGCGTGATGCATGCCGCCGCCGAAATTGACCGCCCGGACGGCACTGCCGTCCAGGATCGCGCCGGCTGCCATCAACGAACCGCCAGCCAGCCTCGCACTGGCCTCGTGCATGCCGGCAAAGGCGGGGTCGTCCTCAGTGCCCAGGCCCCGTTCAAGGTCGGGTACCTCCGGGTTTGAGCTGACGCGCCGGACCGCCGCCACGAATTCGGGGCTGTGGACAGTGGACAGTTCATCATCACTGGCCACTTCCGGGGCGGCCACGGTCACGTGCCCCAGGTCAAACAGGCCCAGGCTCCGGGCCAGGCGGGCGGTAAGTTCCATGCGTTCCGGCGCCATCGGGTGCCCGTGGCCGAAGTTGTAGGCGGTCATGGCCATGTCCCACACCACCATCGTTGGCAGTGCGGGCTGAGCGAGTCCGGGCACGAATGTCATCAAGGACAGGCTACCTGAGACGGGCAGCCCCATTTCCCCGTCACCGCGCGGAAAATAGTGGTTTACTACTGAAGGAAGCAGTTTCAACCGAGGATAAGCCGCACATGACGCAAAGCCAGCCGAGGTCCAAGAGCCCGGCAAACTGGCACCCCGGCATGCCCGAGCGTGAGGGCCTGTGGATTTTCACGGGTATCCGCGACTTTATCGACAACATCGCCAACACCTCGCCGGCGCGGCTGGCACTGACGGCGTTCGGCGTCGTCATCGTTGTCTTTACCCTGCTCCTTTCCCTGCCGGCGTCCTCGGCCACCGGCGATTTCACGCCCCTGCACCAGGCCCTGTTCACGGCGGTGTCCGCCGTCTGCGTCACCGGCCTCACCGTGGTGTCCACCGCCGTGCACTGGTCCTTCTTTGGCCAGCTGGTCATCCTGGTGGGCATTTTCGTCGGCGGCCTGGGCACGCTGACCCTCGCCTCGCTGCTGGCGCTGATGGTCAGCAAGAAGCTCGGTGTGCGTGGCAAGCTCATTGCCCAGGAAGCCATGAACAACGCCGGCCGCCTTGGCGAAGTGGGTACCCTGCTGCGGATCGTCATCACCACCTCCGTGGTCATTGAGGCAGCCCTCGCCGTCGTACTGATCCCCCGCTTCCTGACGCTCGGCGAGAGCTTCGGCCAGTCGGTATGGCACGGCGTCTTTTATTCCATCTCGTCCTTCAACAACGCGGGATTCACACCGCACTCGGACGGCATCGTCCCCTACGAGACCGATCTCTGGATCCTGGTCCCGCTGATGCTCGGAGTCTTCCTGGGCAGCCTGGGGTTTCCTGTGGTGATGGTGCTGCAGCAGAACGGGCTGAACTGGAAGAAATGGAACCTGCACACCAAGCTGACCATCCAGGTGTCGTTCATCCTCCTGGCGGCCGGGACCGTGCTGTGGGGGCTGATGGAATGGGAAAACGTGCGGACCATCGGTTCCATGGACGTGGGCGACAAAATTACGCACTCCCTCTTCGCCTCCGTAATGACCCGGTCCGGCGGCTTCAACCTGGTGGACCAGAACCACATGGAATCCACCACCATGCTCCTCACTGACGCCCTCATGTTCGCCGGCGGCGGTTCAGCCTCCACGGCCGGCGGCATCAAAGTGACCACCATCGCCGTCATGTTCCTGGCCATCGCGGCGGAGGCCCGCGGCGACTCCGATGTGAAGGTCTACGGGCGCACCATTCCACAGGGAACCATGCGGGTGGCCATCTCGGTGATCGTCGCGGGCGCCACCCTCGTTTCCGTTTCAGCCTTCCTGCTCCTGCACATCAGCGGGGCGTCCCTGGACCGGGTGCTCTTCGAAACCATCTCAGCCTTCGCCACCGTGGGCCTCAGCACGAACCTCAGTGCCGAGCTGCCGCCGTCGGGCGTTTATGTCCTGTCCGCGCTGATGTTCGCCGGACGCGTGGGCACCGTGACCCTTGCCGCTGCGCTGGCGTTGCGCCAGCGCAGCCAGCTGTACCACTACCCGGAAGAGAGGCCCATCATTGGCTGATTCCTCAGGCGCCGTAAATCGCCCCGCCCACAATGCCCCCGTGCTGGTGATCGGGCTGGGCCGCTTTGGCTCATCCACCGCCGAACAGCTGGTCAAGCAGGGACGCGAGGTCCTAGCGATCGAACGCGACCGCAACCTGGTGCAGAAATGGGCCCCGGTGCTCACCCATGTCGTGGAGGCCGACGCCACGAACATCGACGCCCTGCGGCAGCTCGGCGCGCAGGAGTTCAGCTCGGCCGTGGTGGGGGTTGGCACGTCCATCGAGTCGTCGGTGCTGATCACCGTGAACCTCGTGGACCTCGGGATCCAGCACCTCTGGGTCAAGGCGATCACACCGTCACATGGCAAGATCCTGACCCGGATCGGCGCCAACCACGTGATCTATCCGGAGGCCGACGCCGGCGTCAGGGCCGCGCACCTGGTGTCCGGACGCATGCTGGACTTCATCGAGTTCGACGACGACTACGCGATCGTGAAGATGTATCCGCCGCGGGAAACCGTGGGCTTCACCCTGGACGAGTCCAAGGTCCGCTCCAAGTACGGCGTGACCATCGTCGGCGTGAAGTCACCCGGCGAGGACTTCACTTACGCCCGTCCGGAAACCAAAGTGTCCTCGCGGGACATGCTGATCGTGTCCGGCCACGTTGACCTGCTGGAACGGTTCGCCGCCCGCCCGTAGCCCTGGCCCCTAACCCCCGGAGTTGGTGCGGCGCGGAGCGTGGCCGCCGTCCCGGCGGTCAGGCGAGTTGCTTGGTGATTTCGGCGGCGCGGGCGGCAGCGGCCCGGGCGCCCTCGGCGATGATCGCAGGAAGTCCGCGTTCGTCGAAGGTGGCAATGGCGCGTTCAGTGGTGCCGTTCGGGCTGGTCACAGCCTTGCGCAGGGCAGCGGGGTCGGCGCCCGGTTCGGTCAGCATCAGGCCGGCTCCCGCCACGGTTTCGCGCGCCAGCAGCAGCGACAAGTCAGGATCCAGGCCGAGCTCCACGCCGGCAGCCGCCATCGCTTCGGCCAGGTAGAACGCGTAGGCCGGACCCGAACCGCTGATGGCCGAGAGCGCATCGACCTGTTCCTCGGGCACCTCCACCACAGTTCCGGCGCCCTTGAGGATGTCTTTGGCCAGCTGCAGCTGTTCTGCCGAGCAGTTGGTTCCCGGTGAGACGGACACGACGCCGCGCCCCAGTTTGGCGGGAGTGTTCGGCATGGAGCGGATCACCGGCTGCCCGGCCGGCAGCGCGGCTTCCAGCTGGGCGATGGACACCGCGGCGGCCACGCTGATCACGATGGCTTTCGGGGAAAGGGAACCGCTGATCTCCCGCGCGAGGTCGGCAATGCCTACGGGCTTGACCCCGAGAATCACGACGTCCGAGCCGGTGGCCGCCTGCTTGTTGTTTTCCGGCTCCTCTTCCCCGGCGATGGCCGTAATGCCGGGGTGCCGCTGTGCGAGTTCGGCAGCACGCTCCGCGCGCCGGACCGTGGCCACGACGTCCGCCGGGTCTGTTCCGGCCTCCAGCATGCCGGTCATGACGGCCTCGTTCATGGATCCACAGCCAAGGAATGCGATTCGGTTGCTCATGGGTCCATCATTGCAGTTCGGCGCGCGTTGCCGCACGCGGGGCTTACAGTCCGGACCTCAACTGCGGCGGAGGGCCTCCATTCACAGCTGGCTCACATGTTCGCCGCAGCTTCTTCACAAAGTGGGCCCCTAACGTAGTTATTACCTCATTGAGGGTGCGAGTGATGAGGCAAGCATGGGGATGTTTGCCCGGCACCGGTGGTCTGACGCAGGTTTCCCCCATTTTCCTGCCACGGCCGCCGGTGCTTTCTCGTTTAACGGCGCTTCTCCGAACGGTTTCAGGCGTCCCGCGCGCCGACCAGCGGATGGCTCAGGTGCTGGCGCGCGAACTCCAGCGTTTCGTTGAGCCACTGTTCGCGCTCTCCCGCAAACCTCGCCCGTCGGGTGGAAATTTCCGCCACCACCACGCCGTCGAATCCGCTCCTTGCCAGGTGCTGAAGCGCTTCCGCGCAGCCCTGGTTGCCGCGGCCGGGAATAAGGTGCTCGTCCCTGCCCGAGCCCGACCCGTCCGTGAGGTGGATGTGCCTGAGCTTGCTGCCGAGGGCCTTGATCGCTTCAACGCTGTTGGCCCCCGCGGTGGCGGCGTGCGAGAAGTCCCAGGTGACGTCGTCGTAATCCTGGCCCACGGGGTCCCAGTGCGGCAGGTACGCGACCGTCTCCCGGCCCCGCACGCGCCACGGGTACATGTTTTCGACGGCGATCCGGACCTGGTACATGTCGGCGAGCTGCCGGATGCCGGCGGGAAAGTTCTCCGCGTAGTTGTTCTGCCAGCGGAACGGCGGATGGACCACCACGGTGCCGCAGCCCACCTCCCGGGCCATCCGGCAGGACATCTCGATCTTGTTCCATGCCGATCCCCACACCTTCTGCGTCAGCAGCAGCGTGGGTGCATGGATGGAGACGATGGGCTGCCGGTAACGGTGGCTGAGTTCAAGGAGGGAGTGCGGGCTCTGGCTGGTGGTGTTGTTGGTGACCATCACTTCCACGCCGTCAAAGCCAAGGTCCTGCGCCACGGCGAAAGCATCATGCACGGTCAGCGGGTACACGGACGCGCTGGACAGCGCGACCGGAATCACCCGGTCTTCTTCAGGGGAACGTTCGACGCCGGGACTCATCTCAGTCAGCCTTCCCGCCGGAAAGGACCGCTGGGGCCGCGGCAGGGGCGGACGTGCCCGCCTCAACCGGCGGCAGCACGACGTGGTGCGCCGGTTCCAGCGGCCCTTCAAAGATCAGCTGGTCCAGCCTGCGGAGGATCAGTCCTTCCCGCAGCGCCCATGGGCAGATCTTGACCTTCTTGAATTCAAAGAGTTCCAGAGCCGCCTCGGCCACGAGCGCTCCGGCAAGGAGCTGGTTCGCGCGGGCCTCGGAAACGCCGGGGAGGTGCAGCCGGTCCTCGGTCTTCATGGCGGAGATCCGCTGCGCCCAGAGGCCAAGGTCCGTGGCGCCGAGTTCGCGCTTGACGTATGGTCCGGCCGCGCTCGGTGCTGCCCCGGCGATGCGGGCCAGCGAACGGAAGGTCTTGGACGTCCCCGCCACCACGTTTGCCCGGCCGAGCTCGTTGAAGCTTCGGACGGCAGGTTTGAGGGTGGCGCGGATGTAGCGCCGGAGTTCCTTCACGCTCTTGGCCGTGGGCGGATCCTCGTGCAGCCAGTCGCGGGTGAGGCGGCTGGCGCCGAGCGGCACGGACGTCGCGAGTTCCGGCAGCTCGTCCTGGCCCAACGCCATTTCGAACGAGCCGCCGCCGATATCGAGGTTCAGGATGGGTCCGGCTCCCCAGCCATACCAGCGGCGGACGGCAAAGAACGTCATGGACGCTTCTTCGCTGCCGGTGAGTTCCTGGAGCGTCACCGTGGTTTCGTGCTTGACCCGGGCCAGCACCGCCGGGCCGTTGGTGGCTTCCCTGATGGCGGAGGTGCAGAAGGCCAGAAGGTCCTGGGCTTTGTGTTTGGCCGCGAACTCCCACGCTTCCAGGACGAATTCGATGAGTTCGTGCTGGCCGGCCTCGTTGATGTTTCCCTCGGCGTCGAGGAACTGCACCAGTGAGAGCGGGCGTTTGTGCGAGGCGAAAGGCACCGGCCGTGCGCCGGGGTGCGCATCAACCAGGAGCAGGTGGACAGTGTTTGAACCGATGTCGAGGACGCCTAGACGCATTCTGCCATTATTCACCGACAGCAAGCCGCCGGCGCAAACTGCGTCGGCGGCTTGCCGGTTCGAGTCGGGATCCCGCCGGCAACTACTCAGCCGGAGCTGCGGAGTCTTCCGAGGGCTGGTCCGCGCGCTTGAAGTCGCGCCGGATGTTGGCCACGCCTTCGGGATCGATTTCGAAGCCGAAGGCGCTGCCGGGGTTGATCACCATGCCCAGCTCATCACCAAGGTTGCCGATGATTGCGGCTCCCTGGGTCCCCAGCACGTTGGGGGCTGCGTCGAGGAACTGCTGGTCCACGCGGCTCGGGTGCGAGAACACGGCCAGCACGGGCTTGCCTTCGGCGTTGGAGAGCACCAGTGGCTCCACCTGCGCGTCTTCACCCTCAAGCGCGTCGGAGCTGATGATGTAGACCTCGTTGTTGAGGAACGACAGGATGACGTCCACCGGGTTGGCATCCGGCTGGTCACCAGTGGCGAGCTTCTCTTCGAGGTCGTTCAGGGGCTGGATTTCCGCGGGTGCAGGCTGTTCAGTCATGTATCTACTCGATCACGTTGCACCCGCGGCGCGCAATTCCTTCACCATCCGGGGGACACTACTACTTCTTGGCGACGGCTTTCTTCTTCGCAGGGGCCTTGCGCGCCGCGGGACGCTTGGCCGGTCCCTTGGCTCGCTTTTCCGCCAGGAGTTCCACGGCCTGTTCCCTGGTCAGTTCCTCCAGCGAAGTGGAGCGCGGAACAGTGATGTTGGTGATGCCGTCGGTGATGTAAGGACCGAACCGGCCTTCCTTCACCACGATGTTTTTCTCCGATACCGGGTCCGGGCCGAACTCGGCGAGCGGCGGGACGGCGGCACGGGCTCCGCGCTGCTTGGGCTGCGAGTAGATCTCCAGTGCCTGCTCCAGCGTGATCGTGAAGATTTCCTCTTCGGAGCCGATGGAGCGGGAGTCCGTGCCCTTCTTCAGGTACGGGCCGAAGCGGCCGTTCTGCACCGTGATGACGTTGCCTTCGGCGTCCTCGCCGAGCACGCGCGGCAGGCTCATCAGCTGCATCGCCTCGTCAAGGGTGACCGAATCCACGCTCATCGAGGCGAACAGCGAACCAGTGCGCGGCTTGGCTTTGACGGGCTTCTTCGGAGGCTTCGGCTTGCCGTTCTTGTAGTACTCCACGGGCTGGTTGGCCAGCTGTTCGTCGGTCATCTCCGGAATGATTTCCGTGACGTAAGCGCCGTAGCGGCCGTTCTTGGCCACGACCGTATGACCGGTGTGCGGGTCCTCACCGAGCACACGTTCCTCGGGCGCAGCCGTTTCCATCAGCTCAAGGGCCTTGGCCGGCGTCAGCTCGTCCGGCGCAAGGTCCTCAGGAACGTTGGCGCGGGCGGACTCAACAACTTCACCGGTCTTCGGATCAACCGTCGGGACGGAGCTTTCCAGGTACGGGCCGAACTTGCCGACCCTCAGGGTGATGCCCTCAGCGATCGGCACGGAGTTGATTTCCTTGGCATCGATTTCGCCAAGGTTGTTCACGATGCTCAACAGGCCCGGATCGGAATCCTCGCCGTAATAGAAGTGCTTGAGCCAGGCCGCGCCCACGGCCTGGCCGTTCGCGATCTTGTCCAGGTCACCTTCCATGTCAGCCGTGAACTCGTAGTCCACGTAGTCATGGAAGTGCTGTTCCAGCAGCCTGATCACCGAGAACGCGATCCAGCTCGGAACCAGCGCGGAGCCCTGCTTACGCACGTAGCCGCGGTCCTGGATGGTGGAGATGGTGGAGGCATAGGTGGACGGGCGTCCGATGCCCTTCTTTTCCAGCTCGGCCGTCAGGGAGGCTTCGGTGTAGCGCGGCGGCGGGGAGGTCTCGTGGCCAACGGCGATGATGTCCGCCGCGGTGAGGGAGTCGCCCTTGGCCACGTTGGGCAGGCGGCGGGCTTCCTCGGAGTCGTCGTCCCCGCGGCTTTCGTCCTTGCCTTCTTCGTAGGCGGCAAGGAAGCCGGGGAAGGTGATCACAGTACCCGAAGCGGAGAACTCGGCGTCCCTGCCGTCCGTCGCTGTTGCACCGAGGCGGATGGTGGCAGTGGAGCCCTTGGCGTCTGCCATCTGGGAGGCGACGGTGCGCTTCCAGATGAGCTCGTAGAGCCGGAATTCGTCGCCGGAGAGCTGCTTGGCCACCTGCGCCGGAGTGCGGAAGGAGTCGCCGGCGGGGCGGATGGCTTCGTGGGCTTCCTGCGCGTTGGCGGCCTTGCCGGTGTAGACGCGGGGCGACTGCGGCACGTATTCCGGGCCGTAGAGCTCGGAGGCCTGGCGCCGGGCAGCCGTGACGGCCTCGTCACTCAGCGCGGACGAGTCCGTACGCATATAGGTGATGTAGCCGTTTTCGTAGAGGCGCTGGGCCACCTGCATGGTGCTCTTGGACGAGAAACGCAGCTTGCGGCCGGCTTCCTGCTGCAGCGTCGACGTCGTAAACGGAGCTGCCGGACGGCGGGTGTACGGCTTCGTGTCGACGGAGCGGACCTGGAAATCCGCGGTCTGCAGTCCCGCCGCCAGGGACGTGGCGAGTTCCTCGTTCAGGTGCGTGACGTTGCGCGAGGTGAGTTCGCCGTCGTCGTTGAAGTCGCGGCCGCTGGCCACCTTGGCGCCGTCGACGGCGGCCAGTTTGGCTTTGAAAGAAGCAGATGCGGACCCGGCGCCGAACTGGCCGGTGAGGTCCCAGTAGGACGCGGCCTTGAACGCCATGCGTTCCCGTTCCCGGTCCACCACCATGCGCGTGACCACGGACTGGACACGGCCTGCGGACAGTCCGCGGGCCACCTTGCGCCACAGGACCGGGGAAATTTCGTAACCGTACAGGCGGTCCAGCACGCGGCGGGTTTCCTGGGCATCCACGAGGTCCTGGTCAACATCGCGCAGGTTGCCCATGGCGCGCTGGATGGCTTCTTTGGTGATTTCACCGAAGGTCATCCGGTACACCGGCACCTTGGGCTTGAGCACTTCGAGCAGGTGCCACGCGATGGCCTCGCCCTCGCGGTCCCCATCGGTTGCGAGATAAAGTTCGTCGGCGTCCTTGAGCGCCGCTTTGAGCTCGGTCACCTTCTTCTTCTTGTCCGCGGACACAACGTAGTACGGCTTGAAGTCGTGTTCGATGTCGACGGCGAACTTGCCGATGGAGGTTTTCTTGAGTTCGGCAGGGAGCTCGGACGGCTGCGGCAGATCACGGATGTGACCGATGGAGGCCTCAACGATGAAGCCCTCGCCCAGGTACTTGGCGATGGTCTTGCTCTTGGCCGGAGACTCCACAATCACGAGTTTCTTGCCGGTTTTGGCCTTGCTTGGCACGGTGCTCCTACAGAAAAAGGTTGGCTCGGGCAGATGAGCCCATACTCGCCTAGTTCACCATATTTTGCAGAATGATGCGCATTCATGTGGAAAACGGGTGCGGGGCATCACTTACGGTCGTCCGGAATTAAGGACCACATTGTGGCTATGCGCTCGGCACCCCCGGGAACCTGGTCCGGGACCTCCAACTCGTATTCCTTCAGCAGGCCCAGCACCTTCGCGGTCAGCTCCGAGCGCTGCGCGGGGGTCAGGTACAGCAGGTGGCTGGAGAGCACCACTATGCCGGGCGCCTCGGTGGATTCGTCGTTGTTCCGGCGCTCGTCCCGGACCTTGGCGTAAGCACTGACCCGTCGCCTAAAGGCGTCCAGTTCCAGGTCGAGGACTGCAAACTCGGGGCTGGCCACTCCGCCGCCCGAGTTGATGGTGAAATCCGTTCCGGCGGCCCGCCAGCGGCGTTCCCGCGCATCGCCGGCAGTGGCGGCAGGCTCCACGATGCCCCACTTCTCCAAGGCACGCAGGTGGTAGCTCATCGCGCTCGGGGTCAGGCCTGTCTGCACGGCAAGCTCCGTGGCCGTCCGGCTGACCTGGGTGGAATACAGCTCGGAGATCACTTCCAGGCGTGCCGCGTGGGCCAGCGCGCGGATGGCCTTGGGATCGGTGATCTCCACCTTCTTCTCCGGCCGTACCCTGCGTCTGGCGCCCTCTTCCGCGGCCGGGGCCGGCTCTGGAATCTCTGCATTCACGCCTCCATTCTATCGGCCGTCCGGCAACTCTGAAAGAAACGCTTGACATCCACTGGCGCCGGGAGTAGTTTCGCGGACATGGGGGACACGGCCGGGAGATCGCCTGCCTTATTACGAAGAGATTCAGCGCTTTGGCGAAGCCGGGACTTCCTGCTCGCAAGCAGCGCGCGCTTTATGGCTGCCGCCGGCATGGGTGCTGTCGTGGTCAGCGTGATGCTGCATCTCCAAGCGGCTGCCGAAGCAGGCACTGTGGCCTTGGCGGGCTCCTGGCTGGTCGCCTTCTACCTGCTGTGTGCGGCCCTGCCGCTGGTGGTCCTCGCCCCCTGGGCGGGCCGGCTGGCGGACACCAGGGATTCCCGGACCCTCGCGACGGCGGCTTCCGGGGTCAGTGCCGCGGCTGTCGCAGGCATGGGCCTGAGCATGCACTTCCTGGAAAACTACATCCCCGCGGTCTTCGTGCTGACTATCGTGCTGAACGCGTGCCAGGCGGTGGCCGGCCCCACATTCCAGGCGCTGTTGCCCCGCATTGTTGGTGAAGAGCGGACGCCCCGCGCTGTCGGCACCATGCAGGCGACCATCATGATCGCGGGAATGGCCGGTCCCGCTGCCGGCGGGCTGTTAAGTGGCTGGGGCGGCCCGGTACTGGTGTTTTCCGTCGCAACCGGCTGTTACATCCTGATGGGAGCCGGCGCCTTCCTGATCCGGACCCGCCGTGGCACTGCCGCTGAACGCGCCGGCCGCGGCCAGCCCGCACTCATGGACGGGCTCCGGCTTATCAGGCGGGACAGCCTGGTGTGGGCACTCGTGCTCGGCGCCCTGTTTTTCATTGCCGTGGGAGAAGCCACCAACGTCCTTGAAGTGTTCCTGCTCAGGGGCGAGATGGGCGCCTCCAAAGAGCAGTACGGCCTGCTTATTGCCGCGTTTGCGCTGGGAATGGCCGCCGGGGCCGCCCTCGCCGGGCTGATCAAGACATCCCCGGTCCGGCTCCGGGTCCTGCTGGGGTCCATGGCGCTAACGTCCGCGGTGCTCGCATTCATCGGGCTGGTGCCGACCGTGGACATCATGTTCGTCGCCTACACCGGGATGGGCGTCTCCTGCGGTGTCCTCAACGCCTGCTTCGGGGCCATCGTGATCCTCCGGATGCCCGAGGAAGGCCGCGGTCAGGCGATGTCCATGATCGGCGGCCTGACCCGTGCCATCACCGTTGCAGCGCTGGCGTTGGGCGGCCTCTTAGGGGCGATGCTTCCGATCCGCTCCGGTTTCCTGCTGATCGGCGGGATTGGTGCGCTGGTGTCCCTCACCATCGCCATCACCGTGCTCTGGCGCTTCGGTTCAAATGATGGAGCTCCTGCCGTGCCGGGTGGTGCCGGAATCGAAGCCGCGGACCACAAAGACCCGGAAGAGGGCGGCCCCGCACCGGCCATTCCCGGTTCAGGCGGGCAGGAGGAACCCGTCGCGGACCAGGTTCCCGACTTCGGCGAGGAGCCCGTTCCGGAACGCTTCGCCGTCGAACCCGTCGCCCCCGCCCAGCAGCGCTTCAAGGGCGCCGATGATCTGCCCGACGGACAGATCGCCGTCGCACGCTGACACGAAACCGGCGAGTTCGGTGCTCAGCAGGTTGGTGCGCCGAAGTCCTGCACCCTGGCGCAACAGGATCACGCCGGGGTGCTCCGCGCCCGGGCGCTGGTGCCGCTCCTCCGTGACGTCCTCCGCCACCAGCAAGTGGGTGGCGGCGAGGTTGTTGGCCGCCAGCCAGTCGGCCCGCTCCACTGCTGCGCCCAGGTGCGGACCCACGGGCTGTTCGATGGGATAAGTGATCTCCTCGAAGCGGCTGATGACCCGTGCAGCGCCGGCAGCAGGGCGGCGCAGGAAGACCATGCCGAATCCGATCCCCGCCACGTTTCGTGAGGCGAAGTCGTCCAGGTAGGCGGCGTAGGCGTCCTGGTAGTGCCGCCGGTCGCGCGATTGGGAGGCGTCCTGCAGCCAGGTTTCGGCGTACTGTTCAGGCCCCACCAGTTCCCGCTGGATGAACCAGGCGTCCACGTCCGGACCAGCCCAGCTTTGCGGCCTTTCCTGCCACTCCGTGCCCGCCGCGACCTCCCAGTTGCCCAGCAGCTGGGCGGTTCCGGCGGGGGCGAGAACGGACGGCAGTTCCCTGACCAGTGATGCGACAATGTCGTCTCCGGGCAGGCCACCGTCCCGATAGGTGAACTGGTCGGCGGCGGCTTCGCCCTGGCTCCGGGGCGTGATGACGAACGGTGGGTTGGACACCGCCAGGTCGAAGGTTTCACCGGCCACGGGCTCCAGCAGCGAGCCAAGGCGCAGGCTCACCCGGTCTTCCAGCCTGGCCGGATCGATGCGGAGCGCGTCGGCGTTGAGCAGCAGGTTGAACCGGGTAAAGGCCAGCGCCCGGGCGGAGATGTCCGTGGCTGTCACGTGGTCCGAGTGATGCAAGAGGTGGAAGGACTGGATGCCGCAGCCGGTGCCCAGGTCAAGGGCCCTTGGCACCGGGCGGCGGATGGTGGTCTGCACCAGCGTGGTGGAGGCCTGCCCGATCCCCAGCACATGGTCGTGGCGGAGGACGCCGGGCTGCTGGTGTGCCGCGAGGTCGCTGGCCACCCAGAGGTCGGCGCCGGGCGCATCGCTGCCGTTCCCGCCCCACCCGTAGGGCCGCAGATCGGCTTTCGCCGTGATGGCCTCCGTGCCGGTCCCTCCCGGCGATGCGGGAGCTTCAACGAGCCCCAGCGTGAGGAGACCCTCCGTGCGGATCCCCGGCAGGGCGGCGTCGAGCACGTCTGCGCGCTGCGGCACCGCCAACAGCCACAGGCGTACGACGGCGGCCAGCGCCGCTGCGTCCGGGTCGCCCTTCGCGGCGGCTTCGGTGGCTATCAACGCCGGGATGAGCTGGTCGCGGCCGAGCGCGGAGTAGGCGGACTCCCCCAGCAGCCCCGCCACTCCGTCCACGGTGTACCCGATGGCAAGCAGGTCCGTGGCGAGCGCGGAGAGCAGTTCCGGGAGGTCGCTGCGCGGGGCGTCGGAAGTGTTGCCGGCCGTGAAGTGCATCGCTGTTTCAGTCACTGTGCAAGTCTATGGTTCGGGCCGCGCCAGCCGGGCTGCGATCATCAGGCTCGCACCCCGTACGGCGGAATTGTCGGCGGCACCACCTATGCTTCAGAGCATGAGCCGCAAAAGTGTGATCTTCGTTGACGCAGGTTTTCTCCTGGCCACGGGCGGTCTTCGGGTCACGGGGAATTCGCTGCGTTCTGCGTTTTCCGTCCAGTACAAGAGCCTCGCGGACGGCATCCAGTCTTTTGTGAGCGAGCGCGACAGCCGGGATCTGCTGAGGATGTACTGGTATGACGCCGCCAAGGATGGCGTGTTCAGCGATGAGCACAAGCGGATCGGCCTGCTGCCGGGCGTCAAAGTACGGCTGGGGCGGATGTCCTACAACGGCGAGCAGAAGGGTGTTGACCTCAAGCTCGGCCTGGACCTTGTGGGGGTCGCCCGGAACCGTTCGGCCGACGTCGCCTATCTGCTCTCCGGCGACGACGACCTCGCCGAAGCGGTGGAAGCCGCCCAGGACCTCGGCATGAAGGTGGTGCTGCTGGGGATCGAGAACCAGGGCCACCGGCTGGGAGTCACTGCGGTGGCGGAGCACCTGGCCCTGCAGGTGGACGACATCGCCACCCTGCCGCAATCGCTCCTGGACCGTTGCTTTGCCAAGTCGGCCCCGGTGGTTGCTGCCTATGCTGCCGCGTCCTCTGAAACCGGGGTTGAAGTCAGCGTGTCCGGCAACGGCGCGGGCCCCGCTCCCGGCACGCGACCTTTCCCGGGGCCGGGCATGGTTCCCGCCCTGGGAGCTGTAGCGGCCGAAGAGGGAGAAGCCGCTGCCGATGCGGAAGCTGCCGCCGGTGCCGGCACGGAGGCCGCCGAATCCCCCGCGGCTGCAGCGCGCGCCGCTGCTTCCGTTGCCGCCGGGCCGACCGGTCCATCAGGGAGGCCGGTGCCCACGCCGGGTCCGAGACGTGTGCCGCAGGATGTGCGGCCTGTTCCGGCAGCCGGCGCCGTGCGGCGGGAGCCCGTGTATTCCACTGCAACCGGCGCACCTGCAGCCCAAAGCCCCTGGTTCGACCTCGTGGAGAGTGCCGAAGCAGTGGCTGTCAGCCTCGCGGACAACTGGCACGGCAGCGTCAGCCAGCGTGAACTGAGCGAACTCCTTGCCGAACGCCCGCTGCTCCCGCCGACCATAGACCGGGTCCTGATCAAGGACTGTGCCGCGAAGATCGGTGAGGCGAAGACCGACCTCCAGGACATCCGCAAGGCCATCCGGGCAGCGTTCTGGCGCCGACTCGATGAGCTCGTGTAACAGCACCGGTCACAGCATTAGGCAGTGAGCGCCGGGCGGCGCTGAGCGGTCAACTCCAGGCCCGCCAGGGGTCCGGGCGGGACCGTCGCAACGGGTAAGTTGGAAGTATGTTTCCACGTACCTCCGGGCCCCGGCGGCCCGCGCTGAGTCGCGTCGCCGGCACGGCGGCCGCGGCCGCCTGCCTCGTAATTGCCGCCTCGGCCTGCTCGTCAGCCGTATCGATCGAGAATGCCGACGTTCCCGCCTGGCGGGCCACGGCCCTGCCGACAGCCAGCGGAACCGTCCTTGAGGACGCCGGCAAGATCCTCAACCGTGAGCCACTGGTCAAGGACGCGGCGGACGTTCCGGCCGGTGTGTACACCCTGACCATGACGTGCGACGGCGGAGGCAAGGCCTTCTTCACCGTCACCGCGGGCGGCACGAAGCTCGCCGAAGCGGGCGCCGCCTGCAACGGCAGCCGCGAGCGCGCAAAGATAACCGTGCCCGCCGCCGGCCGCGTGCAGGTCAGCACGGCCAGCGTGGATGCACCGCTCATCTACGCCTATCACCTGGCGGCAGGAAGCTAGCTTCGGCTGGCGGGGGTGTGACTTGCATCGTCCGCATGGGTGCGTATGCTCAGGGGCATGTCAGCTCTTTGGGGGAAGCGGATGTTGGGCGTCAGGGCGATTATGCCCGTTCTGATCCCGCTTGTGGCGGCGCTGGCAGGTTGTGAATACCCGGACGACCGTGAGGTGACGGGCGGCGCTGTATCCCCGCCGCCGTCGGACTCCAGCCCGGAGAGCCGGGTTACGCCCCACAGCCAGCAGGCCTACATCGATGCACTGTCGGAGCTGCTCGGGCCGCCGGGCGACGACCGCCTTCCTTATGCTGCGGGAAACGCGGCGTCGTGGGCGGCGGACATTTCCGCAGGAGAATATTTCCTCACGGCTGCCTGCGTGGCCGCGCCGGGTGCCGAGCTCACGGTGCAGTCAGGCAGTGCCGAGCCGGAACGCACATCATTCAGGTGCGGCATGGGCAAGGTGCTGTACCTGGATCACAAAGGCGGCCCGATCAACGCCCGAGTTGTTCCGTCCCCGGATGCGCCGTATGGGTACACAGGCCTCAGGCTGGACCCGGATCCGGCTCCCCGGGGTCCGTCCGCCGCTGAAACGACTGCCTGGGCGGCCGGGATGCTCGGCGCCGAACGGCCAGGCGAATTCCGGGGCTACCCCTGGGCAGGCAAGTGGCATCATTCCGGGCCGGTCGACGTGCCGGGGATGCTCACCATGACGTTAGTTTGCCAAGGCCCGGCCACCGTCGACGTCACCGTTCTCCAGCCCAGGGGTGAGGACCTTTTCTCCGGCACCGTTCCCTGCGGCAGGCCGTTTCCCGCGGACGTTCCGGTCGGTCGGGAGGGAGTTATGGTGATGGTGGACTCGAACAACTATCCCGTCCAGGCCGCCTACAGCCTGGTGCCCGCCGCCGGGAGCGGGCAGTAATGGCTGACCGGGTGGGACAGGGCGCGGTGTTCCTGGCCGCTGTCCTGCTCGCCGCCGGCGCGGCCGGGTGTGAATACGCGAACGACGTCGGGCCAGACCCGTCGCGACCGTCCGGGACAGGAACCACCGCGGCAGCCGGCCCCTTTCCGATCGCCTCCGTCGATCCCGAACTTGAGGCTGAGCTGGAACGCAACAAGGGCGCCGTGGAACTGATGATGGCGGACGTTCCCGCGGGTGCGGGCGGGGCAGCCGGTGGCATCAGCGGGCACAGTGCAGCCGGAGGCGGTTTGACGTACAACGGCGTCCTCACGAACGCGGGCACGTACACGGTGACGGCGGCCTGTATGGGCGCAGTGGAGGCGCAGTTGGTGATCACCTCGCGCGGAGCCGCGGGCAACTCCGAGGTCATCGATGTGCCGTGCGGGGAACCGGTCAGGCGGCAGCTTCAGCTTGGCACCGGGCCTGTGACTGCCTACCTGGTCAGTCCGGACGAAAGCCGGGTGCACAAAGCGGCTGTGGGCGCTGTACGCATCGGTTCAGCGCCCTGACACCGCGTTCTGACGTTACGTGCCGACAGGGACGGCGCTGTTTTGGTGCCGTCCGGAACCTCTCTGGTTTGAAGCTGGCGGCAGGCCTAGAGTCGGAGTATGCACACTGTGCAGGCACCCCGGGTGCCACGGCGGACGGCCGCGGCGGCCGCCGTCGTGCTTTCCGGGGTGCTGGCCGGCGCGGTTGCGCTGAGCGGTTGTGAGTACGTGTACGACGACGGCCGCGGGCCGTTGCCCACCGCGACGTCGCCGCCGTTCACGGACGCGGCGCTCCCGCAGGATCCCCGGCGGAACCTCCCGGTGACCGGGGCGGAACTTGACGACTGGGTTGAGCGGGTCCTCCCGGACACGGCGGGCCAGGTCTTCCACACGGGCTTCGGACTGCTCAAAGCGGGCACCACACGCCAGGAGAGCACAGGGCATCTGCCCAGCGGGACATACTCGCTGACGCTAGCCTGCAAGAGCCAGCGCAGAGTGTCGTTCACGGTGCGCAACGGGGAACTGGCGCTCGTGGACCTGAGCCTGCGGTGTGGAACGTCCAGGGTGAACGTGATCTATGTTTCCGAGGACGCCGTGCTCAGCGTGGAGGTGGCGGCCCAGACCGCTGCGAACTTCGCCTACCGGTTCAGCCGGATCTGAACACCGGTCTAATCCGAAAACCGGCTACGCGGCGCATCCTTCCGGGCACCGGAGGGTCTCCGGGCTGGAGGCGCAGTCCGGGCAGTAGAGCGTGAGGGTGCGGCAGCTCGGGTTGGAGCAATTCTCGAACTTGCTGGTGGGGGCCGAACAGCGCACACATTCACCGATGGTCTTGGCGTCCTCGCTGAATTCGAGGTGCATGCGCTTGTCGAAGACGTAGAGGGAACCCTCCCAGAGGCCCTGGTCCTTGAAGGTTTCGCCATAGCGGACGATCCCGCCGTCGAGCTGGTACACCTCCTTGAACCCCCGGTTCACCATGAGGCTGGAGAGAACTTCGCAGCGGATGCCGCCGGTGCAGTAGGTCACCACGGGCTTGTCCTTGAGGGCGTCGTACTTGCCGGACTCAAGTTCCTTGATGAAGTCGTGGGTGGTGGCCACGTCCGGAACGATGGCGTCCTTGAATTTGCCGATCTGGGCTTCGAACGCGTTGCGGCCGTCGAAGAACACCACGTCCTCGCCGCGTTCCTTCTTGGCGTCCACCAGCTGGTGGAGTTCCTCAGGCTTGAGGTGGGTGCCTCCGCCCACGACGCCGTCGGCATTGACCTTGAGTTCGCCGGGGGCTCCGAAGGACACGATCTCGTCCCGGACTTTGACACTGAGGCGGGGAAAGTCGGCAGCTCCGCCGTCGGACCACTTGACGTCAATTCCGTGGAAGCCCTTGTATTCGCGTGTTGTCTTCACGTACTGCTTGACGGCGTTCAGCTCGCCGCCTACGGTCGCGTTGATGCCGTCCTTGGAGATGAGGATGCGTCCGGTCAGGCCCAGCTTCTCGCAGAGGGCACGCTGCCAGAGGCGCACGGCGTCGGGGTCGGCGAGCGGAGTAAAGCCGTAAAAGAGCACAATCCTGTTTAGAGCCACGCATTTAAGGGTACTTGTTGACTGAAAGCGCCCGAAACGGGGCCTTAGACCCTACCGGCGGCGTCGGTCACAATTCGGTAAGCAAGACTGTTTCCCGAACCCTGACCCCTGTTGCTGAGGGCACCGCTGGAATACTCTCATCACATGAGCCCAGACGCCATGGTTGAAGACATCACCCGCCTCGTGGAAATCTGGGTGACCGGATGGGCCGGTTGCCGAGGCTACGAGACGCGGATGGAAGGCCGCTTCCCGGCGGTCCTGCGCGCGGACACCACCGGGGACTGGGAATACTTCGCCCACGATCCGTCGGACACCGAATTCTCCGAGCTTGCAGCCAGGACCGCTGAAGCACCGGCCCGGATCCTGACCGTCCTCACCAACGATGTGCAGCGATATTCCTATCTGGCCCAGCAGGTGGGCCTCAAGGTCACCTCCGCCTCCCAGACAATGATGATCGTGGACATGGAAACCCAGGACTCCGAAGATCCCTGGCTCTCGGATGATGACCTGAAACTGACCACATCCAAGAGCGACGGCGTCCACCATGCCGTGGTGCGCGCCGGCGAATCCCTGGCGGCGAGCGGTCGCGTATTCGTGGTGGGCCACACCGCGGTGTTCGACAAGATCGTCACCGAACCGGCCTATCAGCGGCGCGGGCTGGGCAGTTTCATCATGAAGGCGCTGGCGGCGCAGGCCTTCGAACACGATGTGGAAAACGGTCTGTTGCTGGCGTCCCTGGACGGTCAGAAGCTGTATTCGCACCTGGGCTGGACAACGCTGTGCCATGTGCTCATGCTGTCTGCCTCCGACGAGGGCGCCGACCTTTCCGTCGGCTGACCCCGCGTCCTGCACGTCGGCTGCCCCTGCCGGCGCTGCCGGCTGCTGATGCTGCCAGGTGCTGATCCGGGCTTCTCCTGCGGGCGATTTGAGCCCGGATGAAACAATATTGAAGTGAACCCGCATGACTCCCTGATTCCGCTGCTGGGCCGTGGCCCGGACCCGGAGCAGCTGCGTCATGTCCGCACCATTCCCGCGCGGCAGGCCGTGAACGAGCCCTGGCCGGAATGGGCCCACCCCGATCTCATCGAGGCCTACGGGTCCCTGGGCATCCACGAGCCGTACCGTCACCAGATCCAGGCAGCGAACCTTGCCCACGGTGGCGAACATGTGGTGATCGCCACCGGCACCGCCTCCGGTAAATCGCTGGCCTATCAGCTGCCTGCCCTGGACGCCATCCACCGCTCGGAGCTGCGGGTGCTATCCGAGCCGGGGAAAATCCACGACGACGGTGCGGTGGGCCTGTACCTCTCCCCCACCAAGGCACTGGCTGCCGACCAGCTCGCGGCCATCCGCTCGCTCAGGCTCCCGACTGTCCGGGCAGAAACGTACGACGGTGACACTGACCCGGCGTCGCGGCGCTGGATCCGGGACCACGCAAACCTGATCCTGGCCAACCCAGACATGCTGCACTTCGGCATCCTGCCCAACCACGCCTGGTGGGCCAGCTTCTTCCGCCGGCTCAAGTACGTCATCGTGGACGAGGCCCACAGCTACCGGGGCGTCTTCGGCTCCCACGTGGCCAACCTGATGCGCCGGCTGCGGCGCATCTGCGCCTACTACAGCGCCAATACCTCCCAACCCGGTCCAGTGTTCATCGCGGCCTCGGCAACGGCATCCGAACCGGGAACGTCTTTCGGCCGGCTCATCGGCGCACCCGTCCGGGCCGTGTCCGAGGATTCCTCACCCCACGGCTCCACCACTGTTGCCTTCTGGGAGCCGGCACTCACGGAGCTGCGCGGCGAGAACGGCGCCAAAGAGCGCCGTACCGCCGTGGCCGAAACCGCCGACTTGCTGGCCAACCTTGTCTCTTCCCGTGTCCGGACCATCGCGTTCATCAAGTCCCGGCGCGGCGCTGAGACCATTTCGGCCATTACCAAGCGGCTCCTGGACGAGGTGGATCCCAGCCTCCCCCAACGGGTGGCGGCGTACCGTTCCGGGTACCTGCCCGAGGAGCGGCGGGCGCTGGAGAAGGCCCTGAGGTCAGGGGAACTCCTCGGTGTCTCCAGCACGTCCGCCCTTGAACTCGGGATCGACATCTCCGGGCTCGACGCCGTCCTGGTTGCCGGCTGGCCCGGCACCAGGGCGTCCCTCTTCCAGCAGATCGGCCGGGCGGGGCGCGCCGGCCAGGACGCCATCGCCGCTTTCGTGGCCAGCGACGATCCGCTGGACACTTACCTGGTGAACCATCCGGAAGCCATCTTTGATGTCTCCGTGGAAGCCACGGTGTTCGATCCCTCCAATCCGTACGTGCTCGGGCCCCATCTGTGCGCCGCCGCAGCCGAACTTCCCCTCGGTTACGCGGAGCTTGATCTGTTCGGCCCGACGTCGGAGAAACTGCTGGACCAGCTCGTGTCGCAGGGCTACCTCCGCAAACGTCCGGCCGGCTGGTTCTGGACGCACCCGCAGAGCGCGGCGGCCATGGTGAACCTGAGGGCCGACGGCGGCGGCCCGGTGAGCATCGTCGACGCCGAAACGGGCTCACTGCTTGGGACCATGGACTCGCCCCAGACGCACTACCAGGCCCACACGGGTGCCGTCTATGTGCATCAAGGCGACAGCTACGTGGTGGAAGACCTGAACGAGGCGGACCACTGCGTGATGGTGCGCCGGGCCAACCCCGACTACTACACGACGGCCCGTGACGTGACCCAGATCGAAGTCCTGGAGACGCAGCGGACAGCTCAGTGGGGCGACGTCGCCGTGCACTTCGGGGACGTGAAGGTGACAACACAGGTGGTCTCCTTCCAGCGCAAGGCACTGATTTCGAATGAGATCCTGGGCGAAGAACCTTTGGAGCTCGGCGCCAGGGACCTGTTCACGAAGGCTGTCTGGTTCGTGGTGGACAACCGGTCGCTGACCGGTGCCGGACTGATCGAAGCCCAGTTCCCCGGCGCACTGCACGCAGCCGAACACGCTGCGATCGGGCTGCTCCCGCTCGTGGCGTCCAGCGACCGCTGGGATATCGGCGGTGTGTCCACCGCCATCCACGCCGACACCGGGGTGCCCACGATCTTTGTGTACGACGGGCACCCCGGCGGCGCCGGCTTTGCCGAACGCGGCTTCGACAAAGCCAAGGTGTGGCTCTCCGCCACCCGTGACGCCATCGCAGCCTGCGAATGCGACGCCGGGTGCCCGTCCTGCGTTCAGTCGCCCAAATGCGGCAACAAGAACAACCCGCTGGACAAGGCGGCGGCCATCACCCTGATCGACGTCCTCCTGAAGGACGCCACCGAACAGCCGGATGCTGCCCGGGCGGAAGAGCACGCAACCCCGTTCTGAGCCGGCTCATCGCTGCGTGGTCATCGGAGGGGGTCATGGAGTGCGGCTTATGGTGCGCGCTCATGGCGGCGGTCCCGCCCTGGCGTGGCCGGTAGCGGCGCCGAACATACTTCGGTGCAGGAGTTCCGTCCGGACTTCCACGGTGTCACCTCCCCCTTCGATGCAACGTGATATTTTCGCCCCGTGCCGGGCCGCAACGTTGGCTGCAACGGAGCACGGCACACCCTGGGTGATCCCGCGCAGCGCGTCGGCTGCCGCGAGCGCGGCGAGGTCGGCGGCCGAAGCAGCCCTGGACGCCATCACGGCGGACTGGGCCAGCAGCAACATGAGCGCCATGGCAACCATCACCACCATTCCGAGCCCGGCGGCCAGAACTGTTCCGGATCCACGCTCACGGGCAGTCCGCCGGTCGCGTTGCAGATGACCCGTCTGAGGGATGCCCTGGTCCGGACTCCTCCGGGCTATCACGAGGCCGCGGCTTCCGAAATGTGTTCCCGAGCCGGTACGGGCAATACATCTTCGCTCAATGCAAGGACGGGCAACGCCGCCACGGACTGGCTCTCCGCCGGATGCAGGCTTGCGGACCGGGCGGTTTCTCCCCGTGCCAGGGCCCGGGCGGAGAGCGTCCACGGCAACATTGAGCCGACGGGGCCGGAGACCCTGCCTGAAACGGTGACGCTTAGCCATTCGCCCTCGGCCACGATCGACGATGATGCCGAGGCACCGGCAAGCTGCCGAACTATCCCCTGCACAGCTCCGGAATCCTCGCCGCGCGCCAGTGCCCTCGCTCCGGCCCGTGCCGCCTCCTCGAGCCGTAGCTGGGTAATCCCCGCCGCCGAGCCCGCGAGCAGGAGCGCCAGGAGCAGAAGGACTGCCGGCAGCGCCACCGCGAACTCGGCAGTGACAGCTCCACAGTCCTTCCCCGAACCGCGGACCCCCTTCATCGCCGTTTCCCGGCCGCGCACGCCCATCGTCATGGCAGCGCCAGCGCCGTCCGGATCAGGGTCAACAGGAATCCCCTGACTTCATCACTGCGAAGGATGAACACCAGTATCCCGGCAAAACCCACGGCGGCGAGGGTGGCGATGGCATATTCCGCGGTGGCCATTCCCACCTCGGATCCCATCAGCCGTCTGCGCGTCCGGGTCGCCGCGGGCGCCGCGGGCGCCGCGTCCCTGGCACCGGGGTAGAGCTCCACGACGTCCGCATCTGCGGGACCGGAGGGCTCGGACTGGGCGTACGAACGGTGGTTGGATGTGGTTGACATGGCAGTTCCTTTCATTTTCTCCGGCGGATTTGCCGGCTGTTTCGACTCTCCCGGCCCGCCCGAAGCGAGATAAGGGAGAAGTTTGGCTAAGTGGAAAAGACTGCTGCGCGGCGGCTGTGGAGGAACACTTGGGCACCATGCGCCCCCGTTCATGACCTCTGTGTCAGGGCCCGGGTCAGCTTCCGGTCGGAAGCATCGCGAGCAGTACCGGCACCACGCCGAGGCAGATGAAGGCGGGGAGCGAACAGAGGCCTAGCGGGACCACCAGCCGGACGCCGAGGGCAGCCGCACGCTTTTCCGCCGCCCGATAGCGTTCGCGCCGCAGCCTTGCTGCCTGGGCGTAAAGAATGGCCGACGACGGCGCCCCGGTGAGGGCGGCGAAACCGAGAGCCTGCCGCAGGACCAACAGTTCAGGAGTCCGGGACTCGGAACTGCGCCAGGCTGTTTCCCAGTCGGCACCGATAGCCAGCGCTGACACCACCGGCCGTAGTGAGCGGTGATATTCCGGTGACGCCGAGTGTGCAATGAGCTCCAAGGCACGCCCGATCCCCGATCCGGCATCCAGCATGGCACCGATCAGCTCCAGCATCATGGCAGTGTCGCGGAGGCCCCCGCCGGAGAGCCCCGGCGGCCCGGCCGTTGTTGTTCCGCCGTCACCGTTCCTTCCGCCCTCCGGCTGCAAACGGCGCTGCCGGAGCAGCCGCCTGTGCGCGCCACCGCGCCCGGACACCGCCAGCATCGCGGCCAGGGCCAACACCAGTGCCACGCCCACGGACGGCAGCCATGGCGCTGTCATGGCGCTGTCATGGCGTGCCAATTGCGGAGCGGACGAGCCTGGCGGACCAGATCCGGCCTGCGACTGTCAGCACCATACCTGCTGCAAGTGCAGCCATCCCCCACGGCGTGCCAAGCAGGATCGACAGCGGATCCACCCCAAGCAGGACCCCGAGCCCAAGACCCAGCAGCGGCAGCCATGTCAGGAGGGTAACGGTGGCCTTCGGTCCCGCCAGGGCGGTCTGGCGGGCGGCTTCGGCGTCGTCCTCCACTTCGAGCTGCGCGGCCAGACGGGTCAGGACGTCCGCCAGCGGGCATCCACTCGCTGCCGCAATGTCAAAACAGGCTGCAAGCTCGCCCCAGATTCGCTGTTCCCGGCTGTGGCTCCCGTGGAAGGCCGTCGCGGACGCCGCCCGGATGGCGTCCGCGACGGTAGCGCCCCGCTTCGCGGCTCCCCGGGCCACCGACACCATGGACAATGACGCAGGCGAGAGTCCGGGCCCGTCGTCAGGTCCGTCCCCGGTCCGCTCCTCCACGGCATAGACCAGCCAGAGTTCATCCCAGAGCCGCGACGGTGTCCGGCCGCCTTTGAGGAGGGCGGCCAACTGCTGGACAACGACTGTCATGGACACGCAGTCCGGGCGTTGACGGGACTTTCCGTGCCAACCGGCGCGCCGGTTCCCCGGGGCACCGCGCCGGCCGCCACCGGAGCCCCGCCCGCCAGAGCCTTTCCCGCCGCTGGCGCGCAACGGCGGATACCCGGTGTTCAGCGCCCTGCGGATCCTTCCTGAACGGCCGCCAGGGGGCCTTACCAACAGCCACGCGGCGAGTGCAAGCGCTGTGACAAGGAGAACCATCATCCGCCGGCTCCGGTCACGGGTAGCGGCGGCATCGCATCGCCGTCGGCTGTTTCGAAGTCGTCGATCCCAAGCCGCCGGGCCAACCTTGGCCACGAAGGCCCCAGGCTGACATTGCCCGCGCGGACGGCAACGGCCACCGAGACCTCCAAGCCGTGGGCGCCGTCTTCAACGACACCGATGCACGCCACGTGACGTACACCGTGCGCACGCTCAACATGCACCACCACGTCCAGGGCGCTGGCCACCTGCAGGCGCATGGCGTCCTGGCCCATGCCGGCGAGGGCGCCCAGGGCTGTGAGCCGGGCAGGCACGGCGGCAGCCGTGTTGGCGTGGATGGTGCCGCCGCCTCCGGTGTGTCCGGTGTTCATGGCCGTCAGCAGTTCGCGGACCTCGGCTCCGCGGCACTCGCCAACCACCAGGCGGTCGGGCCTCATCCGGAGGGCCTGCCGGACCAATTCCGCTAAATCCACGGCACCGCCGCCTTCGAGGTTGCCGTGCCTTGATTCGAGCGACACCACGTGCGGATGCACCGGGTTCAGCTCGGAAGCATCCTCGATCAAAACGAGCCGTTCACCGGGATGGCTCAGCCCCAGCAGGGTGGAGAGCAGCGTTGTCTTTCCTGATCCGGTGGCGCCGCTGATCAGGAAACTCAGGCGCCGGCTGAGCATGCGTTCCAGTACGTCCTGGACCATGGCTCCAAACATTCCGCCGTCCCGGAGCTCGTCCAGCGTGAACACCTCGTGACGGCGGATTCGAACGCTCAGAAGCGTGCCGGCCGTGGAGATGGGCGGCAGGACAGCGTGGATGCGGTATCCGGCCTCCAGCCGGACGTCGACGCACGGGGAACCGTCGTCGAGGCGCCGCCCGCCTGCCGCCACGAGCCGGGAAGCCAGGGCACGGACCTCACCTTCTGAGGAAAACGACACCGGTGCCTGCTCCAGGCCGTTCCCGCGGTCCAGCCAGACGGAATCCGGGGCGTTGACGAAGATGTCTGTCACGGCCCGGTCCCTGGTCAGCACCTGCAGCGGCCCCAGCCCATTGAGCTCCGCACTGATCTGTTCGACGGCCGCCAGCGCCCCTGCCGTCCCCAGCAGCCTGCCCGTGGCCTGCACCGCCACTGCCACCCGGGACGGCGTCACCGGGCCGGATTCGGCCATCACCGACTCCCTGACGGACTCGAGCAGCCCGGCGTCCAGAACCCTGCTTTGCCGCCGCCTCGGGCCGCCGGACGGACCAGGAAACCGTGCCGGCCCCGGCGCCTGCGAGGGGGCGCTCACGGAAGGTCACCGCCCAGCAGGTCCAGGACGGAGGCCGCAAACCGGCGCACGCTGCGCCGGCGGCCCATCTCCAGCAGGCGGCCGAGCTCCGTGGCGTTGGCCGCGCCCTTCACCTCCGGGACGAGTCCCTGCAGCGGCAGCCCAACGGATTCCGCGATCAGCGGCCCGTCGAGGACGGCCCCCGCCTTGCCCCGGATGACCAGGGCCGTCTCCACCGGCGGAAGTTCCTGCAGCAGCCGGGCGGCGGAAACGGCCGCTTTCAGTTGCGCGGGCGCCACCACCAGGATGCGGTCACAATCCCAGGCAAAGGTGCGCAGAGGTTCCGTTCCGCGGCCGATATCCACCAGCACCAGTTCATAGCCCCGCCGTGCGGCGTCAAGAACCCCGCCAACGGTGCCGGCTTCCACACCGGGTTGGCGTTCCCGGCTGCCCGGCCAGGACAGGAAGGAGAACCCTCCCGCTACGGGCAGCGCGTCCGACAATTGTTCGGGGTCGATGCTCCCGCTCGCCTCCGAAAGGTCGGTCCACCGCAGGCCCGGTGATTCCTCGGCAGCCAAGGCAAGCTCCAGGCCGCCGCCCCAGGGATCGCCATCGATCAACAGGACCCGGGCTCCCCACTCCGCCGCCGCCTGGGCGATCCAGATCGCAGCAGTGGTTGCGCCCGCTCCCCCGCACCCGCCGGTCACACCGAGGACGAGTCCGCCGGCTTCCGGAGACCGGGACCGGCTCAGGTATTCAGCCAGCCACGCGGCAGCATCCGGAAGAACAGCAACGCGTTCCGCGCCCAAGGCTGCGGCAAGGTGCCAGAGACTGTCACCCTCGCCGCCCAGGCCCACGAGGACGGCAGGTGACCGGCGGCGCGGCGGCAGCTCGCGGATATCGCTGCCTATGAGGACCGCGGCCGCGGTGTCCCAGAAAGGCGCCGCTTCGGTGGCATCGGCTGCCACGCGAAGCTGTCCGCCGGCAGCGGCGACGATCCGTTCCACCTCGCCGCGCAGGAAGTCGAAACCGGTCACCAGCAGTGTTTCCGCCGACTCGGCCGGGAGCCACGCCCCGGGAGCCCGCGCACCCGTCTGGACGTCCCTGGCGGCGGCAACACCGCGGGATGCGGCGCGGGCCGGTGCCGCCCGCGCTGACCGGCGCTGCGCGCGACCCGGCTCCCGCGCCCCCTCCGGTGCCCCGGGCGCTGGACGGTTAGCCGTCACGGGGCCGGAGCGGGTGGATTCGGGCGCGGACTCCGGAGTGGGTTCCTGAAGATGCTGCCTGCTCATCCTGCCACTGTGCCGGGCGGCCGGACCCTGCTGACAGACCCCCTGCACGCCATGTGGACAACCCCGCTGAACCGCACGCCTGTGGAGGAATTGTGGGGCGGCGCAAACAACGCCCTCCACAAGGCAGAATGATGACTATGTATCTGCTGCTGTCCGCCCACGCTGACGGCGCAGCCCTCCAAGAACTCGCGGCAGACGGCACTCCCGCCCCGGCCAACCCCGAACCGCGCCTCATCAGCTCCGGTGAGCTGGCCGGCGTCGTACATGAACTCGAAAAGCGCCGGCCGCGCTGGATCTGGCACCGGACGCAGGACTGGTACCCCGCGCTGCTGACCCAGGGGGTGGAGCTGGAGCGCTGCTACGACCTCACGCTCTGCGGCGCCATCCTGGCCCATTCGGAGTTCACGGCACACACGGCCTACGCCCGAACTGCGGAAAAGCTCACGCAGGACGACGATTCCCAGCAGCCGCCCCGCAGCCTGCAGCCACCACCCCAGCCGGCGCACCAGGGGGCCTTGTTCGAGGACTCCGGATTCAGCCGTGTGCCCAGGCACTCGCTTGAAGAGCTGCGGACCGAATACGCCGCCCAGCAGGAAGCGCTGAGCCAGGCGGGCACCGATGCGAACCGCAGGCACCGCCTGCAACTACTCCTTGCCGCGGAATCCGCCGGAGCCATGATCGCCTCGGAAATGCAGCACACCGGTGTGCCTTGGCGTGAAGAGCTGCACGAACAGATTCTGGTGGACTACCTCGGCCCGCGCCCGCAGCTTGGCCACCGGCCCGCCAAGCTTGAGGCGCTGAACACGGAGCTCCGACGGCTCCTGAACTCGCCGGGCCTGAACCCGGATTCGCCGCAGGAACTCATGCGCGCCCTGCACCGGAACGGCATCGAAGTGAAGACCACCCGGCAATGGGAGCTGAAGGAATCCAGCCATCCTGCCATCGAGCCGCTGCTGGCCTACAAGAAGTTGTCCCGGCTGCATACGGCCAACGGCTGGGCCTGGCTGGATGCCTGGGTGAACAACGGCCGCTTCCAGCCCGAGTATGTGGTGGGCGGCGTCGTTTCCGGACGGTGGGCTTCCCGTGGCGGAGGTGCCCTGCAGATTCCGCGACAGATCCGCGGCGCCGTCCACGCCGATCCCGGCCACAAACTCATCGTCGCCGACGCCTCGCAGCTGGAACCGCGGGTGCTGGTGGCCCTCGCCCAGGACTCCAAAATGGCGGAAGCAGCCCGCGATAAGGACCTCTATGCCGGCATCGCGGCACAGGGTTTCGGAGGTGACCGCGCCAAAGCAAAGGTAGCCCTGCTCGGTGCCATCTACGGTGCGACGACGGGTGAATCGGGACGACTCATGCCGCAGCTGACCCGCACATATCCTCGTGCCGTCGGCTTCGTGGAACAGGCCGCCCGTGACGGCGAAGCGGGCGGAACGGTCACGTCCCGGCTGGGCCGCAGCAGCCCGCCGCCGTCGGACCGCTGGCTGCGAAGCCAGCAGTCCACCACTGCTGAGGAACAGCGGCGGGCAGACGCGGTGGCCCGCTCCCGCGGCCGGTTCACCCGCAACTTCGTGGTCCAGGGGTCAGCCGCTGACTGGGCCGCCTGCTGGCTGGCGGAACTACGACGCCGGCTCCGGGCCATGCGGACGCCGGGCCAGCCGGCCGGCGAACTGGTGTTCTTCCTCCATGACGAGGTGATGGTTCACTGCCCCGACGATGCGGTGGACGCCTGCATCGCAGCCATCGAGGAGGCGGCCGCGGCAGCAAAGGAACTGCTGTTCGGCCGGATTCCGGTGGAGTTTCCGGTGAGCGTGGCAGTGGTGGACTCGTACGACAAGGCGAAATAGTCCCAAAAGTCGCCCTCCGTAACGTACCCGCTGGTAGCTTTGTGAACTGTCTCACGCTCCGGTTAAGCTCAATTAGCCGGTTCGCAGCAGTGGCAGTGCAGCACCGATAAGGAACCGGCCGATGCAATGACGCATGGAATCTTGGGGAGGCACCACACAGTGGCTGGCACTTTTGAAATTGTTAACGCCGAAGAAGAGAATTTTTACTTCCGGCTCAAGGCCGACGACGGCACGGTAGTGGCGGTTTCGCCACGGTTTAGGACACTGAAGGGCGTAGTCGCGGGCATCAATGCGGTGCGGGAAAGCGCAGCGACAGGACTAGTAGTGAACCGTTCCTAACCCGCCGGCAAAATCACACCTCACGGTCACACGTCGATGACGTGCATGCGGGTCCGATCCCACGGAACGGACCAGCCGAGGTGATCGAACAGTTCGTTGAGGATCATTCCGGTAAACCCCCACACCACCACCTTGTTCACCACGAAGGCGGGGCTGAGGAACGACTGGCTGCCCCGGCTGACGGAGGCCATGACCCGGTTGTCCGGGTCCAGCAGGTCCCGGACCGGGACCCGGAAAACCTGCGCCGACTCACCGTAGTCCACTACACGGACCGGGGAAGGCGAGTGCCACCAGGCGAGCACCGGCGTCACCAGGAAATTCCCGCGGGGCAACGCCAGTTGCGGCATGGCACCCAGTACTTCAACGCCGCCGGAGTCCAACCCGGTTTCCTCCTCTGCTTCACGGAGGGCGGCTTCAATGGGCGTCTCTCCGGGGTCGATCCCGCCGCCGGGAAATGCCACCTGGCCCGGGTGGTCGTCCAGGGTGTGGGCCCGTTCCAGCAGGAGGACGTCAAGGTCGGCCGGAGCCAACGGCTTGCCCGAAGCAGCGGGCACGTTATCCAGGGCGCCGAACAGCATCAGCACGGCGGCCTTGCGGGCAACGGCGTCATCAACGGAGAGATCGCGCCAGTACGGATTGCGCGCCGGACCGGTCCCGGCTTCGATGGCGGCAATAAGGTCGATGAGGTCCTGGCGGGCAGTCATTTCCCCCGCTTTTGTGATTCCATGCGGATTTCGGCAGCCCGGTGTGTTTCCGCCAGGAGCTGGGCCAAAAGGGCTTCCTGGCCCGGGGCGAGCTCGTATTTGAGCAGCTTGCCCGCCTTCTGCGGGTCCGTCTCCCCCGCCCCGTAGCTGGGGCACCAGGTGGCCACGGCACATGCACCACAGGCAGGTTTGCGCGCGTGGCAAACGCGCCGCCCGTGGAACACCACCCGGTGGGACAGCATGGTCCAGTCACGCGGTTCAAAGAGTTCTGCCACGTCCGCTTCGACCCGCACGGGATCATCCGATTCGGTCCAGCCGAACCGGCGTGCGAGCCGGCCAAAGTGCGTGTCCACGGTGATTCCGGGAATGCCGAAGGCGTTGCCCAGCACCACGTTGGCGGTTTTCCGCCCCACCCCGGGCAGCGTCACCAGGTCCTGCAGCCGGGGCGGAACTTCCCCGTCGTACTCGTCCACCAGCCGGTTGCACAGCGCCATCACGTTCCTCGCCTTCGCGCGGAAGAACCCGGTGGGCTTGAGGATCACTTCGAGCTCGGCAGGATCGGCCTCAGCCATGCTCCGGGCGTCCGGATACCGCGCGAACAGCATTGGCGTGATCTGGTTGACCACCACGTCGGTGGTCTGGGCCGAGAGCACCGTGGCCACCAGGAGCTCGAAGGGGCTGCGGAAATCCAGCTCGGCGTGTGCGTACGGATAGAGCTCCGCGAGCGCCCGGTTGATCCTGCGGGCGCGCCGCTTCAGCGCCAGCAGTGATTCCCCGGACGTCCGCGGAGTAATGCTGCCCGGCTTCGGTGTGCCGGAAACAGGGGCCATCAGGTACCCGGCTAGCCGCGCTCGATGTTGCTGAGGTCGCGCAGTACGCCCACCCGGCCATCAGTGTGCTGCACCAGGAATTCGTGTCCGCGGTCCTCCAGTGCCAGTACCCACCCACCCGGCTCGATCACGAAGGCGGGCATGCCCGTCCGCTCGTCGACGGCCGTCCGCGGCTGGGCCACGGCGAACCAGAACGCCTCATGGACCGGCTGTTCGTCGTGCTCCTCGGGACGGCTGGACGGGTCGACTGTGGCGCCGATCGGCTCCTGCGACCTGACCTGCGGGTTCAGCATCGTCGCAGCGGGCGCTGTCGCAGCGGGCGAGGCTGCGGACGCGGACGCAGTGGACGCCGAAGCGGCTGGCGCCGAAGCAGCCGGCTCCGCACCCGTGGCGGGACCGGAGGCGGACCCGCGGCCGGCCGCGGCGGGAACGGCCGCTGCCTGCGTCGCCTCCGCGGCGGGAACGGCCGCTGCCTGCGTCGCCTCCGCGGCGGAAGGAACGACGTCGGCGGCCTGCGTCGGGGGCGAAGCGTCGGTACCGCGGCTGGCGGCACCTGCACCTACTGCCGCTGCGGCCGTGGCGGCGGCGGCGTTGTTGCCGGACGCGTTGCCCGGCGTGGCCGCGGCAGCTGCCGCCGGAACGGCGTGTCCCAGCGGCGCACCTCCCTGCGGCGCGGCGCCCTGCGTTGTCCCCCTCGGCGTTGCTGCATGCTGTGTTGTCCCGTAAGGGGTTGCGCTGTAAGGGGTTGCGCTGTGAGGAGCTTCAGTGGCAGCCGCGCCAGCGGCGCCCCGGCTGGCGTTTCCTGCGCCACCGGGCGTCAGCCGCTTCGACCAGCCAGCCAGCGCGCTGGAGCCCGGTTCCTTGGCTGCTTTGGGCTCCTTCGGGGCGCTTGGCTTGCGGAACGGCGCGGCGGACTCACGTGCCACAACATGCGCGGGAACCTCGGCCCGGTCCAGGAAGTCACCGGCAAAGAACGGAATGAAGCGTGCAAGCACAGTGGCGACGAAGAGGCCCACGGATCCAATCAGCCCCACCAGCATGACGGGAGCGAAGTCCTCGGCGGCAGCAAGGAAGAAAAAGCCAAGTGCGAAGGACGCGACTACGGAGGCGAACTGGTCAATGGACAGTGAGCCGATCCGCACCTTGGATGCGGGGCTCAGCCGGCGGGCGGCAAAAAGGGCTGTCACGATCAGCGGCAGGATGACTCCCAGGCCCAGGAAGAAAAGGCTGCCCAGGTTCCACAGGTTGTACCGGGACTCGAACATCGGGATCAGCGAGGCTACCAACAGAATCAGCGTCGAGGCCATGACGGTGAGGTCGCGCACAGTGAACGGACCGAGGACGGTTTCGTTCTTCGTGGCCGTCAGGCTGCTTCGCGCGGACTTGGACCCGTCCGCGCCGGCCGGCTTGCCGGATTTCGCCGGTTCAGATGCCTGGCCGGGGTGATGGACAGCTTTGTGCTGCCCATGGCTTTGCTGGTTCATTCTGTTCTCCTTAGCACGGCGGCGCCCTGGACAGCGCCTCCTAACGGCAGGCAGAAACAGGACCGCAAGCGGTCCTGTCGCCTCCATCGGATGTCACAACTCCATCTCAGCCTAGCCAAGTGACTGGCTGATCACTAGCTGACGGGCCGGGGGCGGGCGCGGCGGAATTTCCGTGGAATCCGACTAGCACACCCGCCTATTGGCGGGGTGGACGTACCCCTTGAGGACAGGCCGGCCCCGCCCGGTTTCCGCACCGGAGGCCGTTGCCCCGGCCGCCGGCGTAACCATTCGGCGCTAAATAAACACCGCTCACGGTTCACTATGTGACGGGGCACACGTCTGGCGCAGGGCAGGCGTTAGTGTGTATTTCGGAACAGCTCTTTGCGGTACAGCCGCGACCAGCCGCTGCCCGATGCCGCGCATGCGGCACGGCTGCGGACCGGTGGCGGCCCGTCCCGCGCAGCAAGGATCGATGAATGATGAGGTTCACCATGTCCCAGGACACACCCAGCTCCACGGCCACCGCTGCACACACCGACGTGCCGGCCAATCTGTCCCCCGCCGGAGCCGACGCATTCTCCGGCGCAGCAGCCGCAAGCCCTTCAGCCAACGGCGCCTCGGCCACCAGCGCCCACACCGGGAACGGCGACGCGTTCGAGAACCTCTCCCAGGAGGACCGGAAGTTCGCCCCTTCGCCGGAGTTCGCCGCGAATGCGGTGGTCACGGCTGCGGATTATGCGGAGGCCGACGCCGGCCGTCCGGCGTTCTGGGCGAAGCAGGCCCGCGAACTGCTCACGTGGAGCAAGGACTTCACCGAGACCCTGGACTGGTCCAACCCGCCCTTCGCGAAGTGGTTCGTCGGCGGCGAGATCAACGCCGCATACAACGCGCTGGACCGGCACGTGGAGAACGGCCTCGGGGACCGGGTGGCCATCTACTTCGAAGGCGAACCCGGCGACACCCGCACTTACACGTATGCGCAGCTCACCGAAGAGGTCAAGAAGGCCGCGAACGCGTTTGAATCCCTCGGCGTGGCCAAGGGCGACCGGGTGGCCGTGTATCTGCCCATGATTCCCGAGGCCGTGATCACCCTGCTGGCCTGCGCCCGGATCGGCGCCGTCCATTCGGTGGTGTTCGGCGGGTTCTCCGCCGAAGCCCTGCGGTCCCGGATCGACGACGCCGGAGCCACACTCGTCGTCACGGCCGACGGCACCTACCGCCGCGGCAAGCCGAGTTCCCTGAAGCACGCGGTGGACGACGCTCTGTCCCACGAAGGAGACGGCAGCGGCCACACCGTGCAGAACGTCGTCGTGGTCAAGCGCAACGGCCAGGACGTTGACTGGCACGAGGGCCGGGACCACTGGTGGGCCGACACCGTCGGGGCGGCGTCCGCTGAGCACACCGCCGTGGGCCATGACTCCGAACACCCGCTGTTCATCCTTTACACCTCCGGCACCACGGGTAAGCCCAAGGGCATCCTGCACACCACCGGCGGGTACCTTGCCCAGGGCGCCTACACCCACAAGGCCGTGTTCGACCTGCACCCGGAAACGGACGTGTACTGGTGCACGGCCGACGTCGGCTGGATCACCGGCCACTCGTACGTCGCCTACGCTCCGCTGATCAACGGCGCCACCCAGGTCATGTACGAAGGCACCCCGGACTCCCCGCACCAGGGCCGCTGGTGGGAGATCGTGGAGAAGTACAAGGTCTCCATCCTCTACACCGCCCCCACCGCCATCCGGACCTTCATGAAATGGGGCAAGGAGATCCCGGCCAAGTTCGACCTCTCCTCCATCCGGGTCCTCGGCTCCGTGGGCGAACCCATCAACCCCGAAGCCTGGATGTGGTACCGCGACGTCATCGGCGCCAACGCCGGCAAGAACGGCGAGAAGAAGGAGCACCCCGCGCCGATCGTGGACACCTGGTGGCAGACCGAAACCGGCGCCCAGATGATCGCCCCCCTGCCCGGCGTCACCGCCACCAAGCCCGGCTCCGCGCAGGTACCGCTGCCCGGCATCGCCGTGGACGTCGTCGATGAGCTCGGTGAGTCCGTGCCCAACGGCCACGGCGGCTTCCTCGTCATCCGCGAACCCTGGCCGGCCATGCTCCGCGGCATCTGGGGTGATCCGGAGCGGTTCAAGGACACCTACTGGTCCCGTTTCGAGACCATGTACTTCGCCGGTGACGGCGCCAAGAAGGACGACGACGGCGACGTCTGGCTCCTGGGCCGCGTGGACGACGTCATGAACATCTCCGGCCACCGCCTCTCCACCGCAGAAATCGAATCGGCCCTGGTGTCCCACCCGGCCGTCGCGGAAGCCGCCGTCGTGGGCGCCGCCGATGAGACCACCGGCCAGGCAGTCGTCGCGTTCGTGATCCTCCGTGAGGATGCCGTGGACTCCGGCGACGCGATCGTCCAGGAACTCCGCAACCACGTGGGCAAGGAAATCGGCCCGATCGCCAAGCCCAAGACCATCCTGGTTGTCCCGGAACTGCCCAAGACCCGGTCCGGCAAGATCATGCGCCGCCTCCTCAAGGACGTCGCCGAAGGCCGCGACCCCGGCGACGCCACCACCCTCGCCGACAACACCGTCATGGCACAGATCGCAGCGTCGCTGCGCAAGTAGTCTCCGCTCAGCAAACATCAGCCCCGGCCCCTTATGGGCCCCAGCCGGCCCCGTTTCCCCGCTCCGCGGCGGGAAAACGGGGCCGCAGTGCTTTGTGACGATTCAAAGACCAGCCTCAAACAAAATGTTAGTTCCCGTTCTTTCCTGTTCTCTTTTGAGACGTTATAGTCATGAGCATGTGAGGTGTCTCACATGCAGCTATTTTTCAAGGGAGAGAACATGGCAGCACAGTTTGATGCGTCGGCAACCGCTTTTCCAAGCCGTCGGACCATCCTCAAGACCGTCGGCGTCGGCGCAGCAGGCCTTGCCGGGATTCCGTTCCTCGCGGCCTGTACCGGCGGGAGCGGGCCGTCGGCCACGGGGTCCGACTCCCCCGGCCTGACGTTCGGTTCCGGGTCCTCGGATGACGTCCCCAAGCGTGCCTACCAGGCCGTCACGGATGCCTTTACCGCCAAAACCGGCAAGAAGGTCACCACCAACGTTGTGCCGCACAACGATTTCCAGAACAAGATCAATTCCTACCTGCAGGGCTCCCCGGACGATACCTTCACGTGGTTCGCCGGCTACCGCATGCAGTACTACGCAGGCAAGGGACTCCTGGCACCCATCGACGACGTCTGGGAGAGCATCGGCGCCAACTACTCGGACGCGCTGAAGAAGGCTTCCACCGGACCTGACGGCAAGCTGTACTTCGTCCCCAACTACAACTACCCGTGGGGCTTCTTCTACCGAAAGAGCCTCTGGGCGGAGAAGGGCTACGAGGTTCCGGAGACCTTCGACGCGCTCAAGTCCCTGGCCACGAAGATGAAGGCTGACGGCATCATTCCCATCGGTTTCGCCGACAAGGACGGCTGGCCTGCCATGGGCACCTTCGACTACATCAACATGCGGCTCAACGGCTACCAGTTCCACGTGGACCTTTGCGCGCACAAGGAATCCTGGGACCAACAGAAGGTCAGCGCCGTTTTTGACACCTGGGCCGAACTTCTTCCGTTCCAGGACCCGGCAGCCCTGGGCCAGACCTGGCAGGACGCGGCAAAGGCCTTGGAAGCCAAGAAGACCGGCATGTATCTCCTTGGTTCGTTCGTGACCCAGCAGTTCACTGATCCCGCCGTCCTGGCGGACATCGAGTTCTTTGCCTTCCCCGAGATCGCCATGGAAGGCCGCGACGCCGTCGAAGCCCCCATCGACGGCCTCCTGCTGTCCAAGAAGGGCGGCGAAAACAAGGCGGCCCGGGACTTCATGGCTTTCCTGGGATCTGCCGAGGCCCAGGACGCGTACGCCGCGGTGGATTCGTCGAACATCGCCACGGCCAAGGGCACGGACACGTCCAAGTTCACGCCGCTCAACAAGACGTGTGCGGACACCATCGCGAACGCAAAGTACATCAGCCAGTTCTTCGACCGCGATGCCCTTCCCGCCATGGCCAATAACGTGATGATTCCTGCCCTGCAGAGCTTCATCAAGGACGGCAGGATGGACGTCAAGAACCTCGAAGCGCAGGCCAAGACGCTGTACGCCGCCCAATAGCGAGGGAAGACTTCCATGAGCAGCACTGCACGAGAACTGATTCCGCCGGAATCCCGGGAGCCCGAGGGGGCTTCGTCGAAGCGGGGGAGAACCACCAAGGCCAAGGGCGGGCGGGTCCGCCGCCTGTCCGGGCGGGACAAGCTTGTTTTGTCCCTGATGGTAGGCATCCCCACCCTGATCGAACTGACCCTGGTGTGGCTGCCCATGCTGATGTCGGTGGGCCTGAGCTTCACCCGGTGGAACGGCCTGGACCTGGGTGACATCCGCCCCGCCGGCCTGGACAACTACCAGTACATCACCCAGGATTACCCGCCGTTCTGGCCGGCGGTGCAGCACAACATGCTGTGGCTCCTGTTCCTGGCACTCATCGCAACGCCGCTGGGCCTGCTGCTGGCGGTGCTGCTGGACCAGAACATCCGCGGCAGCAAGATCTACCAGAGCATCTTCTTCGCCCCCGTGATGCTTTCCCTGGCTCTCATCGGCATCATCTGGCAGCTCTTCTACCAGCGCGATAACGGGCTGCTGAACTTCCTCTTGGGCACCGCGGGGACGCCGCAGGCCGTGGACTGGTTCGGCGATTCATCGGTCAACATCTGGGCCGCCATGATCGCAGCCACCTGGCGGCACGCGGGCTACGTCATGCTCCTGTACCTGGCCGGGCTCAAAGGGGTGGACCCCAGTCTCAAGGAGGCGGCCGCGATCGACGGCGCCAACGGGGTCCAGACCTTCTTCCGCGTGGTCTTTCCGGCCATGCGCCCCATCAACATCGTCATCGTGGTCATCACCATCATCGAGTCGCTGCGGGCCTTCGACGTGGTGTACGTGATCAACCGCGGCACAAACGGCCTGGAAATGCTCAGCGCCCTGGTGATCCAGAACCTCGTAGGCGAAGGCCAGGTGATCGGCGTCGGCTCGGCCCTGGCAGTGGTTCTGCTGGTCATTTCCCTCGTCCCCATCGTCTTCTACCTCAGCCGCACCTTCGGCAAGGAGAACAAAGCATGAGCACCACCGCAGCCCGCGCCGGCAGAAAAGATGCCACCCCCGCCGCTAGATCCGGCAGCCGGCCGAAGCGCCACTACGGGACCCACATCTTCCTGACGGCGATGGCCGTCATGTGGCTGATCCCCCTGGGCTGGTCGGTCTTCACGGCCCTCCGGCCGGTGGCGTCCACCAACGAGCACGGCTATTTCAGCTTTGCCGGCGCATTCAGTTTCGATAACTTCATCCAGGCCTGGACGCAGGGCGGATTCGCCACCTATTTCTGGAACTCGGTCATCATTACGGTTCCGGCCGTGCTCGTGACCCTGTTCCTGGCGTCCCTGATGGCGTTCGCCGTGAGCCGGGTGAGCTGGAAGTTCAACATGACCCTGCTCATCATGTTCACCGCCGGCAACCTGCTGCCGCCGCAGGTCCTGGCCGCACCGTTGTTCGAGATGGCCAAGCACTTCGAGGTGCCCTACTCCTTCAGTGATTCCGGCAACATGCTGAACACGTACATCATCGTCATCGCCGTCAATACCGCTTTCCAAATGGGGTTCTGCACATTCGTACTCTCCAATTACATGAAGGCACTCTCCGCCGACCTGACCGAGGCCGCCCTGGTGGACGGTGCCGGAATCTGGCGGCAGTACCGGGAGATCATCCTGCCGCTGTGCCGTCCGGCGTTTGCTGCGCTCGGCACCCTGCAGGTCATCTTCATCTACAACGACTACTTCTGGCCGCTCCTGTTCATCCAGAGCGGCAACCGGCTCCCGATCACCACGGCCATCAACAACCTCCAGGGCCAGTTCCTGAACAATTACAACCTGCTGGCTGCCGGTGCCGTGATCACGGTCATCCCTACTCTGGTGATCTACCTGCTCCTGCAGCGGCAGTTTGTTGCGGGGCTGACTCTTGGTTCTTCCAAGGGGTAGACCATGATGGAACCTGACGGGGGCAGCACTCCCCCGGCCACAGCCCGAAAGGAATTCCATGCTCCCCGCAGCACGCCATCAGGCAATCGTGGACGCCGTCCAGCGCGAGAGGGTGGTCCGCGTCTCGGACCTGGCCCAGCAGCTGGGTGTGTCGCTCATGACCGTCCGGCGGGACATCGAGCTGCTCGAGGAGGGCGGCCGGGTGGAGCGGATCCACGGCGGTGCCAAGCTGCCCGGCGACGCCAGCACCCACGAGCCCGGCTTCGAACAGAAATCCACGCAGCTCACGGCGGAGAAACGGGCCATTGCCCTGGAAGCGGCATCCCTGGTCCATGAGGGGATGGCAGTGGGGCTGGGCGCCGGAACCACCACGTGGGCACTGGCCAAGGAACTGGTGAACGGACCGCGCATCACCGTGGTGACCAACTCCATCCGCATAGCCGACGTGTTCCATCACGGCTCCTCCTCCGGTGCCGGACGGTACGGGTCCACGGTGATCCTGATCGGCGGCGAACGCACGCCGTCGGACGCGCTGGTTGGACCGATTGCGACGGCGGCGCTGAAGCAGCTGCACCTGGACCTGCTGTTCCTGGGCGTGCACGGCATGGATCCCGATGCCGGCTTCACCACTCCCAACCTGCTGGAGGCCGAGACCGACCGCGCGTTCGTGGCGGCCTCGCGCAAGGTGGTGGTGGTGGCCGACCACACCAAATGGGGAACCCAGGGCATGAGCACCATCGCGGAGTTCGAGGAGGCGGACGAGGTCATCAGCGATGCCGGCCTCAGCCCGGAGGCGCGGCGGATCCTGCAGGAAAGCGTCAGCCGGTTGCGGATCGTCGACGCGGACTAGCGGTGTTAACGGGAAGCTCTACGGGCAGCCGCAGGACTGCCTGACCAGCAGCCGCGTGGGGAAGACGTGGTGGCGGGGCGGCTCGCCGCGGCCCGCACCGACCAGCGCGCGCACTGCGGCGTCCGCCATCGCGCGGACCGGCTGTTCCACGGTGGTCAGCGGGGGCCACGAATATTCCGCCTCCACCGAGCCGTCGAACGCGGCCAGGGCAATGTCCCCCGGTACGGTGAGTCCCGCTTCATGCAGGGCACGGAGGATGCCCACCGCCTGCATGTCCGAACTCGCGAAGATGGCGGTGGGCCGGTGCCCCGATGCCAACAGACGTTTTCCTGCCGCGTACCCGCCGTCCCGGGTGAACGCGCTGCGCGCGATCGGGCCCTCGGGCAGGCCGGCGGCCTTGAGCGCCTGCAGCCAGCCCTGTTCGCGGTCATCGGCCTCGTTGGCCGTGGTGGTACCCATGGCGAGTCCGATGTTGGTGTGGCCGTGGCCGATGAGGTGTTCGACGGCGGTGCGGGCGCCGGCGGCGAGGTCCACGCCGACGCTGGTGACGCCGGCGGGCCTCTCGCTGTGGCTCAGCAGGACCGATGAAATCTCCGCCGATTCCAGGTCCGCCAGGTCGGGTTCGGAGAGGACGCTCGCAAGCACCACCCCGTCGACCTGGCGGGCGGCCAGGTTGCGAAGGTGCCGGCGTTCCTTGGCGAGATCGCCGTCGGAGTTGGTCAGGAACAACGCGTAGCCGAGTTCGCCGGCGGCGTCCTCCACAGCGTGCGCCAGCAGGGAGAAGAACGGGTTGCTGTTGTCCGGAATGATCAGGCCGATGGTCTCACTGGACCCCAGTTTGAGCGCCCGTGCCGCGGCGTTGGGGCGGTAGCCCAGGACGCGGATCGCGTCCTGGACCTTCGCCTCAGTGGCAGGCGCAACCCGTTTGGGCCCGCCATTAACCACGTAGCTGACCACCGCCGTACTCACGCCTGCATAGCGGGCAACATCCTTGCGGGTTACCGGGCCTCGGGGCGGGAGAGTTGCGGAAGTGGTCATGGAGTACATGCTAGCTATCCACCCTGCGGAGCGTCGCCAAAATCGCGGATGGGGAGGCGCGCGCCGTTCTGCTGGGCCGAGGCATGGGCCACGATCCCGGGAAGCGTGAACCGCGCCGCTGCCCAGGCATTGACCGGAGGGAGCGTTCCTTCGTTGACTGCGGTCACGAAATCGTCCACCAGGAACTGGTGGCTTCCCTCGTGGCCGTTCGGGGCACCGCGGAATTCCTCGGGCAGGCGTCCGCGGTCGTGCACGGGGGCGAGACCGGAGATGAACGCATCACGCAGTTCCGGGGCGACGTCGGCGAGCGAGGGGTCATCGAGCGGGATGCTGGGCTTGGTCTCCACCTGCTCGGAGATGTCGTGGACGTTCTCCTTGTCCTGCCACACCGTGACCTTCGCGAGCTGCTCGAAGCTGGCCTCGGTGCCGAAGAAGCGGAACCGCGACTCACGGATGTGGGATGGGTATCCGACGCGGCGCATCTCGTTGGTGCGCATGGCGCCGCCGTCGTTCAGCTCAAAGAGCGCGGTGGCGTTGGAGAAGTCGTTGCCGAACATGCTGACTTCCTTGTCGAAGACGCCGTCCTCGCGGTCGTCCTTGACGCCGATGCAACTGACACTGACCGCATGGGATGGCAGCGCACCCAGGACACCGCCGATGGCATGCGTCGGGTACAGCATCGGAGGGTAGCTCGCCGTCGACTTCCATGCGTCTCCGCCGCTGTACTGGTAGGCGTCATAGAATCCGAGGTCCATGTCGTGGACGTAGTCGCCTTCGCTGTAGAAGATCCGGCCGAACTTGCCGGCGGCGTGCTGGTTGCGGGCATAGACCGTCGCCGGGTTGTAGTAGCTGGTCTCCCCCATGGCGTAGACAAGCCCGGTTTCCTTCACGGCGTCGATGATGCGCTCGATCTCTTCCTCCGAAACGGCCATCGGAACAGCCGAATAGACATGCTTGCCAGCGCGCAGCGCCTGCTCCACGAGGGGCCCGTGGGTCCAGCGCTGCGTGAAAATGGCGACGGCGTCGACGTCGGACGCCAGCAACTCCTCGAAGCTCGCCTTGGTGCCGTCAAGCCCCCAGCGTTCGTGCGCCGCGGCCGCGCGTTCCGGCCGTTCGTCGACGACGTAAACCTCGCTGACTCCCGGGTGGAGCTTGAAGAGGTGGGCGAAATGGCCGCCGAACTGTCCGACGCCGACGACTCCGATTGAAAACGTCATTGTTTACCTTTCCCTGGCTGGCCCGCAGTTCCGGGCGCGAAAGGCCCTTGGTGGGCTTACCGAGAGTCTTTCACCACAATCTACTCGAGTCAACGAAATAGACGAGTTGATGTGCACCTTTCAATGTTTGCAGGGAAAAAAGCTTGCGACACTCTATCTACTCGTGTAGATTCATTTTCAGTTGTTACCCACATCACAGTCAGGAAAGGGTCGAAGATGACCACCCTTACCAAGCAGCAACAGGACCCGGCAGCCCGGGCCGGACTCCCCAAGGCTGGGAAGCCCGCCCGCAGGAGCCTCACCAACCGCCTCGGCGACATGAAGGTCGCCCTGTTCTTCATCTTCCCGGCGATGATCGGCTTTGTTCTCTTCTATCTGGTCCCCACCATCCGGGGCGTCTACCTCAGCTTCACCGAGTACAGCATTCTGGGTGAGCCCACCTGGATCGGCATCAAAAACTACAGCGCCATGCTCGGCGATGAACTGTTCTGGAACGCCATGGCAGTCACCGTCCAGTACGTCGGGCTGAACATCGGATTCCAGACCGTGATCGCCCTCGGCCTGGCACTGCTGATGCACCGGGTTGCAAAGTCCACGTTTATCCGCGGCGCGCTACTGCTGCCCTTCCTGGTGGCCAATGTGATCGTCGCGCTCCTATGGTTCTGGATGCTGGACTACCAGATGGGCATCGTCAACGAGATCATCAGCTGGATGGGGTTGCCGCGCATCGCCTTCTTCGGCAGCGAACAGTGGGCCATTCCCACGATCGCGGCCGTGAACGTCTGGCGCCACATGGGCTACACCGCGCTGCTGCTCTTCGCCGGCCTCCAGTCGATCCCCAACCATGTCTACGAGGTCGCGTCACTCGACGGCGCTTCTCCCACCAGGACCTTCTGGAGCATCACCATGCCCCTCCTGCGCCCCGTCTTGGTGCTGGTGCTGGTGGTCACAGTGATCGGTTCATTCCAGGTGTTCGACACCGTGGCCGTCACTACCGCCGGCGGCCCCATCAACGCCTCCCGCGTCATCCAGATGTACATCTACCAAAAGGCCTTCGGCGAATCGGACTTCGGCTACGCATCGGCACTGTCCGTCATTCTCTTCCTCATTCTTGCCCTGGTGGCCTTCGTGCAAATGAAGTTCCTCAAGGGCAACGAATCGGATCTGGACTAAGGAACCCCAGCCATGAGCACCTCCACACTCACCCGCAAGAAGTCCATCAATAACATTGCCGTCCATAAGAAGCCGGTCAACTGGCGCCGCGTCGGCGCCTGGGCCCTGGTCGCCGTCGCGGTCGCCGTCACCGTCGCGCCCTTCCTCTGGATGCTCCGCACCGCACTGTCCACCAACGCCTCACTGGCCTCCAATGCCAGCAACCTGCTGCCCGCAGACTTCAACCTCGGCGCCTTCAAACGGGTCCTCGGAATGCAGAGCCCCGAAGAGGCCATCGCGGAGGGAGGCTCGGGAGCGGCGATCAACTTCTGGCTCTACCTGCGGAACTCGGTTATCTTCGCCACCGTCACCACCGCGGGGCAGGTCTTCTTCAGCGCGATGGCCGCCTACGCCTTCTCCCGGCTCCGCTGGCCCGGACGGAACGTGGTATTCAGCCTCTTCCTTGCCACGATGATGGTCCCGCCGATCTTCACCGCACTGCCCAACTTCCTCATGATCAAGAACCTGGGACTGCTCAACACGTTCGCCGGCATGACGCTGCCGTTCCTGTTCATGACACCGTTCGCAATCTTCTTCCTGCGGCAGTTCTTCCTGAGCATGTCCCGGGAAGTCGAGGAAGCCGCCATGCTCGACGGCGCCAAGCACCTCCGCATCTTCTTCCAGATCGTCCTGCCCAACGCCGCCGCGCCGCTGGCCACCCTGGCCCTGCTGACGTTCATCGGCCAGTGGAACGAATACTTCTGGCCCCTGCTGGTGGGCCAGGACGAAAGCGTCCGCGTCCTCACTGTGGGGCTGGGCGTCTTCAAGTCCCAGTCCCCCCAGGGCGCCCCCGACTGGACCGGACTCATGGCCGCAACCCTGGTGGCCGCCATCCCGGTACTCCTGCTGTTCATTGCCTTCGGCAAGAAGGTGGTCAACTCCATCGGCTTCTCCGGCATCAAGTAACCCCTTCACTTCACCCCTCCCCTGAAACACCCTCGAAAGGTCCATCATGAAGAAAACCATCGGCGCCGCAGCTGTCGCCGCAGCCATCGCGCTCTCCCTCTCCGCCTGTGGCGGCGGAAGTCCCGCCTCCACCGAGGCCAAGGGCGAGATCAACTACTGGCTCTGGGACGCCAACCAGCTTCCCGCGTACCAGCAGTGCGCTGACGACTTCACCAAGGCGAACCCGGACATCAAGGTCAAGATCACCCAGCGCGGCTGGGACGACTACTGGACCACCCTCACCAACGGCTTTGTCGCCGGCACCGCCCCGGATGTTTTCACAAACCACCTCTCGAAGTACCCGGAGTACGCCGCCAAGAAGCAGCTGCTCTCCCTCGATGAAGCCGTGGCCAAGGACGGCATCAAGCTGGACAGCTACACCAAGGGCCTTCCCGAGCTCTGGGTCGGCCAGGACGGCAAGCGTTACGGCCTGCCCAAGGACTGGGACACCGTAGGCCTGTTCTACAACACGGCCCTGACCGACTCCGCAGGCATCAGCGCCGAGCAGATGGCCAACCTCGAGTGGAACCCGAAGGACGGCGGCAGCTACGAGAAGGCCATCGCCCACCTGACTGTGGATAAGAACGGCGTCCGCGGCGACGAGGCAGGCTTCGACAAGAACAACGTGGCCACCTACGGGCTGGGCCTGGCGGGCAGCGGCTCCGGCCAGGGCCAGACCGAGTGGAGCTTCCTGAGCGCCACCACGGGTTGGACCCACACGGACAAGAACCCCTGGGGCACCAAGTTCAACTACGACGACCCCAAGTTCCAGGAGACCATCGCCTGGTGGGCCGGACTCATCGAGAAGGGCTACATGCCCAAGCTCGAAACTACCGTCGGCGCCAGCATGGCTGACAACTTCGGCGCAGGCAAAGCGGCCATCAACACTACCGGCGACTGGCTGATCGGCCAGTACCAGACCTACAAGGGCGTGAAAACCGCGTTCGCCCCTACCCCCAAGGGTCCTGACGGCAAGCGCGCCAGCATGTTCAACGGCCTGGCCGACTCCGTCTGGGCAGGCACCAAAAACCCGGCCGCATCCGTCAAGTGGGTTGAATACCTCGCCTCCACTGATTGCCAGGACGTTGTGGCCTCAAAGGCCGTAGTCTTCCCTGCCATCACCAGCTCCTCCGAGAAGGCAGCCGAGGCATTCAAAGCCAAGGGCACCGATGTCTCGGCCTTCACAACGCACGTAAAGGAAGGCACCACCTTCCTCTTCCCCATCGCGGACAAAGCGGCCAAAGTGGATGGCATCATGAAGCCTGCAATGGACGCCGTGCTATCCGGCAAGAAGCCCGCCAGCTCCTTGACCGAAGCCAACAACCAGGTGAACGCCCTCTTCAAGTAGGCCCACCCTGACGTGGCTGCGTAAGTGGTCGCAGTCACAGCCCCGGGTGCCGCCGTTTCCTCCTCGCGAAACGGCGGCACCCGGGACACACCTTTCCCACACACATTCAGAACCCACCATACGAGCCCCGCCGGCAGCGTCACCGGACGCCCGCCACAACGAAAGTGAACCCCTTATGAACCCCCTGCACCTCCGCTCCGCCGGCACCAGCCTGGTGATCAGCTTCGACAGCGGGGAGGCCGAGGTCATTCACTGGGGTGCCGACCTGGGCGCAACACTGCCCGATCTGGCCATCCTCGGCGAACCCATCCCGCCCTCCGCCGCCGACGCCACCGTCCCCGCGGGGCTCCTGCCGCAGGCATCCTCGAGCTGGCGCGGACGGCCGGCCCTCCGTGGCCACCGGATCGCCGACGGCGTCCCCGGCTACGACTTCTCCGTCCGCCTCCGCGTCGCAGAGGTCAAAACGGGAGGAACCTCCGCCGTCGGGAATTCAGCTGTGATCGTCCAGTCCGATGCGGACGCCGGCATCACCGTCGAATCCACGCTGGAACTGCACGACGGCGGCCTGCTGGAAATGCGCCATACCGTCACCAACACCGGGACCTCACCCTTTCAGCTCGACGAACTGGCCACCGTCCTGCCGGTGGCTCCTGACGCCGTCGAACTCCTTGACCTGACCGGACGCTGGTGCCGCGAACGCCACCCGCAGCGCCGCGCCATCCAGCAGGGCACCTGGGTGCGCACCGGGCGGCACGGCCGCACGGGCCACGATTCCTCGCTGCTGCTGGCCGCCGGCACGGCAGGCTTCGGCAACCGCCACGGCAAGGTCTGGGCCACCCACCTCGCCTGGAGCGGCAACCACGAGCAGTTCGCGGACACCATTGGGGACGGGCGCACCGTGATGGGCGGCTCCGAACTGCTGGGCCCCGCCGAAGTGGTCCTCCAGCCGAACGGCAGCTACACCACTCCCGCCCTCTTCGCGGCGTACTCGGACCGCGGCCTGGACGGCATCAGCGAATCCTTCTACAGCTGGTTCAGGAACCGTCCGCACCATGTGCTGCCCGCGGCGTCAGCTAATGCGGGCACCGGCAAGGCCCGCCCGGTAGTGCTGAACGTCTGGGAGGCCGTCTACTTCAACCACGATCTCGGCACCCTGATCGAACTCGCGGATTCCGCGGCGGACCTGGGCGTGGAACGCTTCGTGCTCGACGACGGCTGGTTCCGCGGCCGCCGGCACGACCAGGCCGGCCTGGGCGACTGGTACGTCGACGAAGGCCTGTGGCCGGACGGCCTCACCCCGCTGATCGACGCCGTCACCTCCCGCGGCATGGAGTTCGGCCTCTGGGTTGAGCCGGAAATGATCAACCTGGATTCCGACGTGGCACGCGCCCACCCGGACTGGATCGTCGGCCCCGCCGCACGCTCCCACAAGGACGGCGGCCGCCTGCCGCTGACCTGGCGCCACCAGCACGTTATCGACCTGGTCAATCCCGAGGCCTGGCAGTACGTCTTCAACCGCATCGACGCCCTGCTCCGCGAGAACAACATCAGCTACCTGAAGTGGGACCAGAACCGGGACTTGACCGAACACGGCCACGCCGGGCGCTCCTCCGTGCACGAGCAGACGCTGGCCGCCTACCGCCTCTTTGCCGAGCTCAAGCAGGCCCACCCGGGCCTGGAAATTGAGAGCTGTTCGTCCGGCGGCGCCCGCGTGGACCTCGGGATCCTGGAAACGACCGACCGGATCTGGGCTTCGGACTGCAACGACGCCCTGGAACGCCAGACCATCCAGCGCTGGACCGGGCTGGTGGTGCCGCCGGAGCTGGTCGGAGGACACATCGGTCCCACCACCTCCCACACCACGGCCCGCACGCACGACATTTCGTTCCGCGCCATCACGGCATTCTTCGGGCACTTCGGCCTGGAATGGGACGTCCGCCAGGTCCACGGCGCCGAACGGGAGGAACTCAAGCGGTTCATCGGCCTCTACAAGGAGCACCGCGGCCTGATCCACTCCGGCCGGATGGTCCGCGCGGACGTGGCCGACGATTCGCTGATGCTGCACGGCGTCGTTTCCCAGGGCACCCCGGCGACCGGAGACACGGCAGCACTGTTCGCGCTGGTCAGCACCAGGACCTCGTTCGCGGAGCGTCCGGGACGCATCACCATCCCCGGCCTGGACCAGGACCGCAGCTACCGCGTTGAAGCGATCTTCCCGACGCCCGGCGACGCGGACTACGCGCACAACTTCATCCAGGCGCAACCACCCGCCTGGCTGGCCGCCGGTGCAGAAGCCAGCGGCCGGTTCCTGGCCGAGGTGGGCCTGCCGATGCCCGTCCTCAACCCGGAACACGCGCTGCTGCTGCGCTTCACCGCCTCATAACTACACCGCCGTGCAGGTTCACAGCCGCCGAAGATGGCCTGCCGGCCGGGCACAAACCCGGCCGGCAGGCCACCTTGCTTTTTCGGACGCTTTGCGGGCGTCCAAAGTCCGCTTAGCGGGCGTCGACAAGGACCACTTCGTACTTGCTGGCCCCCTGGACGCCGAACTTCGCATTGACTACGGCGAGCGTGTCGCCGAACAGGGCCGCCGTCGTCGGGACCTGGAAGTCCGGGCTGGTGATGACGTCCTTGACTTCGAAGGAATCCAGCCGGGAGTCCAGCCGGACTCGGCTCACCTGGTTGATCATGTTCTGCACGGCCCAGAGGGTGTTCCCCCTCACCACAATCCCGTCCACGTTGGGCAACTTGATGCCAGTGATCTCCGAACTGATGCCGGAGCCCGGATCCACCGTATACAGTGCCTCGTTCGCGGTGTGGGCCACAATCAGTGTCCGGTTGCCCCGGACGGCCGCAATGCCGTTCAGGTTGAAGTCGGCGGGAGTCTCTGCAGCCGGACCGGTCAGCGTGAGCGTCCGGACCTCGTCACCCGGCTTGCCACGGCGGTCGACCGGGACGAAGTACAGCTCGCCCTTCATGGAGTTGGTGAACCATGCCCCGCGGGGAGTCACCGCGACGTCGTTGATGAACGCCGGATCAGGGGTCAGCTGGTAGGTGGCCACAGTCTTCCGGGAGTCGGTGTCATAGACGTAGGCCTTGCCGCTGGTGCCGCCGGCAACGAAGAGCAGGCCGTTCTCCACGTCCACTTTCATGCCCACCGCCATCCGGCCGTCCGGAACATCAATAAAAAGCCTGGCAGTTCCGCGGCGGGTATCTCCGCGGAAGATGTCCCCCTTGAACAGGTCCCCGGCGAAAAAGGTGGTGCCCTCGCCCTCGGCAATGCCTTCGGCGGACGAAGCGCCGGGAAGCTCAATGACCTTGTCATCGCCCTTCGTAGACGGCGGCCCGGCGGACGCTACGGGTGCCGGAATGATGAGTGCTGCGAGGGCAATTAGTCCCACGGCGGCACGGCGAATTGCTGTTCCTGAATCCACATTTTTGCAGCGCATGATGACGCTCTTTCCAGATCGGGCTTTTCGCGCGAGCTGACCGGTACGGGAGCTCCGCACGATGGTCCTTCAAGTCTAGGCACCGCCGCGAAGGGTGGCCAGAGGCACGGACCGGCCGCACGCGCCCGCCTCCCGGCAACGCTCCTGGCGGGCGTGCCAAGATGAACCATGACCGATTCGTGTGAGGTTCTGGTGGTCGGTGCCGGGCTCGCGGGGCTCCAGTGCGCCCGCGAGCTGCAGGCCGCCGGACGTGATGTGCAGGTGTGGGAGGCAGCCGACGACATCGGGGGCCGGATCCGGACGGAGCAGGTGGACGGTTTCCTGGTGGACCGCGGATTCCAGGTGCTGAATCCCGCCTACCCGGCTGTCCGCCGCTGGGTGGACGTCGGTGCACTTGAGCTGCAGCACTTCGGCTCCGGGCTCGGGGTCCGGCGTGACGACGGGTTCGCCGTTCTTGCCCACCCCCTGCGCGAACCGCGGCTGATTGCCGGGACCGTGGGCAGCGGCATCGCGACGCCGCACGATGTAGCGGCCCTCCTGCGCTGGGCGGCTCCCGCCGTCGTCCGGTCCTGGGGGCGTGACGATGACGCGCGTCGCCCCGGCCGGCGGCCTGGGCGCGACGTCACGCTGCGGCAGGCGCTGGACGACGCGCGGCTGGCGGGCGAACTCCGCCGGGTGGTGGAACAGTTCTTCGCCGGGGTGCTTTTGGAAGACGACGGCAGTACCTCCAATGACTTCGCGCGGCTCCTGCTGCGCACCTTCGCGCTGGGGGTGCCCGGACTGCCGCGCCTGGGCATGCAGGCGCTGCCGCGGCAGCTGGCGGCGTCCCTCGCAGCGCCGGTCCGCACCGGGACCCGGGTGGAGTCCGTTGCGCGGGAGGCTGGCTCCATGCTGGTCCGCGCCTCCGGCGCCGAGCTCCGGGCCGAACAGGTGGTGGTGGCCACGGACCCGGCCAGCGCCGAAACCCTGGCATTCGGAAACCACGGGGGCGGCGCAACGGGAAGCGGCGTCCCCGCCATGAAGGGCGTGCTGACGCACTGGTTCGCGGCGCGTGAGCCTCCATCCCGGCTCAATCTGCTCTGCGTTGATGCCCGGAAGCGGCCCGGCGGCCCCTTGGTCAATACCGCCGTCGTTTCCAATGCAGCCCCGGCTTACGTCCCCGCCGGGCGGCACCTCGTGCAGGCGTCGGCACTGCTCGGACCTGGGCGGCCTGTGCCCGGCGATGATGAGGTCCGCCGGCACGCAGCCGAAATCTTCGGGGCGGATGCGTCCGGTTGGGAACTGGTGGCCAGGCACGAAGTTCCGGACGCCCTGCCCGCCCAGCCGCCACCGCTCCGGCCTCCAGGGCCGGCGGAAATCTCGCCGGGTGTCTTTGTCTGCGGCGACCACCGCTCCACCGCGTCCATCCAGGGTGCCCTCGAAAGCGGCCACCGCGCAGCACAGGCCGTCCTGCGCCCGGACTTCGGGTAGCCGCGTGCGGTTCGCCGTCTCACGGCATATCGCGGCGCCCGCCGGGGCTGTGTGGGAGCTGCTCACCGACGTCGGACGCTGGCCGGAGTGGGGGCCCTCCGTGCGGGGCGCCGAACTGGATTCCGCCGGCTTCACCGCTGGCAGCAGCGGACGCGTTCGAACGGCAGCCGGCGCCACCCTGCCGTTCACGGTGACGGAATTCCGTGAGGGCCGCTCCTGGTCCTGGTCAGTGGCCGGCATCCGCGCCACCGGGCACCGTGTGGTTCCGGAGGACGACGGCTGCCGGGTCACCTTCACCGTTCCGTGGTGGGCGCCGGCGTACCTCCCCGTCTGCGCAGCGGCCCTTCGGCGCATCGCCAGGATCACCGTCCCGCCCGTCAGCCCGCCGTAAAAAACCCCGAACGCTGCCCGCTAAGCGATAGATTGGCTCCCATGACTGAAGCCTCCCCCGCCACCGAAGCCGGCCGCGGCACTATCCTTGTCCTGAACGGTCCCAACCTGAACCTGCTGGGAACGCGGGAACCGGAGAAGTACGGCACGGCCACGCTGGCCGACGTCGAACAGCTCGCCAAGGACACCGCTGCCGGGTACGGCCTGGACGTCGACTGCTTCCAGTCGAACCACGAGGGCGCGCTGGTGGACGCCATCCACGCCGCCCGCGGCAGGGCGGTCGGCATCGTCCTCAACGCCGGTGCGTACACCCACACCTCCGTGGCCATCCGCGATGCCATCTCCGCGGTGCAGATTCCCGCCGTCGAGGTCCACATCACCAACGTCCATGCCCGCGAGGAATTCCGGCACCACTCCTACCTTTCGGACATCAGCAAGGCCGTGATCGCCGGCGCGGGAGTGATGGGCTACCGGTTCGCCGTCGAATACCTCGCAGAGCTGAACGCCGGCAGGGCCTGATCATGGGCAGGCCCTGACATGCCCGGCGGCACGGGACCGGCGGGAACGGCGGACTGGTACCGGAGCTTCGGCATTGTCGATGCGCCAGCTTCCTCGCCGTGCTACGCGGAATGGTCCCTTGGAATCGCCGACGATCCTGAACTTATCCGCCGCATTGAACAGTGGCCGCATAACAAACGCCAGCCCCTGCTGGTCCTGGCCGCCGCGCGCTTCCTCGGGGCGGGCATCACCCCGTACCCCGAGTTCCGGGAGTTCCTCCTGGCCCGCTGGGACGACGTCTCCCGGACTGTGCTCGCCCGCGCCACCCAGACCAACGAGACAGGCAGGTGCGCCACGCTGCTGCCGTCCCTCGCCGCCATCGCCGCTTCAACGGGCCGTCCCCTGGCCCTGATCGAGGTGGGCGCCTCTGCCGGCCTGGCCCTGTTCCCGGACAAGTACGCCTATGAGTACGACGACGGCACCTCAGTCATGCGGCTGCGTCCGCAACCGGACGTGGCCGGGTCCCCGGCGGACGGACCTCCCGTTCTCCGGTGCACCGTGGAAGGGGCAGTCCCGCTTCCCGCCGCGCTCCCCCACGTGGTCTGGCGGGCCGGGATAGACCTGAACCCCCTGGACATCAACAACCCCGACGACGTCGCGTGGCTGGAAGCGCTCATCTGGCCGGAGCAGGAATTCCGCCGCGAGAGGCTGCGCCGGGCCATAGCCATCGCTCGACAGGACCCGCCGCTGCTGCTGGCAGGAGACCTCAACGAGCAGCTGGTCCCGCTGGCGGACCAGGCCCCGCCGGACGCAACCCTTGTGGTGTTCCACAGCGCGGTGATGGCGTACCTAAGCTCCGCCCGGCGGGAAGCCTTCCGGGCCACGATCGGCACCCTTGCGGCCGAGCGCGGCTGCCACTGGCTGTCCAACGAGGGCCACACGGTGCTTGCCCAGGCGGACGGCTCCGTAGTGGTGCCGGAAATGGATGACGCCCGGCTGCGGGGCCGGTTCCTCCTGCTTCAGGACGGCGTCCCCATGGCCATCGCCGGACCGCACGGCCAGAGCCTGGAATGGCTCTAGGCGGCCGGGGACCTCTAGGGCCGCCCCGTCGGCTGCCCGGTAGCTACTTCTGGATGCACTGCCCGGATGACACGGGGCTGCTGAGCCCCGGCGCCTGGGCGGCAACCGGACCGAGGTCATCCATGGTGATGGCGAAGCCCATGTCGGAGTCCGAGGTTGCCTTGGCGAAGATCACACCGGCAACCTGGCCCTCGGTGGTCAGGAGCGGCCCGCCGGAGTTGCCCGGCTGGACGTCGCCGGCGAGCCGGTAGACGTCCTCGGGTGCCGGGTTCCCGCCATAAATATCCGGAACCAGGACGGAGGCGATGTCCTGCACTGTTGCCGGTTTGGACTGGAACGGACCGCCGTGCGGGTAGCCGGCGAAAGCGGCCGCGCTTCCGGCCGGCAGGTCCGCGCTCAGCTGGAGCGGTGACGACGGGAGGCCGTCCACGGCCAGGACGGCAAGGTCATGCTGGCCGTCGAAGTAGACCACCCGGCCGGGCATGGCTCCGCCGCCGGGAATCTCCACCACCGGCTGCGACACGCCCGCCACCACATGGGCGTTCGTCACAACGCGTCCCGGCGACACCACAAAGCCGCTTCCGGTCTGGTTCTGGCCGCATTGGTATGCGGTGCCCGCAATCTTCAGGACCGATTCCGCCGCGCGGTTCAGGGCAGGCGTGTCCGTGCTCGCGTTGGGAATGGCCACTTGCTGGCCCTGCCCGAGCCCCTCGATAAGTGTGGGTATGCCGTCCCCGATCACGGTGGAGCGCAGCTGCGCCACGGCAGTTTTCACCGGCACGGGCGTGAGGCCGTCGATGAAGCGGATGACTTTGGACTCCGCCAGCTGCTGGGAAACGAACGGGACGCCCAGCGCACTGATGCTGAAGGCGAGCATGGACATGACCAGCGCCGACACCACCACGTTGACTGCGCCGCCCACCACGCGGTCCATGGCCCGCAGCGGCTGGATCCGCACCGCGCTGCGGATTTTGCGGCCGATCATGGTTCCCAGCGCATGGCCCAGGACAATCAGCACGACGGCGGCGCCCACGATCGCGGTCAGCCGCCAGCCGCTGTCCTCTACGAGGTCGCTGACGATGGGTACGGAAACAAACGCGGCCACGGCGCCAACAATGAACCCGGCTATGCCGCCGAGGGTCACCAGGAAGCCGTTGCGCAGGCCGTAGATCAAATAGGACAGCAGCGTCAGGATCAAGGCCAGGTCCAGGATGGTCAAGCCGAACACAGGGGCTCCTCACAGAAACAGGTAAGTCCCAATTCTAAGTGCGGACCCTGACAGTTTGCCGTGACGTGGGGGCGCCCCGCATCACCGGCAAAATGCTGCGAAAACCGGAGCAGCGCCGTCGCAATATTTCCACCAAAGCGCCCCGCGTGGGCCTCAAACGCCCCGTTTCAGGCGTTTCACGTGCCAAGTACGTCACAGAACCTTGAAAATTCTGAAACAATGGCTGAAGCGCCCCAGCCGACACATTTACTCAGGAGATTTCATGGACATCGAGGTATTGCGCCGCGCACCCCTATTCGCCACGCTCGACGACGAGGCATTCCGTCTACTCACGGACGAGCTCACGGAGGTGGACCTGTCGCGCGGAGCCTCGGTCTTCCGCGAAGGCGACCAGGGTGATCAGCTGTACTTCATCGTATCCGGCAAGGTTAAGCTGGGCCGCACGTCCCCCGATGGCCGCGAGTCCCTGCTGGCCATCCTCGGCCCGGGCGAACTCTTCGGCGAAATGGCGCTCTTCGATCCGAGCCCCCGCACGGCCACCGCGACCGCGGTTTCGGAGACCCGCCTGGCCGGCCTGAAGAACGAAAGCCTCAACGCCCTGCTGCGCACCCGCCCGGAGGTCTCGGCCCAGCTCCTGCAGGCCCTGGCCCGCCGCCTGCGCCGCACCAACGACTCCCTGTCCGACCTCGTGTTCTCCGACGTTCCGGGCCGAGTGGCCAAGGCACTGCTGGACCTGGCCGACCGCTTCGGCCGCCCGGCAACCGACGGCGTCCTGGTGGCCCACGAGCTCACGCAGGAAGAGCTGGCCCAGCTGGTGGGTGCCTCCCGCGAAACCGTGAACAAGGCGCTGGCCGAGTTCGTGCAGCGCGGCTGGCTCCGCCTCGAAGCCCGCGCCGTCGTGATCCTTGACATGCAGCGCCTCCGCCAGCGCTCCCGCTAGGTTTATCCGCGATCCCGCGACACAGAAAATGCCTGGCGACACCCGGATTCCGGTGTCGCCAGGAAGTTTGTGTGTCGTTAGCGCTCGCGCTGAGGCTCGCCGGCGACGGTCTTGGCGGCCTCGACTTCGAGCATCAGCTTGCCGTCTTCTTCAACCAGCTTCGGCTGGTAGACGTGGGCCTTTCGCTTGTAGCTGAGGTAGGCGATGCACCCGTTGGCGGCCGCCATCTTTTCGAGCATGATCTCGGAGCCGGGCACCAGCAGCTGGCCGAGTGTGAGTCCCACGGTGTTTTCCTGGCCCACTTCGTCGCCCAACGCTGTGGTGTCACGTTCGGCGATGACCTTGCTGGCACAGACCCAGCGGCCCCACACGCCTTTGCTTTGCAGCAATGTGGGCTGCTGGTTCACCGGCACGGTGGCGGCGAAGTAGCGCGTGTTGAAACGGCGGTGCGCAAAGTCCGGGCTCAGCCAGTTGACCAACGGTTTCAGCAGGTCCGTGCGGATGGACAGTCCGCGCTTGGCGAGGACATCAGTGAAGGATTTCTCCTGTTCGGCAACGGCGATCCTGGCGCGCATCCATTCGGGTGTGGAGGTGGCCTCCACTGTTGTGGACAGATCCGGGCCGGCAAGGAGCACACCGGTTTCTTCAAAGAGTTCGCGGATGGCACCCACCACGTGGCGGCGCGCCAGGCCGACGTCGGACGTTCCCATCTGGTCCGCCCAATGCTGCGGTGTGGGGCCGATCCAGCCGACAGCGTCCTCGTCGGACGACTCCAGGGATCCACCCGGAAAGGCGAGGACGCCGAGCGGGGAGGAACCCGGACGGTAGCCCAGCCAGGTTTCAAGTCCGGTGGGAGCGTCACGGAGCAGGACCACGGAGGATGCGGGACGGGCGGCACGCGGGGTCCGCTCGCCGTGTTCGAGCCAGCTTTGTGCTGCCCCCTCGAGTTCGGGAGGCAGCACAAACAGGCGACGGGCTAACTGGGGCAAGGGAAGTGACCGGCCTTTAGCTGAATTCGGCGATCAGTTCGACTTCCACCGGCGAATCCAGCGGCAGCACCGACACACCGACGGCGGACCGGGCGTGCTGGCCGGCGTCGCCGAGGACCTTGCCCAGGAGTTCCGACGCGCCGTTGATGACTCCCGGCTGGCCGGTGAAGGACGGATCGGAGGAAACGAAGCCAACAACCTTGACGATCCTGGTGATGCGGTCGAGGTCGCCGATCACGCTTTTGACCGCTGCCAGTGCGTTGACAGCGCAGACCGCGGCGAAGCGCTTGGCGTCTTCGGGAGACACGGTTGGTTCATCCGCGAAGCCTTCGGTGCCCGTTGACACCTTGCCCGTAGCTTCGAGTTTGCCGTTAATAAAGGGCAGCTGCCCGGAGGTGTAAACATGGTTGCCGGAGATGACGGCGGGAACGTAGGCGGCCACCGGGGCCGCAACGTCCGGGAGGGTCAATCCCAGCTCCGCCAGCCGCTGTTCGACGGCGGAAACCGGGGCTCCGCTTTCCGCCCCGGAGGCCGGATTCTGGGCGTGGGCCGGGGTTTCCGGCGCCGTACCTGCAGGGGTTGTCATAACTACTGCTTCTCCCTCTTAAGGTAGGCAACGAGGCCGTTGCCGTCGGGACCGGGGACTACCTGGACGAGCTCCCAGCCGTCCTCTCCCCACTGGTCCAGAATCTGCTTCGTGGCGTGAATAATGAGCGGAATCGTGGCGTACTCCCATTTGGTCATGAGCTAAAGACTAGTCCTTGCCGGTAAAGTGGAAAACATGGCGACTGGTAAGAACCCTTTATTCGACACGGCCACCACCCTCGGAAAGATCCTTGCCTTCCTTGGCGTGAGCGCTATTTGTGGTGTCCTGGTGGCGGGCCTGCTGGTCCCGGCGGCCGCTGTTTCCGGCAGCACGGCCAGCGGATCCATCGAATTCTTCGACACCCTCCCGGCGGAGCTGCAGGTGGACCCGCCCAGCCAGTCCACCAAGATCCTTGCGGCTGACGGCAGCCTGATCGCCAACCTCTATGCCGAAAACCGCACCCGCGTTTCACTGGACCAGATGTCGCCATTCATCAAGGACGCAGTGATCGCCATCGAGGACAGCCGCTTCTACGAGCACGGCGGCGTGGACACCACCGGCATCATGCGCGCGCTGGTCAGCACGGCCCGCGGCAACAAGCAGGGCGCCTCCACCATCACCCAGCAGTACGTGAACAACGTCATCAACGCCTCGCTCGAAGCTGAGGGCAACACCGAGGACATCAAGCTCAACGGCGTCAACAAGGGCGTGGGCGACAAGCTCCGCGAGATGAAGCTGGCCATCGCCCTGGAGAAGAAGTTCACCAAAGAACAGATCCTCGAGGGCTACCTCAATATCGTGTTCTTCAACCGGGACGCCTATGGCATCGAAGCCGCGTCCAAGTTCTTCTTCAGCAGCTCCGCCAAGGACCTGACGCTCCCCCAGGCCGCACTGCTGGCCGGACTGGTCAACAGCCCGTCGTTCTACGACCCCATCAACAACCCTGACAACGCGAAGAACCGCCGCGACCAGGTGCTGAATGCCATGTACACCCAGGGCAAGATCCAGCAGGCGGACTACGAGGCCGCCGTTGCAACTCCGGTGGAAACCAAGGTCACCCCTGCCCGCCAGGGTTGCGCCTATGCATCCACGGCCCCGTACTTCTGCGACTACGTCCTGCACCTCCTGCTGAATGATCCCGCCTACGGCGCAGACGCCACCGAGCGTGAGCGCAAGGTCTTCCGTGGCGGCCTGACCATCACCACCACCCTTGACCCCAACGCCCAGAACGCGGCCCAGGCCCAGGTGGACGCATCGGCGGGCGCCAACCCGGACAAGTGGGGCGCTGCGTTGGTGTCGGTCCAGCCGAACACCGGCAAGATCATCAACATGGCCCAGAACACCGTGTGGTTCGCCGGTGACGGCAAGTTCGACAGCCAGCTCAACTTCAACGTCGACCAGTACGATGCCAACGGCAACGACCTCAACGGCCTCGGCGGTGCGCAACCCGGTTCAACCATGAAGCCCTTCACGTTTGCCCAATGGCTGAACGAGGGCAATTCGATGAACGCGGTCCTGAACGGCGCGGTGCGTCGCTATCCGCAGAACTTCCCGTGGAAGAACACGTGCGCGACCCCGACTGTAGGCTGGTACGACAGCACCAACGGCGAATCCAAGGACCTGCAGAACGCCGAGGAAGGCTACTACCGGTCAATGTCGGTCCTCGACGGCCTCGCAAACTCCATCAACACCATGACGTTTGCCACCGCGGCCAAGGTGGATCTGTGCGGAATCCAGAAGATTGTGGACGCAGTGGGCCTCCATGAGGGCCTTCCCCAGAGGGACGACACGGGAAAGGTGGTCAACGCCCAGCCGCCCATCACCATGACGACGCTGGGTAACCTCCTCGGCTCCAGGCAAACGTCGCCACTGTCCATGGCAAGCGCCTTCGCCACCTTCGCGAACGACGGCAAGTACTGCGCCCCGATCGCCATCACGTCGGTGACCGACCAGACCGGCGCACAGCTGCCGGCCCAGTCCACGAACTGCCGCGACGCGCTCAAGCCGGAAGTCGCCCGCGGCGTGAACTATGCCCTGCAGGAGGTCCTCAACCGAGGATCCGGCTCGCTCATCCAGCCCCGGATCTCCACCAGGACCAGCTTCCCGATCGCTGCCAAGACCGGTACGTCCAACAACAACGGGTCCACCTGGGTGGTGGGCCACACCACCGGCCTGGCCACCGCGTCGTGGTTCGGCGACGCGCTCGGGTCGCAGCAGCGGGCAGGCCAGAACGTCACCGTCAACGGCAAGTTCTACAAGGGCATCGACGGCTACATGATCGCCGGTCCGATGTTCTCCAACTTCATGACGCAGGTGGCGCCGGCGTACGGCACCAACCCGTTCACGGCACCGCCGTCCAACATGATCAGCGGGACGACGCGGCAGACCACCCCGACGACGCAGAGCACGGCGCCTGCACCCGCGCCCACCACCGCAGCCCCGGAGCCTTCGCCCACCAAGGACAACGGCAAGGGCAACGGGTAAGGGCCCCGATGGTGGACGCAACGTCGCTGGCAAGCCGCGCCCGGAGCATCGGACGCGGCTTTGCCGTCACGGCAGCCGCCGGTGCCGCAGCCGGCCTGGCCGCGGCCGGATACGGCCTCTGGGAGAAGAACCAGTTCGTCCTGCGCGAGGAAACGCTGCCCATCCTCCCCCCGGGGTTCGGTCCGTTCCGGGTCCTGCACCTGAGCGATATCCACTTCGTCCCGGGACAGAACCGGAAGGCACAGTGGCTGGCCTCGCTGGCTGACCTGGAGCCGGACCTGGTGGTGAACACCGGAGACAACCTCAGCCACGTCAAGGCGATCGATCCGCTGCTGAAAGCGCTGACGCCGCTGATGGACTATCCGGGCGTTTTTGTGCCGGGCTCCAACGACTACTTCGCACCCAAGCTCAAGAACCCGGCGTCGTACTTCATGGGCCCCTCGAAGGCACATGAGAAGCCCGTGGAACTCGACTGGCCCCGGCTGCGCTCCTACTTCGGGATGTCCGGCTGGGTGGACCTGACCAACCGCAACCAGTCCGTGGTCCTCAAAGGCCTGCGCTTTGACTTCTCCGGCGTCGACGATCCCCACCTGAAACTGGAGCGGTACGCCGGCTGGCCGCGCGGGACCAAGGGCCAGGACAGCACTCCCCATCTCCGGGTGGCGGTCATCCACGCGCCCTACCAGCGCGTGCTGGACCACTTCACCGAGGACGGCGCGGACCTCCTGCTCGCCGGCCACACCCACGGCGGCCAGATCTGCCTGCCCGGCTACGGCGCCCTGGTGGCCAACTGCGATATCCCCACGTGGCGAGCCAAAGGCCTCAACGACTGGCAAAGCAACGGACGCACGACGCCGGTGAACGTGTCGGGCGGGATCGGCACCTCGCGCTTCGCACCGGTGCGCATCGCCTGCCGGCCGGAGGCCGTCCTGCTGACTTTGACGGAGCGCTAAGCCGCCGGGTCATTACGAACCGCAATGACTGGGCAAGATTCCCGCGGCGTGTGGAATCCTGTGAACGGCGTCACTCCATGGCATAGGGTAGTTGCTAAAGGAAACTACATTCGCAGTTGAGCTTTAAGAAGCGGGCATGGCCAAGCAGCAGACTCCATTCTTCACGTCAATCAGCCGACTCTACCCCCATGTAAAGCCGATCATCCCGCGGCTAATTATGGGACTCCTGTGCGCCCTCCTGGCCAGCATCGTGGCGCTTGCCATCCCCCAGGTCCTGCGGGTGCTCGTCAATGACTCGCTGCGGCCGGGCGGAGCCACCGACGCTGTGTTGACCGCGTCCCTGATCATCCTGGGCCTGGGCGTCGCCGAAGCAGGGCTGGTTGCCCTCCGCCGCCAGTTCGTCATCAACCCTGCAACCACCGTGGAAACCCGGATGCGGGTGTCGCTCTACGGGCATCTCCAGGACCTGACGGTCTCCTTCCACGACCGCTGGGGATCCGGGCAGCTGCTCTCCAGGGCCATGACGGACCTGAACTTCCTGCGGCGCTGGATGGCGTTCGGCGCCATCATGCTGGTGGTGACCACGCTGACGGTGGTGATCGGCGTCGCCGTGATGTTCTCCATGAGCTGGCAGCTGGCGCTGATCTTCCTGGCCGCGGCCGTGCCCATCATGGTCTACGGATTCCGGTTCCGGACACGCTTCAGCAAAGTGGCCCGCCGCAGCCAGGACCAGGCCGGCGACCTCGCCACCACCGTGGAGGAATCGGTCCACGGCATCCGCGTGCTCAAGGCGTTCGGCCGCAGCCGAGAGGCCCTGGAAAACTTCAACGAACAAGCCGAGGAACTCCGTCAGACCGAGATCGCCAAGGCTAAACACCTTGCCACGTTCAGCATGGTGGTCACCCTCCTGCCCGAACTGGCGCTCGGTGCGGGCCTGGTGGTGGGCATCATGCTGGCCGCGGACGGACAGCTCAGCATCGGCGCCCTGGTGGCATTCTTCGCCACGGCGGCCGTCATCGCCGCACCGGTGGAATTCTGCGGCATGCTGCTGGCCATGGCGCTGACGGCCAAAACAGCCATTGACCGGCATTTCGAAGTCATGGACGCGGCCAACACCATCACCAGCCCGGAGCAGCCCCGCAATCCGGCGCAGCTCACCGGAGCCCTCAGCTTCAACGCCGCGACGTTCGCTTTTGAGGACGCCCCGGACAAGCCGATCCTCAAGGACGTCAGCCTGCAGATCCGCCCCGGCGAGACCATGGCCCTTGTGGGCATCACCGGCAGCGGCAAAAGTGCGCTGCTCCAGCTGGTCCCCCGCCTCTACGACGTCACCGCGGGCTCCATCACCATCGACGGCGTGGACCTGCGCGAGTTCTCCGTGGAGGAACTGCGCACCGTGGTGGGCGTGGCCTTCGAGGACACCACCCTGTTCTCCAATTCCGTCCGCGACAACGTCCTGCTCGGGGCCAGGGAGCGGAGCCAGGAGGCGCTGGAGGAAGCCCTCGACGTGGCCCAGGCGCACTTCGTCTACTCGCTTCCCGACGGCCTGGAAACGCTGATCGGCGAGGAAGGCCTCAGCCTGTCCGGCGGCCAGCGGCAACGCATCGCCCTGGCCCGTGCCATCGCGGCGAAGCCCAAAGTCCTGGTGCTGGACGACCCCCTGTCCGCGCTGGACGTCAACACCGAGGAGCTGGTGGAAACCCGGCTGCGCGAGGTCCTTGCCGACACCACCACACTGATTGTCGCCCACCGGCCGTCCACCGTGGCACTGGCGGACCGGGTGGCGCTGCTCGAGGAAGGGCGGATCGCCGCCGTCGGGACGCATACCGAACTGCTGGCTCACAACGAGCACTACCGCTACGTGATCGCCAGCCTTGAAACGGAACCCCGGGACCTGGATTCCGAACTGTCCGACCTCTCAGAACTAGAGGACGAGTCCGAGGAGATTTCCCGATGAGCACCGCTACCTTCGGCACCGCCAACGAGGACAACACCCGCCTGAGCAAGAGCGAAAGCAAAACCGTACGACGGCGGTCGCTCGCCTTGCTGGGGTCCCTGATCCGTCCCGTCCGGCTGCGGTTCTGGCTCACCATCACCATGGTGGTTCTCTCGCAGGCCGCCCGGGTGGCCGGCCCGGCACTGATCGCCTTCGGCATCGACCATGCACTGCCGGCTCTTCGTGCCGGGGACAACATGCCACTGGTCCTCACCGGCGTCGCCTACCTTGCCGCGGCGGCCGCCACTGCCGGCCTCACCGCACTGTACGTGACGTCCACGGCCAGACTGAGCCAGGCGATGCTGCTGGACCTGCGCGTCCGCGTCTTCCGGCACACGCAGCGGCTCAGCCTGGAGTTCCATGAGAAGTACACGTCGGGGCGCATCATCGCCCGGCAGACCTCCGACCTTGAAGCACTCCGCGAACTCCTGGACTCGGGCGTCAGCTCGCTGGCCTCGGGGCTGCTCTTCATGGTGTTCACGGCCATCACCGTGTTCGCCCTGGACTGGCGCAGCGGCCTGATTGTGCTGGCCGCAGGGGTTCCCATGTATTTCCTGGCCCGCTGGTACCAGAAGCACTCCCAGATCGCCTTCCGCGAATCCCGGGTGGTCTCGGCACGCCTGATCGTGCACTTCGTGGAAACGATGACCGGCATCCGTGCGGTAAAAGCGTTCCGCAAGGAACGCGAAAACGCCGAACGCTACGGCGTACTCTCCGAGGACTACCGCAGGGTGACCGTCCGTTCGATCAACCTCAACGGCGTCTTCCAGCCTGGCCTGGTGCTGATCGGCAACGTGTGCGTTGCCGTGGTGCTGCTGTTCGGCGGCTTCCGGGTGCTGGGCGGGGACCTCGCCGTGGGTGTGCTGCTGGCCCTGATCCTGTCCACCAAGCGCTTCTTCCAGCCGGTGGACCAGATGGCGATGTTCTACAACTCGTTCCAGAGCGCCCAGGCTGCCCTGGAGAAGGTCTCCGGGCTGCTCGAGGAGGTTCCCACCGTGCGGCCCCCGAAGAACCCGGTAGCGCTCCGTGACGCCCGCGGCACCATCGACTTCAACGGCGTGGAGTTCCGGTACGGCGACGGGCCCGTCATCATTCCGAAGCTGGACCTGCACATCCCCGCCGGACAGATTGTTGCCCTGGTGGGTCAGACCGGCGCCGGTAAGTCCACGCTGGCGAAGCTGATCGCCCGCTTCTATGACGTGTCCGAAGGCTCCGTGACCCTGGACGGCATGGACCTGCGGAGCCTCGCCACACCGGACCTGCGGCGGAACGTGGTGATGGTCACCCAGGAGGCCTTCCTGTTCAGCGGCTCCGTGGCGGACAACATCGCCCTCGGCCGCCCGGAAGCCTCCCGCGAGGAAATCGAGGAAGCCGCCCGGGCCGTGGGCGCCCACGAGTTCATCATGGAACTCCCCGAGGGCTTCGACACCGACGTCAACAAGCGCGGCGGACGCGTCTCGGCCGGCCAGCGCCAGCTCATCAGCTTTGCCAGGGCATTCCTGGCCCGCCCGGCCGTACTCATCCTCGACGAAGCCACCTCCTCGCTGGACATCCCCTCGGAGCGCCTGGTTCAGAGCGGGCTCGCCGGCCTCCTGGAGGGCGTCGCAGGGCACGACACCGGGCGGACGGCCCTGATCATCGCACACCGGCTGTCCACGGTGGAGACCGCAGACCGCGTCCTGGTGGTCCATGACGGACGCGTCGTGGAGGACGGCACGCCGGAGGAACTAATCGGCGGCGGCGGGCGGTTCGCCGAGCTGCACGGGGCGTGGAAGGACTCGCTGGTCTAGCTCCTGTGAAGCTTCAAGCCGCCGATTTCACATGGGGGCCGGAATCGGATACTCTTGTGAAGTTGCTTTTGAAGCAACGGATCGGGATGTGGCGCAGCTTGGTAGCGCGCGTCGTTCGGGACGACGAGGTCGCAGGTTCAAATCCTGTCATCCCGACCAAAAAGCAAGAGGGTCTTCCATTCGGAAGGCCCTCTTGCTTTTGTTCCGGCGGCTTCCACCCTGACGGGGGCACGCCCGCGTGAGTCAGAGGCCCTCGAACGTGGATCGTTGACTGGCCTGGCCGTCGCCCACCAGCGGAATCCGTGGCCGCCCGGAGCCGTCGTCCTCCCGGTAGTCTCCGCGGCTGTCATAGGTCCGGACCTGGTTTATGTAACGGTGCCTCAGCCGGAGTCCATAGGCAAAGAGCACCAGCGCCTCCAACAGCGACGCAATGCCTACGATCCCCCACGCCAGCGTTCCGCCATCGGCCGTTCCGTCCAACACCTCGATTATTGCCGACCCCGCAACGGCGGCCACGATCAGGGAGGTCCCCGCTATGGTCCACGCGGCATAGGCGCGCTTCAAGTCATTCGGTTCGCTGCGGTTCATGACACTCCCCTTGCGTCGTTTGGCCAAAAAATAGCTCCGGGACATGGTTCGCGCATGTCCCGGAGCCTGTGTTCCCTTGCGGGAAGTACATCAACCGCTTACATCGGGTCCGGCCAGTTGCCGATGTATGACGGGAAAGACATGGGGTCCGGCCAGTTACCGATGGCCTGGGCAACCTGCATGGGATCGGGCCAGTTACCGATGGCGATGGTGCTTCCCAGCTGATCCGCCCAATTGCCGATAGGACCTGCAGACAACACTGCGGGGGCTGCGGCTGAAAATGCCAGTGCGCCAGCCAGTGCGGCGGCGGCTGCAATCTTCTTCAACATTAGGTTTCCTCAATACGAGTCGGATTCGTTACAAAGTCAGCACTGCCCTTGTTGACATACATTGTAAAATGTTTTCCACAGAGACTGTCAAGCATTTGGTATAAAGACTGTCCGGAATAAGGAGGAAACCCGTGGGGAACGGATTCGGGGAGAAGCTCCGCGCCGAACGACTCGAACGTGGGTTGACGCAAGCAGAACTGGGAAAGGACCTCTATTCTCCCAGCTACATCTCCCTCTTGGAAACAGGCCGGCGTGAACCAACCGCCGATGTTATCGAAGAGTTAGCCCGCCGGCTCGAACTGGCCCCCAAAGCCTTGGAAGCCTGGAGCCAGCCCATCTCGGTCAGCGACGCCGAGTACGTGCTGGCAGGGCTGTACGCCCGCCAGGCCTGGGACCTCCGCGACTACCCGCTCGCGGCTGCGCACGCCGCCACTGCCGCCCAGATCGCCCTGGAGGGCAAGAACACCAGCGCCTGGTGGAACATGACCTACATGCAGGCGGAATGCCTCATGAAGCAGGGCCAGCTACAGGAATGCCAGAACATCATGCTGCACCTCCTGGAGCACCCCATGGCCACCGAATCCGCCGGCCTGGGAGTCCGTGCCCGGCAGATGCTTGCCGCGGTGTGCCACGGGCAGGGCCAGCTGGCCACCGCCGTCGAGCATGCCCAGAAGGCCGTGGAACTGTGCTCGCAGCTGCCCAAGGGGTCCACGCTGATCATCGGCGCGCTGCGTGCGCTGATTGGCGCCCTGGCCGAAAGCGGCCGGCTGGACGAAGCCTGGACCTACTGCCAGGCCATGAACGACCAGATGGACGACCAATCCATCTCCCAGCTCGCAGGGGAAGTGGCCTGGGTGATTGGCAATGTTGCCTTCATGCGGCATGACTACCCCGAGGGCATCAAGTACCACGAACGTGCCGCCAAACTGCTCTCCCCGGCCAACGACATCGAGCTGTGGGCCCGCTTCAACAAGGCCTCCGCGGCTGTCCGGCTCTCCTCCGGCATCGTGGAACCGGAAACCCTCTCCGCAATCGAGCGCGCCGAACTGGCCCTGTCCATCGTGGGCGGAAACAAGACGGACCAGCTGGAAGTCGCGTTCATCCGGGCGCGCTGGCTGTACCTCACCGGCGACATCCCTGCCGCAGTGGACAAGCTCCGCGAGATCCACGCCGAGCGGAAGGCCCTCGCCCGCCACACGGCCGGCGAAGTCTCACTGCTGCTGGGGAAATCCCTCAAGGCCGCCGGGGAATCCGACGAAGCTCTGGTGCTCCTGGAAGAAGCCCAGCAGGAGTTCAGCGCCGCCGGCGCTTCCGACCGTGTCCAGCAGGCCATGGACGCCGTGCTGGAGATCAAGCTCGCCCAGCGGCGTGCCGCGGCCGCCAAGGCCGCGGCAGAGGCCAGCTAGACGAACCTCAGGCCGGTGAGCTTTTCGTAGGCCTCAACGTAGCGGCCGCGGGTACGGCTCACCACGTCCTCCGGCAGTGCCGGCGGCGGTGTGTCCGAAGCGCGGTCCCAGCCGGACTCCGCTGACGTCAGCCAGTCGCGGACGTATTGCTTGTCATAGGACGGCTGGGATTTGCCCGGCTCATAGGTGGCGGCGTCCCAGAACCGCGAGGAGTCCGGGGTAAGCACCTCATCACCCAGGGTAATCACGCCGGTGGCCACGTCGAAGCCGAACTCCACCTTCGTGTCCGCCAGGATGATGCCGCGTCCGCGGGCGATTTCCTCGGCCTTTGTATAGATCGTCAGCGTCAGCTCCCGCAGCCGGGCGGCAACGTCCTCGCCCACCAGGGCCACCACGGCGTCATAGGTGATGTTTTCGTCGTGCTCCCCGACCTCGGCCTTCGCGGACGGGGTGAAGATGGCTTCGTCCAGGCGGGAACCGTCCACCAGGCCCTCCGGCAGCGGGATGCTGCAGACGGTCCGGGACTGCTGGTATTCCACGAGTCCGGAGCCGGTGAGGTAGCCCCGGGCGATGCATTCCACCGGGAACATATCCAGCTTCTTGCAGATCATGGCCCGGCCCTCGACCGCTGCCGGAACCCCGCCCTCCACGGTGGATGCGAGCACGTGGTGCTCCACGTCGAGCTGGTCGAACCACCAGAGGCTCAGCTGGGTGAGGATGCGGCCCTTGTCCGGGATCTCGCTGGAGAGCACATGGTCGTAAGCGCTGATGCGGTCACTCGCCACGACCAGGACGCACTCCTGGCCAAACTGCTCCACGAGGGATTCGTCCGCGGGAACGTAAAGGTCCCGGACCTTACCGGAATACACGTGGCGCCAGCCCGGCAGGTCCAGCGTAGCGGTGTCCAGGCCTGCCTTGGAGGCGGCCTCGAGGGGGGAATTCTCAGTCATGCTATGCCTTTGCCTTCGTTACGGGCAGCGAACCTGTTGCGCCGGACGAGACCTTGATTTCGCCGCGGGCCGCCTTACGCCCGATGTCCGTACGGAACTGTCCGCCTTCCAGCTGAACCAGCTCCACGCCGTCGTACGCCCGTTCGCGGGCCTCCACGAGGTCGGTTCCCAGCGCCACCACGGCGAGCACGCGGCCGCCGGCGGAGACCACTTTGCCTTCCTCGTCCAGCTTGGTGCCGGCATGGATGACGTGCACGCCTTCCAGCTCGTCCACCTTCTTGAGCCCGCGGATGCGGTCGCCGGTGCGCGGGGTGTCGGGGTAGTTTTCGGAGGCGATGACGACGGCGACCGCGGTGTCCTTGGACCAGCGCAGCTCTTCCGCCTTGTCCAGTTCGCCCTTGGCGGCTGCCAGCAGCAGCGAGCCGAGCGGGGTCTTGAGCCGGGCCAGGACGGCCTGGGTTTCGGGATCGCCGAAGCGGACATTGAACTCGATGACACGGGTGCCCCGCGAGGTCAGGGCAAGGCCCACGAACAGCACGCCCACGAACGGGGTTCCCCGCTGAGCCATCTCGTTGACAGTGGGCTGCGCCACGCGTTCGATGACTTCCTGGACCAGGCCATCCGGAGCCCATTCCAGCGGGGTGTAGGCGCCCATGCCGCCCGTGTTGGGGCCTTCGTCGTTGTCGAAGATGCGCTTGAAGTCCTGCGCCGGCGAGAGCGCCACGGTATTGCGGCCGTCGCACAGCACAAACACGGAAACCTCGGGACCGTCCAGGAACTCCTCGATCACCACGGAGCCGCCGGCCTCGAAGCAGGTCTGCGCGTGCGCCAGGGCTTCGTCCCGGTTGTTGGTGACCACCACGCCCTTGCCCGCAGCCAGGCCGTCGTCCTTGACCACGTAGGGGGCGCCGAAAGTGTCCAGCGCATCAGCGGCTTCCTCGGCGGTGCTGGCAACCCGTGCCATGGCGGTGGGCACACCGGCCTCGGCCATGACCTGCTTGGCAAAGGCCTTGGAGGCCTCGAGCTGGGCCGCGGCCTTGCTGGGCCCGAACACCGGGATCCCGGCGGCACGGACGGCATCGGAAACCCCTGCGGCCAGGGGTGCTTCGGGGCCCACCACGACAAGGTCCACGGTCAGCTTGGTGGCCAGGGCGGCTACGGCCGCCGGATCATTGCCGTCAATGTTGTGAGTGGGGACGAGTTTGCCGATGCCCGCGTTGCCCGGAGCCGCGTGGACTTCGGAAACGTTGGGGTCTGCAAGCAGGGAGCGGACAATGGCGTGTTCGCGGCCACCAGGGCCAATGACAAGTACCTTCACAGTCTCCAAGGGTACTTTGTGCACCCGGTCCGGTCCTAAGCCGTGACCTGTCCCGGTCAATCCTTAACGCCGGCAGCTACGAACCACCGGCATGAAGAAGCTCACGAATTGGCTCAAGGGTCCCGCCGCGCTGGCGGCGCTGGCAGGCGTGGCCGCGGCCGCCGTCGTACTTTCCGTTGCGGAACTGATCGGCGCCTTCTTCACGGCGCGGGCAACGCCGCTCATTGCCCTCGGCTCCACGTTCATCGACTTCACGCCGCCGTGGCTGAAGGACTTTGCCATCGCGACGTTCGGCACCAATGACAAGGCTGCTTTGTTCGCGGGCATGGGACTGACCATCTTCCTGCTTGCCTGCGTGCTGGGCGTGGTGGCCTACCGGAAGTGGGCGCTGGGTGCTGCCGGCGTTCTCCTGATGGGTGCGGTGATTGTTGCCAGCGTGGTCACCCGGGCCGGTGTGGACCCGCTGGACGCCGTCCCCTCGCTCATCGGCACCGCTGCCGGCCTGGTCGCGCTGCGCCTACTGATGAAGCGGCTGTGGCAAATGCGCCCCTGGCCGGGTGTTGCCGCGGACGTGGCCGCCAAGGACACCGAACGTCCGGCCACGACGCGACGCGGCTTCGTCGCCGCCACCGCGATCACTGCGGCAGCTGCTGCTGTCGCGGCCACCGGCGGGCGGCTGCTCAGCGCAGCCCGGAGCAACATTGCCCAGGCCCGCGAATCGCTCCAGCTGCCCTCGCCGGCCAAGGCAGCGCCCGCTGTCCCGGCGGGCGTGCAGTCCGCCGCCCCGGGAGTCACGCCGTGGGTCACCCCCAACGGCGAGTTCTACCGGATCGACACCGCCTTGAGCGTGCCGGAGATCAACGCCGAGGAATGGGAGCTCCGCGTCCACGGTCTGGTGGAACAGGAAGTCACGCTCACCTTCCAGGACCTGCTCGACGCCGACCTGATCGAATCCCACGTGACCCTCACCTGCGTGTCGAACCCGGTGGGCGGAAACCTCGCGGGCAACGCCAAATGGCTGGGCTTTCCCCTGCGCGAGGTCCTCAAGATGGCGCGGCCCAAGGACGGCGCCGACATGGTGCTCTCCACCTCCGAGGACGGCTTCAGTGCCTCGACGCCGCTGGAAGTCCTGCAGGATGACAGGGACGCCATGCTGGCGATCGGCATGAACGGGGAACCGCTGCCGCTGGAACACGGGTACCCCGTGCGCATGGTGGTTCCGGGCCTGTACGGCTTCGTCTCTGCCACCAAATGGGTTGTTGACCTGGAAGTCACCCGCTTCGCGGACAGCAAGGCGTACTGGACGGACCGCGGCTGGTCCGAACGCGGCCCCATCAAAACCATGGCCAGGGTGGAGGTGCCCAAGTCCTTCGCGCAGGTTCCGGCCGGGAAGGTGGCCATCGGCGGCACAGCCTGGGCGCAGACCCGAGGCATCACCAAGGTGGAAGTGCAGATCGACAACGGCCCCTGGACCGAGGCAGTGCTGTCCACCGAAGCCTCCGTGGTGACGTGGCGCCAGTGGTCCTTCGAATGGGACGCCACGCCGGGTCCGCACTACATCAAGGCCCGTGCCACCGACGGTACCGGCGAGGTCCAGACCGACAAGCGTGCCGATCCCGTACCCGACGGCGCCTCCGGCTGGCAGTCGGTCATGGTGACTGTTCAATAGCCGGCCATGGCCCCGGATTTCCCGGGTTTCCGGCAGCGGCACCATAGACTTTAGCCATGCCAGAAAATCCGCATGCCACATTCACAGTGGAGTCCGCCGTCGAACTGGCAGTCGTGGAACGAAGCGGTTTCGTTGAATCCCGGCACATCGGCTCGGCCGTGGTTCTTGCCGCCGACGGAACGGTAGTCACGCAGCTCGGCGACATCACCACCCCCATCTACGCCCGCTCTGCACTCAAGCCCCTGCAGGCCCTGGCGGCCATGCAGGCCGGCGTCCCACTGCGCGGCGCCCAGGTTGCCCTCGCCTGCGCCAGCCACACCGGGTCCCTGGACCACATGGATGTGGTGGAGGGGATGCTGAAGGCCGCGGGAGTCAAGGAAGACCAGCTGCAATGCCCCACGGCGTGGCCGCAGGACGAGAACGCCCGCCACTGGCTCATCCGGTCCGAACAGGGCAGGTCCAAACTCGCGTTCAACTGCTCGGGAAAGCACGCTGCTTTCCTCTGGGCCTGCACCGAAAACGGCTGGGACACCCACAGCTACCTTGAACCCAACCACCCGCTGCAGCAGCGGGTCCGCTCGGCAATCGAAGAATACTCCGGTGAGCGGATCGCGCACCTGGGCATTGACGGCTGCGGCGCTCCGGTGGCGGCCATCTCCCTGACCGGGCTGGCACGGGCATACTCACGGCTGGCCAAGGCCCCCGGCGACAAGAACTCCAATGCCCGCGCCGCCACCATCGCCACCTCCATGCTCGACTACCCCTGGGCCGTCCAGGGCAAGGGCGAACCCAACACCATCGTGATGGACGAACTGGAGATCATCGCCAAGATCGGCGCCGAAGGCGTCCTGGCCATGGCCACCACCACCGGAGTTTCGGTGGCCATCAAGGTGCTGGACGGAAACCTGCGCGCCACCACCCTGGTGGGCCTTACCCTGCTTGCTGCCTCCGGTGCAGTGGACATCCCGGGGGTCTCCAGCGTCCTCGAAAAAGTGGTGGAACCCGTGCTCGGCGGCGGCCGCCCCGTGGGCAAAATCCGGCTGGGCCACGCCGTCTCGGCGTTGTTGGACTGACATGGCTGTTTCACGACGACGCATTGACATCGAGGAAGGCCGCGCAGCCCTGGCCGCGTGGCTGGAAGCCGGCGTTCCGGCGTCGGGCGTTCCGGCGTCCGGCGTTCCGGCGTCGGGCGTTCCGCGCGCGGTGACCGCGACCGCGGTGCGCTACACGCTGGAGGAAGTCACGGCGAGGGCCCCGGGCAATTCCGTGGAGGTCCGCGTTCCGCCGTTCGGCGTCACACAGTGCGTGGAGGGCCCGCGGCACACGCGCGGCACTCCCCCGAACGTGATTGAGTGCGACGCCGCCACCTGGCTGGCGATGGCCACCGGCCAGTTGAGCTGGGCAGACGCCGTCGCCTCGGGGAAGGTCGCCGCGTCAGGCCTCCGGGCGGACCTGTCGGAGCTGCTGCCGCTCTAGCTGTGGGCCCGGGACGCCGGGAAGGTCCTAGCCGCGGCCGATGAACGGCATTCCTGCTGCCGTGATGACCACCGAACCGACGCTGGCCGACGGCGGCATGCTTGCCATCAGCAGCACCGCGCGGGCGGCGTCCTGCACGGGGAACGTGGGCTCCACACGTCGGCTGCCGTCAGCCTGCAGGGCGCCGGAATCCACGCCGATGGTGCCCATGATGTCCGTGGCGGTGTTGCCGATGTCGATCTGGCCGCATGTGATGCCGAACCCCCGGCCGTCCAGCTCGATGCTCTTGGTCAGCCCTGTCATGGCGTGCTTGGTCACCGTATACGCCACGGTCCGGGGCCGGGGGGAATGCGCGGAGATGGACCCGTTGTTGATGATCCGGCCACCCTGCGGTTCCTGGGCTTTCATGGCCCGCACCGCAGCGGCAGCACACAGCATGGAACCGGTAAGGTTCACCGCCACCACCGCGTCCCAGTCGGCCACACTGATCTCGTCCACGGACGCCGCCGGGCCGAACACGCCCGCGTTGTTGAACAGGACATCCACCCTCCCCCACCGCTGGAGGGCAGCAGCGAAAAGGCGTTCGACGTCGTCGGGCACCGTCACATCGCACGGCACGGTGAGCGCCTGGCGGTGGCCTGCCGCGGACTCCAGTAGCGGCTCCTCCCGGCGGCCGGCCAGCACCACGCGGTACCCGTCGGCCAGCATGAGCCGCGCCACTGCCCGGCCGATCCCGGAACCCGCACCGGTCACGACGGCGACTGGCCCCGGCCGGTGGGGTGGTACAGGCCGGTGGGTTGCAGTCATTCGTGGCTCCTCTTAGAAGTTCCGGCCACGCCGGAAATGGACGATGAATCGATCACGGCGCTCGCCGTTTGATGGTGGCAGCAACGATTCCTCTTACCGATCATTATCGGAGGGGTGGATTGCAATCTTCCGCATGGCGGCCCAGTGGAAGATGCCGCCCAACGCGGCGCCCAGGATCCACGCGAACCCACTCAGCTGCGCCAGCTGCGGCAGCCACACGGCGAGGATCGAGAATATGGCAGCCAGACCGAAAGCAATCAGCGCCCGCCGGTTCCATCCGTTGGTGTAGTGGTATGCCCCTTGGGGGGAGGCTGAATACAGGTCGTGGAGATTGAGGCGTTGCTTCCGCACGAAGTAGTAGTCGGCAATGATGATGCCGTAGAGCGGTGCAAGCACGGCTCCAAGCGTGTCCACGAACTTGGGCAGTCCGATCGTCGAGATGACCGCCACCCACAGCGCCCCGATCACGAAGCCCGCCACTGCGGTGATCATTCCGGCCTTACGGAACGAGATCCTGGCAGGGCTGATATTGGAGAGCGAGTAGGACGGGGGGATGAAGTTGGCCACAACATTGATGCCAAGGGTTGCGACCAGGAACGTCACGGCGGCCAGCACAGTGAGGGGGACGCTGTCCACAAGCCCGACAATGTCGGCCGGATTGGTCAGCGGCTCTCCCTGCCCGTCCTGGTAGAGGAGGAAAGCACCCGCCGTGATGAAGACGGAGAGGAAAGTGAAAAGTGCCAGGCTGAGCGGAAGTCCGGTGAGGTTGCCCAAACGCATGGCCTTCTCCGTCCGGACGTTTCGGGCGAAGTCTCCGAAATTGATAACGACGGCGGCGAAGTAGGCCACCATGGTGCCCGTCACTCCCGCGAAGGCCGAGAAGGCAGCCCACCCTGTGACATCGGCCCTGGAAAAAATCGTTCCGACGGCCTGGGGTAGTTCAGCGCCCACCTGTACCCAGATCGCAACGAGCAGGGCGATCATCACCGCGTAAACGGCCGGTCCGGCGACATTGAGGAAATGTGCAATGCGTTCGATTCCGCCCAGGAACAGCAAGACCTGCAGGGCGGAGGCGATCACGTAAGAAGCCCAGGACACCCAGTCCATCCCCAGGAACTCAGGGCCGCCGGGGCGTCCAAGAAGGGCGTTCAAAGCCAATGAAATGGCCGTCGAGGCGAAGTACGTTTGTGCCCCGTACCAGAAGATGGCTACCACGGCGCGGACAATTGCCGGGAACTGGGCCCCTCGCACGCCCATCGAGGCACGTGCGAGCACGGGAAAGGGGAAGCCGTATTTGACGCTGGGCCGGCCGCTCAGGTCAACGAGTACCTTGATGATGAACCCCGAGAGAAGGATGGCGGCGAAAACGAACCAGCCATTGATGCCAGCGGTGATGAAAAGGCTTGCTGCCAGCGTGTAGCCCGCCAGGCTCTGGATGTCGTTCGACCATACGTTGAAGATGGCGAACCAGCCCCACGTGCGTCGGGAAGCCGGCAACGGGGCGAGATCCTCGTTGTAGAGGGATGGATCCGCCGAGCTGAGGGCCAGCTCGGCATCCTCAAGGTCGTTTTTCCGGGTAGACATGGCGGCCTCGATCTGTTCTTTGAGGGCTATCCGGGACTACGTATCGCGGAACACTCCCTCTGGCGAGAATATGGTTCAGCCCACTTCCGGTCAATGCCCGGACGCCCGGCTGGTGGCCACCATGTTCCCCTCCGTGAGGGGCCAGCCTATGACGGTCTTGGGCCGCGGGGTGGCGTATGTCCGGACTTTGGACGTGGACAGCCCCAGCCGCACCAGGGACTCGGCGATCGTCACGGCCGCCGCCACTCCATCCACCACCGGGACACCAGCACGCTTGCGGATCTCCTCGTCCAGGCCGGCCATCCCGCCGCAGCCCAGGACAATGACCTCGGCCTTGTCGTCGCGGACGGCGATCAGCGACTGTTCAATGATCGCTTCGACTGCCCGCTCCGGCTCCTCTTCCAGTTCAAGGACGGCCATGCCGCTGGCCCGCACCGAGGCGCACCGCGCATCGAGGCCGGCCAGCTTCAGCCGGTCCTCGATGAGCGGAACCGCACGGTCAAGGGTGGTTACCACCGAATACTTGTGGCCAAGGAACATCGCCGTGGAAGCGGCCGCCTCGGTGATGTCCACGACGGGAACGTCCAGGAGCTCCTGCAGCCCCTCGCGGCCGTGCTCGCCGTACCCGGCCTGGATAACGGCGTCGAACGGCTCCGGGTAGTTGACCACGGCGTCCATGACGGCGATGGCGGCGAGGTAGCTTTCGAAGTTTCCCTCACAGGAGTCCGCGCCGAACCTTGGCGTGATCCCGACGATCTCGGTCCCCGGCGCCGCGACGGACCGGGCCTGGGCGGCGATCGAGTCCGTCATGGACTGCGTGGTGTTTACGTTGGCAACAAGGATGCGCATAGTGGGTCTTCCGTTTTCGTGCTGGACGGGGCGGTCGGTGGGTATAGGTCAGTGGGTGCTTGCCACGGCGATGGCTTCGCCGTCGACGTCTTCCAGCCGCTGCGAGCGGTCCGCAATGAAGTAGTACACCACCGCGGCGATGCCGGCCGCGAAGAACCAGGCGAAGGGGGCGGCAGCCTCGAGCGCCGGAACGAACGCTATCAGGAGCGCGACGGAGGCTGCCGGGACCATGGCGATGATCGCCCGGGGGTTGAAGCCCTTCTTGTAGTAGTACGCTCCGGCAGGATCTTCCGTGTACAGCTCAAGCACGTTGACCCGCCCGCGGCGCAGCAGCCAGTAGTCGGCCATCACGACGCCGAACAACGGGCCGAGCAGGGCCCCGAGGCCCCCCAGGAAGTACACGATCACCAGCGGGTTGTTGTACATGTTCCACGGCAGGATGATCAGTCCGATGGTGCCGCTGACCCACGCTGCCTTGCGGAAGTTCAGGTGCTTCGGGAAGAGGTTTGTGAGGGCGTAGACGGGAGCCACGAAGTTGGCCATCAGGTTCACGGCGATGGTCAGGATGAGCAGCGCGAGGCAGGCCAGGACCAGGAACAGTGTGTTCGGGATGGTCTGGACGATGTCCGACGGGCTCTGGATGACCGTGCCGTTGATCTTGAACTGGCCGCCGGCCATGACCACCACGATGGCGCCGAAGAGGAGCATGTTGATGGGGATGCCCCAGAAGTTGCCGCGGACCACTGCCTTCTTGGAGACGGCGGACCGGGTGAAGTCGCAGAAGTTCAGGACGAAGGTACCGTAGATGGCCACCCAGAGCGCACCGCCGGCGAAGATGGTGCGCCACATCTCCGCGCCTTCGAGGGCGTTGTCTGAAGCCCAGGCGATGGAGCCGCCGGCCTCCACGAAGATCCAGACGGCAATGGCCGCCATGGTCACCAGGATGACGGGGCCCGCAAACGCTTCGTACTTGCGGATCATTTCCATGCCGAAGCTGACGATGACCAGCTGGACGATCCAGAGGAACACGAAGGAAGCCCAGCCCAGCGTGGAGAGCCCGAGGACGGCGTTGGTGTCCAGCTCACGCAGTGAAGGGACCATGGCCACCAGCATCACGCGGAGCACCACTGACGCCAGGTAGGTCTGGATGCCGAACCAGGCCACCGCCACGGCGCCGCGCAGGAGGCTGGCAATCTGGGCACCCCTGATGCCGAAACTGATCCGGCTCATGACGGGGAACGGCACACCGGTCTTAACGCCCATGAAGCCCGAGAAGCTCAGGAGTGCGAAGAGCAGGATGGCACCGACGCCGAGGGCCAGGAGGATCTGCCAGCCGCCTAGGCCCAGTGCGAAGAGTCCGATGGCGAAGGCATAGTTTCCGAGGCTGTGGACGTCGTTGGCCCACAGGGTGAAGATGCTGTAGCTCGTCCAGCGGCGGCCTTCCCGCTTCGTCGGGGCAAGGTCGATGTTGTACAGGCTGGGGCTGATGTTGCGCCCGGACGCGGCGCTCGCTGTTTCACACAGGGCGTCGATGCCCGTTGCGGGATGGACCGGCTGGCCCGACAACTCTGTCGGGCCGGGAGCCGTTTCGACGCCGACTGATGGGGTCGTCTGCATCTGGTTCTCCAGTTCTAGGGGGTGGGTAAGGACGGAAGCCTGCGCTTCCAAAGTTATTTCATAAGGTGGAAATTAGGTTTTGAGGAGTGGAATAACTGTATGACCTAGATCACCTTGCGGTCAAGGAAGCCGCATCCGGGCAGGCTGTCACAATCCGTCCGGGGGACACTGGCCCTCACGGCGGGAGCCGGCACCCGGCCGCCGCCTTGACCGTTTGGCTGCTTCTGCATAATCTCGAAAGGCAAGAATGTTTTCTCACAATACGAAAACTTAGAGCCCAGACATTCAAAGATGAAAAGAGGCTGCCGTGGCTGCAGGAGAAGATACCTCCCATATCCTCAGCGGGTTGACTAACCAGCTGCCTGATCGTGATCCGGAAGAGACCGCCGAATGGATTGAGTCCCTGGATACGCTGATCAGGGAACAGGGCACCGAGCGTGCCCAGTACATCATGCGCAGTCTCCTGCAGCGTGCCGGCGCCCAGAGCGTCGGGGTTCCGATGGTCACCACCACGGACTATGTGAACACCATCCCGGCGGACCAGGAAGCTGAGTTCCCCGGGAACGAAGAATACGAGCGCCGTTACCGGGCCTACATGCGCTGGAACGCCGCGGTGATGGTGCACCGGTCCCAGCGGCCGAACATCGGCGTGGGCGGGCACATCTCCACCTACGCCGGCGCCGCGACCCTGTACGAGGTCGGCTTCAACCACTTCTTCCGCGGCAAGGATGCCCCCGGCGGCGGGGACCAGGTCTTCTTCCAGGGCCACGCCTCCCCCGGCATGTACGCCCGCGCGTTCATGGAAGGCCGGCTGACCGAGGAGGACCTGGACGGGTTCCGGCAGGAAAAGTCCAAGGCCGGGCACGCCCTGTCCTCCTACCCGCACCCGCGGCTGATGCCGGAGTTCTGGGAATTCCCCACCGTGTCCATGGGCATCGGGCCGATGAACGCGATCTACCAGGCCCAGTCCAACCGGTACCTGCACAACCGCGGCCTGAAAGACACCTCGGACCAGCAGGTCTGGGCGTTCCTGGGCGACGGGGAAATGGACGAGCCCGAGTCCCGCGGCCTGCTCCAGCTCGCCGCGAACGAGAACCTGGACAACCTGAACTTCGTGATCAACTGCAACCTCCAGCGCCTGGACGGGCCGGTGCGCGGCAACGGCAAGATCATGCAGGAACTCGAAGCGTTCTTCCGCGGCGCGGGCTGGAACGTCATCAAGGTCGTCTGGGGCCGGGAATGGGACGCGCTGCTCTCCAAGGACTCCGACGGGTCGCTGGTGAAGATCATGAACGAGACCCCGGACGGGGACTACCAGACCTACAAGGCCGAATCCGGCGGGTTCGTCCGCGAACACTTCTTCGGCAAGACCCCGCAGACCAAGGACATGGTCGCGGACCTGACCGATGACCAGATCTGGAACCTCAAGCGCGGCGGCCACGACTACCGCAAGGTCTACGCCGCGTACAAGGCAGCCACCGAATTCAAGGGCAAACCCACCGTCATCCTGGCCAAAACGGTCAAGGGCTACGGCCTCGGCCCGAGGTTTGAGGGCCGGAATGCCACCCACCAGATGAAGAAACTCACGGTGGAGGATTTGAAGGAATTCAGGGACTACCTGAGGATTCCGATTTCCGACGCCCGCCTGGAGGAGGACCCGTACAGCCCGCCCTATTTCCACCCCGGAGCGGACGCGCCCGAGATCGCCTACCTTCTTGAACGCCGCGCGGAACTCGGCGGCTATACGCCCGAGCGCCGTCCCAACCACGCGGCCATTGAACTGCCCGACGCCAAGACGTTCGACGTCGCCAAGCGGGGCACCGGCAAGCAGCAGGCAGCCACCACCATGGCGTTCGTACGCCTGCTCAAGGACCTGCTCCGCGACAAGAAGTTCGGGCACCGGGTTGTGCCCATCGTCCCGGACGAATCACGGACCTTCGGCATGGACGCTTTCTTCCCCACGGCGAAGATCTACAACCCCGGCGGCCAGAACTACCTGTCCGTGGACCGGGACCTGGTCCTGGCCTACAAGGAATCCGCCCAGGGCCAGCTGATCCACCCCGGCATCAACGAAGCCGGCGCCGTGGCAGCCTTCACCGCCGCCGGCACCGCCTACGCCACCCACGGCGTCCCGCTGATCCCGGTCTACGTCTTCTACTCCATGTTCGGCTTCCAGCGCACCGGCGACGCCTTCTGGGCAGCAGCGGACCAAATGACCCGCGGCTTCATCATCGGCGCCACCGCAGGACGGACCACCCTCACCGGCGAAGGACTCCAGCACGCCGACGGACACTCCCCCATCCTCGCCGCCACCAACCCGGCAGTGGTCACCTACGACCCCGCCTACGGCTACGAAATGGGCCACATCGTCCGCGACGGCATCGAGCGCATGTACGGACCGGACTCAACCGACCGTAACCTGATGTACTACATCACCGTCTACAACGAACCCATCACCCAGCCGGCAGAGCCTGAGGAACTGGATGTTGAAGGCGTACTCAAGGGCATCTACCTGCTTGCACCGGCCAAGATTGACGGCCCCCGCACGCAGATCCTTGCCTCGGGCGTCTCCGTCCCCTGGGCCCTCGAAGCCCAGCGGATCCTGGCCGAGGACTGGGGCGTCTCCGCGGACGTCTGGTCCGTCACGTCCTGGAACGAACTGCGCCGCGACGGCCTGGCCGCCGAGGAGGAGGCCTTCCTGAACCCGGGCGAACCGGCACGGATCCCGTTTGTGGCCCAACAGCTGGCCGAGGCGCAGGGCCCGGTGGTGGCGGTCTCGGATTACATGAAGGCCGTCCCGGATCAGATCCGCCAGTTCCTCCCGAACGAGTTCGCCTCGCTCGGTGCCGACGGCTTCGGCTTCTCCGACACCCGCGCAGCAGCCCGCCGCTTCTTCAAGAACGACACCCACTCCATCGTGGTGAAGACGCTGCAAATGCTCGCGGCGAGGGGCGACGTCGAGGAGGGCGCGCCGTCGTACGCCATGGACCGCTACAAGCTCCTGGACGTCAACGCCGGAACCACCGGCGGAGCAGGCGGCGACGCCTGAACCACGCGCTAGGGTTTGGGCATGGCTGACTCACCAAAACCGGGCACCACGGCGGTGCTGCTCGCCGCCGGTTCCGGGTCCCGCCTGGGGCTTGGGCCCAAGGCCCTGCTCCCCTTCCGTGGCCGCACCCTGGTGGAAATTCTCGCCGGGGTGCTGCTCGACGGCGGGTGCCGCGACGTCGTGGTCGTCCTGGGTGCTGAGGCGGCAAAGGTCCGCGACGCCACCGATCTGGCCCCGTACACCGTCGTCGAAAACCCGGACTGGCAGACCGGGATGGGCGGCTCGTTCCGGGCGGGCGTTGCAGCGGCGCCCGCCCGCGACCACGTGCTGGTGGCACTGGTGGACCAGCCCGGCCTGACGCCGGAAACGGTGGCCCGGCTTCTGGCTGTCCACCGGCCGGGCCGGGTGACGGCCGCCGCCTACCGCGGACCGGACGGCACCCTGCGGCGCGGCCACCCGTTGCTGCTGGACGCCACCCTCCGTGCCGACGCAGCGGAATCAGCAACTGGCGACGCCGGTGCCAGGCATTTCCTGCAGACCCACCCGGAACTCATCGACCCGGTGGACTGCACCGACCAGTCCGGCGGCGAAGACCTGGACACACCGGACCAGCTGGGACTCCTCGGATAACCCGTCAGGGCTGCATCCCCGCTGCCATCAGCTCCTCCAGTCCCCGTTTGAAGCCGGCCCTGCCGCCATGGGCCGGATGCCTGATCTTCGGCACGTCGAAGCCGCTCCGTTGCAGGCTGCGGTGCGCCACATTGCCCACGGCCACCACGGATTCGATCGGAAAGAGCTGAGTCAGCGCCTGCCAAAAGGGAGTTCCGAGGGCTGCTTCGGCCGGCTTCGGGGTGCGGTTGGACAGCGGCCGCCCGGGCACATGGGTGTGCCACGGGCAGGCACTCCATAGCAAGGGCAGGAATTCCAGCTCGGAGAGGACCTGCCACATCACCGTTGCGGTGGGCTCGGACGGGATGCCTGCAGCTTCCGCCGGCAGGACGTATCCCTTTCCCGGACCGAAGAGCCCGAAGCTGTTCGCCGGCCCCTCGAACATGGTGCGGTTGGTGAAAGGGACACCCGTGATCCTCATGCCCCTGAAACCGGGGGCCTCCCCCACCAGCAGCACCTTCGGGGAGCGGTCCAGCATTTCCTGCAGGTAGATTCCCAGGTTCCGCCGTCGCTGGGCATTGGCCGGGTCGGCGTGGTCGAAGAAGTTGTTGCACCCCGGCCCTGTGGGCACGGCAGCGAGCCGGTCAACAAAGCCCTGAATGGAGGGTGAGCTCATTTCCTGCCCCTTCCTTGGCCGCTCGCCGGGCAACCAGAATATCCGGACCAGAATATCCGCCCCGGCACACCCCTCATCCGGAAGCGGCGCCTTAGCATGGGGGTCATGACGGACATGACCATCTTCACGGTGGGGCACTCCACTCATCCCATCGGCGAATTCATCGGCATCCTCAAAGCCCACGGCATCAGGAAGCTGATTGACGTGCGCACCGTCCCCAAGTCCCGGCATAATCCGCAGTTCAACGGGGACGCCCTGGCGGCGAGCCTGCGTGCCAGCGGGATCACATACCGGCGGATGGAATCCCTGGGCGGATTGCGGCACGCCCGGAAGGACAGTCCCAACGGCGCGTGGCGGAACGAATCCTTCCGCGGGTACGCGGATTACATGCAGACCGAGGAGTTTTCAACCGCCATCGACAAACTGGTGGAGCGCGGGCGGACCAGCAATGCGGCGATCATGTGCGCGGAAGCCGTCCCGTGGCGCTGCCATCGCTCGTTGATCGGTGACGCGCTTCTGGTCCGCAACATCGAGGTGCTGGACATCATGACCGAGAAGTCCGCCAAACCCCACACCCTGACCTCCTTCGCGCGGGTCGACGGAAATCGCGTGTGGTACCCGGCTTCCTGACAGGCGCCGGATGGCCGGCGCCGGAAAGGAACAGCGGGCAAGAGCCCGGCTACCAGCGCGGGTGGATCGTCTCGCGGAAGTCGCGGTCGTAGATTTCGTGGACGCCGACGTCGAACGTTGCGTCAATGCCGCTGACCGCTGCGGCGGCGGCATTGGAGCGGGCCTGCTCCACATTCCGGGCGCCCGGGATCACCGTGCTGACGCCGTCCTGCGCCGCAATCCAGGCGATGGCCGCCTGGGCGGTGCTGACGCCGTCGGGCACCAGTTCCTCGAATTCGGCCACCGCTTTGAGGCCCTGCTCGAAATCCACGCCGGAAAACGTCTCCCCGACGTCGAACGACGAGCCGGTGCGGTTGTAGTTCCGGTGGTCGTTCTCCGCGAAGGCGGTATCGGACGTGTACTTGCCGGACAGCAGGCCCGAGGCGAGCGGGACGCGGGCGATGATGCCCACCCCGGCGGCCTCGGCGGCGGGCAGAACCTCATCCAGCGGCTTGAGGCGGAAGGCGTTGAGGATGATCTGCACGGTGGCGGTGCCGTCGTGGCGGATGGCCTCAAGGGCTTCGTCCGTCCGCTCCACACTGACGCCGTAGTTCCGGATGACGCCCTCGGCCACCAGGGTGTCCAAGGCGTCGTAAACCTCGGCGTTGCTGTAGACGGCGGTGGGCGGGCAGTGCAGCTGGACCAGGTCCAGCTGGTCGGTGCCCAGGTTGCGCCGGGACCGGTCCGTCCACTCGCGGAAGTTGGCGAGGCTGTAGTTCTCCGGCTGCTGCTCCATCCGACGGCCCATCTTGGTGGCCACCGTAATGTCCAGGCCCGGATTGTCCGCCAGAAAGGCGCCGATGGCCTGCTCGCTGCGGCCGTCGCCGTACACATCCGCCGTATCGAAGAACGTGACGCCCTCTTCCACCGACGCCGCCAGGATGGCCTGCGCCTGCGCGGGGTCAACGTGGCCCCAGTCCGCGCCAAGCTGCCAGGTCCCCAGTCCGACGATGGAGACGTTCCGTCCGGTCTTGCCCAACATTCGCTTTTCCATCATCCGACTATAGGCCGTTAGCGCTCTCACGGTGAGAGGCGAGCCCCGCTTCCTTCAGCCCCAGGTAGATCTTGTCCCGGGCGATGGGCAGTTCTGCGAACCTCACGCCGGTGGCGTTGCGGATCGCGTTCGCAAGCGCCGGCGCCACCGGGTTGAAGGGGCTTTCGCTCATCGACTTCGCCCCCATTGGGCCCAGCTTGTCGCTGGTTTCAGCGAAGTACACCTCGCTGCGGGGCACGTCCGCGAAAGTGGGGATATGGTACTGCCGCAGGATGTCCGTGGTGACCTTCCCGCCGTCGTCCACCTTCACTTCCTCGTACAGTGCGGCGCCGAGGGCCTGCGCGATGCCGCCTTCGATCTGGCCGCGGCATTGCCGCGGGTTGACCACCACGCCCGCGTCCGCCGCCTGGACGCTCTGCAGGATCTTCAGCTCGCCCGTGCCGGTGTTGACGGCCACGCGGAAGCCCTGGACGTTGAACGCGACCGACCGCGGCGTCCCGCCCCAGTGCCCCTCAGTGGCAAGCTCGACGCCGGCCGCTTCGGCGGCGTCGTAGATTTCCGCCAGCGGCACGCGGGTTCCCTCGCACACGACGGCGTCTTCCTCGAGCACGCAGCCGGAGGACTGGACCTGCCGGATGCCGGCGGCGAACGCGCGGATCCGGACCGCGAGCTCTTCCGCCGCGGCGAGGGTGGCCTTGCCCGCCACCACGGTTCCGGCCGACCCAAAGGCGCCGGTGTCGTGCTGCACGAGGTCCGTATCCGACTGGCGCACGGTGACGCGCCCCGCCGTCGTGGACAGCGCGGTGGCCGCGAGCTGCGCGTGGACAGTGGTGGTGCCGTTGCCGAATTCGGCGGTCCCGACGTCGGCGGCGTACGTGCCGTCCGGAAGGAGCCGGAGCCTGGAGTGGGCAAAGTGGCCGCGCGGCGGGACGGTGTCGATCATGGACAGCGCCGTCCCCTCCCCCGTAACCCAGTCCGGGCCCAGGTCGTCCAGGCCGGCGGCCCGGTACCGTTCGAGCCCCCGGGCCAAGGCGTCCTGCACCAGGCTGGTGCACTGGTCCAGGCCGTAGCTGCCGTAGTGCACGTCCTCTTCCGGCTCGGAGTGGGTGGAGAGCATGTCGTCGCCCTCGAGGACCATGTTGCGGCGGCGGAACTCCAGCGGATCCATCCCGATCCCGGTGGCGAGCTCGTCGATGCCGGACTCGATGGCGAAGATCATCTGGCTCAGGCCGTAGCCGCGGAACGCCCCGGACGGCACCGTGTTGGTGTACACGGCATGCGCGTCCACCTTCTTGTTGGCGCATTTGTACACGCCCAGTGATTCGCCGCAGCCGTGGAACATTACTCCCGGGGCGTGGTTGCCGTACGCGCCGGTGTTGGTGAGGACGTCCAGCTGCAGCGCCGTCAGCATGCCGTCTTTGCTGGCTCCGGCCTTGAGGTGGATGGTGAACGGGTGCCGGGTGGTGGCGGACGTGAACTGCTCGGTGCGGGTGAATTCGAGCTGCACCGGACGCTTCAATTTCATGGCGGCGAGGGCAACGACGTCTTCCGTGAGCACCTCCTGCTTGCCGCCGAAGCCGCCCCCCACCCGGCCGGCCACCACGCGGATCTGTTCCTCGGGCATGCCAAAGACGCGGGACAGGGTGCGCCGGACCAGGAACGGGACCTGGCTCGACGTGCGGACCTGGAGCCGGCCGTCGTCGTCGACCGAGGCGATGGCGGCGTGCGTTTCCAGCGCCGTGTGCTGCACGCGGTGGGTCCGGTAGGTCTGTTCATGGATGAATTCCGCCTCGGCGAACCCGGCGGCTACGCTGCCCAGTTCCGAATGCAGCTCCGCCACCACGTTCTGTTCGGGCCGGCTGATGCGCGCCGTGGTGGCGTCCTTTTCCCCGTGGACCGCCGGGGCACCGGGGCGCATGGCTTCCTCCGGGGTGAAGACGGCGTCGAGGACCTCGTACTCCACCTTGAGCGCGCGGACGCCGGCTTCCGCGGCCGCCACGGAATCGGCGACGACGGCGGCAACCTTCTGTCCGATGAACCGCACCACGTCATCCAGGACGCGCGTGTCATCCGGATCGTCCGTGTAGAGCTCGTGCTGGGCGGTGGAGAACAGCTGCGCGGGGGCGTCCTCGTGGGTGAAGACGGCCACCACGCCGGGTACTTGGAGGGCGGCGGTTGAGTCGATGGAGATGACCCGGGCGTGGGCGTGCGGCGACCGCAGCAGCTTCAAATGCAACAGGCCGGGCAGTTCCTCCGCGGGCACGTCCAGGGTGTAACGGGCCTTTCCCGTCACGACGGCGAGGCTGGCGGGGGCGGGCACGTCGTCTCCCAGCTGGCCCGGTTTCGGCTCGGGCTGGCCTTCGCCGGCGATGCCCGAACCGGGGCCCCGGGGGTCCGGGTGTCCTTCGCGGCCGCAGACGGCATCGTCGATGGCCCGGTAGCCGGTACAGCGGCAGAGGTTGCCTTTGAGGTTCCGGGGCAGATTTTCCTTCTGCTTCTCGGTGAACGTGGCGGCCGTCATCACCATGCCGGCCGTGCAGAATCCGCACTGGAATCCCTGGCGGTCCAGGAACTGCTGCTGCATCGGGTGGAGTGCCCCGGCGGCTTCGGAACTGCCGCAGGTGCCGGCGAGGCCCTCGACGGTAGTGACGGCGTGGCCTTCCGCACGGACAGCCGGGTAGATGCAGCTGTGCACGGGCGTGCCGTCCACATGGACCGTGCAGGCACCGCAGTCGCCGCCGTCGCAGCCTTTCTTGACGCCGAAGTTGCCCTGCTCCCGCAGGAAAGTGCGCAGGCACTGGCCAGGGCGCGGTTCGGCAGTGGCCGGGACGCCGTTGATGTCGATGGTGCGGGTGGTGGTGTTGGCCATGCTCAGGCCCCTTCCTGCTGAGGCGAAGCCTGCGGTGAAGCTGTGTGCTGTGCGTTGCGCTGCGGCGGCCAGAAGTCCCCGGAGACGCGGGCGGGCGGAACCCCGGCAGGGGCTGCCAGTTCGGCCCTGATTTCCTCCGCCAGCCGGACCGTCATGTCTTTCCGCCACGCGGGCAGGCCGTGGATGTCGTCGTGGTAGAGCTCGGTCGGAATGGCGGCGTCGAGGGCCTCGACGAGGGCAGCCGCCGACGTCGGGGCGCCGGATGACGCGTCTCCGGACGGTGCATCCCCCGCCGGTGCCGGAAAGCGCAGCTGCACGGGGCGCCGGGTGGCGGCGGTGACGGTGAGGACCAGGGTGCCGTCGGCGTCGAGCCTTCCGATTAACAGCACCCCCGACCGTCCCAGGTTGCTGAGGGACAGCCGGCGGAACGCCACGCGGGACGCGAGGGCCGACGCCGGGAGGTGGATGCTGCGCAGGAGTTCGCCGGGGACCAGGCAGTTCTTGCCGTCCCCCGTGACGAAGTCGGCCACCGGGACGGTGCGGCGGGAGCCGCCGGGACCGTGGATGGTGGCCACTGCGTCGAGCGCGGCGCAGAGCGAAATCATGGGGCCGGCGGGCAGGGAGGTGCAGAGGTTGCCGCCGACGGTGGACATGTTCCACACCTTGAAGGAGGCTACGAAGGAGTCGCAGCAGGGCCGGATGAGGTCCAGGGCGGGCCAGGCGGCTGCGTGTTCCGCCACCGTGTCGGAGGCAGGCAGCGCATAGAGCTCCGCCACCGTGCAGGTGGCCGCGAGTTCAATGCCGTCTTCACTGATTGTGACGGCAGGCCAGCCGGCGGCGCCGAGGTCCAGCAGGCGCCGGAGCGGTTCTTTTCCGAAGGCGAGGCTGCCGTAGGAGAAGAGGACCGTTCCGCCGGCGAGCCAGGCATCCCCGTCGCGCCATTCGGCCGGGTCCTCGGTGCGGACCACGGCCTCGATGGTGTTCATGTCCATGGTGTCTCCTGGTGTTGCGGGGTGGTGACGTTGGAAAAGGTGCCGTGAAGAGGGCCTGCGCCGTGGATGGGGCCGGCACCGTCCTTCAGGGACGCGGCCTGCACGGTGGAGCCCGCGCGGCGGTTGCGGCCGGCCACGAGTTCGGCCGTGATGGACACGGCCACCTCGGCCGGGGTAACAGCGCCAAGATCCAGTCCGATGGGCGAATGCAGCCGGGCAAGGTCCTCGGCGCTGACTCCCGCGGCGAGCAGGGAATCAACCCGTTGCCGGTGGCTGCGCCGGGAGCCCATCGCGCCCACATAGGCCAGGTCCAGGCCGAGGGCCGCCTGCAGCAGGGGGATGTCGAACTTGGGGTCGTGGGTCAGGACGCAGGCGACGGTCCGGGCGTCGATCCGGCCGGCCGCGGCTTCCTCGGCCAGGTAGCGGTGCGGCCAAGCGGTGACCACCTGGTCCGCGCCGGCGAACCGTGCCTGGCCCGCGAAGACCGGACGGGCGTCACACAGGGTCACGTGGTACCCCAGCAACTGGGCGCCGGGCAGCAGGGCGGCGCCGAAGTCGTTGGCACCGAAGATCAGCAGCCGGGCCGGTGGCAGCCGGCTCTCCACGAGCAGGGTGATGGGCTCCGGACTGGTCGCCGCGCTGGCCCCTGCTTTTTGTGGCACAGCCGTGTCGGAAAGGCAGCCCTCCGGCGGGGCGAGCCGGACCAGGCCGGTCCGGCCGCCGCGCAGCAGCGGTTCCAGCTGGGCAGCGGCAGCCCGCATCAGCCGGCGCGCCTCCCGCCCGTTGGCGCCATCCAGGCCCAGAAGTACTGCCAGTTCCGCTGATTGCCCGGGGAGAAACGTTGCCGGATCCTGGATCACGACGGCGCCGCCCCCGTGGGCGTCAACCCGCCGGATCAGGGCGAGGGCGCCGGCAGCTCCGTCGCCGGCAAGGGTTCGCAGGTTCTCCAGCCGGAGCCCCCCGGGCGCTGTGCCGAGCGGCTCGATATGGACCTCCAGCTCCCCGCCGCAGGTGAGCCCGGCGGCGAACGCGTCCTCGGTGCTGTAGCCGAAATACTCACGGCGCATGCCGCCGTCGTGCATTGCCTCCAGCGCCGCCTCCACGACGGCGCCTTCAACGCACCCGCCGGACAGGCTCCCCAGGACCTCGCCGGATTCGGACACGAGCATGGAGGTGCCCAGCGGCCTCGGCACGGATCCGCCGGCACCCACCACGGTGGCTACCGCGCAGCGCCGTCCGGAGACGGCGGGCTGCCATTCCTTCAGCGAAGGCATCAGATCCAACATTGCTGCACTCCCTTTTCCTGCGCGGCGATGGTGTCCATATTCTCGTTCCTATCCTGCGCCGGGGGAAGCACCGGCGGTTGTGGCGCCGGCAGTATTTTCCCTGCAGTCGGCGATGATGCAGTTTGGTGGATGTCGCCGCTGGCGATCATCAAGTTTGGTGGACCGGGGCCGGCCCCATCTGCCTGCCCCGGTCCGGTCTGTGTGGTCCCTCCGCGGTGGTCCCTGCGCGGGAGTGCCTGCGCGGGAGTGCCTACGCGCCCAGCAGCGCGTTGATGGGACCGCGGGCGAAGTACACCAGGAAGCCGGCCGTGACCACCCACATCAGCGGGTGCACCTTCCGGATCTTCCCCGAGCAGGCACTGATGACCGCCCAGGAGATGAAGCCCACGCCGATGCCGTTGGCGATCGAGTAGCTCAGCGGCATCGTGACGATGGTCAGGAAGGCCGGCAGCGCCACGGAGAACTTGCTGAACTTGATCTCGCGGATCTGGGCCATCATCATGGCGCCCACCACCACCAGGGCGGCTGCCGCGACTTCGAGCGGCACCACGGAGGTGAGCGGGGTCAGGAACATCGAACCCAGGAACAGCACGCCGGTGACCACGGAAGCCAGGCCCGTGCGGGCGCCTTCCCCGATGCCCGCAGCGGAGTCGATGTACACGGTGTTGGACGAACCGGAGGTGGCACCGCCGGCCACGGCTCCCAGGCCTTCGACGATGAAGGCCGACTTGAGCCGGGGGAACGTGCCGTCCTTGTGCGCCACGCCGGCGCTCTTGGCCAGGCCGGTCATGGTGCCCATGGCGTCAAAGAAGTTGGTGAACACCAGTGTGAAGACCAGCATCACCGCAGCCAGGGCACCGATCCGGCCGAAGGAGCCGAAGAGGTCGAACTGCCCCACCAGGGACAGGTCAGGGGCGGAGACAAGCTGGCCGGAGAGGACCGGGGTGTTCAGGTGCCAGCCGCCGGGGTTGCTTGCGCTGCCGGGCCCGATCTTCATGACCGCCTCGACCACGGCGGCCAGCACGGTGGTGGCGACGATGCCGATCAGCAGGCCGCCCTGGACCTTGCGGGCCACGAGGATGCCCATGACCAGCAGGCCCACGATGAACACCAGGGTGGGAACCGAGGTGATGGACCCGTTGTCGCCCAGCTGGACCGGGGGTCCCGCCGTCGTGGCCCGGACAAAGCCCGAGTCAACGAATCCGATGAAGGCGATGAACAGGCCGATGCCCACCGTAATGGCGGCCTTGAGCTCCTTGGGCACGGCCCGGAAGATGGCTGTCCGGGCACCGGTGACGCCGAAGAGGACGATCAGGATGCCGTTGATGACCACCAGGCCCATGGCCTCGGCCCAGGTGACTTCCTGGATCACGGCCACGGCCAGGAAGGAGTTGATGCCCAGGCCCGCGGCCAGCCCGAACGGCAGGTTGGCGATCAGGCCGAACAGGATGGTCATGATGCCGGCGGTGAGGCCGGTGACCGCACCCACCTGCGCGGCGGACAGCCAGCCCCCGGCAACGTCGGTGGGGGCATTGTCCGCGCTGAATCCGCCCAGGATCAGCGGATTCAGGATAACGATGTACGCCATGGTGAAGAAGGTGACCAGGCCGCCGCGCACTTCGCGGGCCACGGTGGAGCCGCGCTTGGTGATCTCGAAGAAGCGGTCCAGGAAAGCATTCGACGGCTTCGGGCGTTGGGGGGCTGCCGGCTGCTGTTGCCCGCCGTGCTGCGGTTGCCCTTCGGAAGTAGTGTCCAGGATTGTCATCTCAGCCACCGGCCCTAGTAGTCAATCCTGGAATCAAGAGTGTTCCAGGTGGTGAACGGTTCGAGGACGGGCGGCGCCTGGGGGTCCTCGAGGTGCAGCCTGGCCACCGGCATGAGCGCATCGCGCTGGTCGTTTTCGAAGTACTCGTAGAACACGGCGTCGTCGAAGCCCACGGAGGCGGCGTCGTGCCTGTCCGCCGCGAAGACCACGCGCTCAACCCGTGCCCACAGCGCCGAGGCCAGGCACATGGGGCACGGCTCGCAGCTGGTGTAGAGGGTTGCGCCGGTGAGGTCGAAGGTGCCGAGTTCGCTGCAGGCGCGGCGGATCGCTGTGACTTCGGCGTGGGCAGTGGGATCGTTGGTGGCGGTGACGCGGTTGACGCCGTCGAACGCTTGTCCGTCTGCCGTGACAATGACGGCACCGAACGGACCGCCGCTGTTGAGGACGTTGGCAGTGGCCAACTCGATGGATCTGGCCAGGAATTCCTGGGCCGTGACGGTGGTACTCATGATGCGACTCCCTTTGCTGGGAAGCCGGTACGCCGAGGTGGGACGAAAGGGCCAGTTGCGACGGTTACCAGGCTTCAGCATGTGCTTTTGAAGGTTAAGTTGCGCCTGGTAGATAGCTTCCCCGGAGTCCGGGGGCCCGCCTTTGGCAAAATCGAGATTAGCACCGGAACGTGAGCTGCGCCATAGATTTTCGGAAAGTTAATTTCGAGATGTGAAATTTGACTGTTGGCCTGGGGTTACTGCGGACGGTCACAAACGGCGCGTTGACGCGGCACTTCCTGGCGCCTTACGCTGATGCCCACCCGGCGGCGCACCTTTCCCCCGCGGGGACGCCTGGATCAGCAGACAGGCCCTCCCTGAGCTGGCATTTCGTCCGCACGCTCAGACAGGAGCCCGCCCCATGACCAACCACCCTGCCGATTCCCGGCTCTGGATCCGTAATCCGCTCGCGGCTTTCACCGCAAACGCGCTGGACGCCACCGGCGGAATCGTGGTGAGCGGCGGCATCATCACGGAAGTCCTCGCCGCCGGCCAGCTGCCCTCCGCACCCTGCCAGGAAACGTTCGACGCCGGCAGCCACGTCCTGCTGCCCGGCCTGATCAACACCCACCACCACTTCTACCAGACGCTCACGCGCGCCTGGGGTCCGGCGGCCAACGCCCCGTTGTTCCCGTGGCTGCAGAACCTGTACCCCGTCTGGGCCCGGCTCACGCCGCGGGACCTGGAGCTGGCCACCACGGTTGCCCTCGCGGAACTGCTGCTCTCCGGCTGCACCACCGCGGCGGACCACCACTACCTCTTCCCGGCAGGCATGGAGGATGCCATCGACATCGAGGTCCGGGCAGTGCGGGAACTGGGTATGCGCGCCACGCTGACCCGCGGTTCGATGACGCTCGGACAGGACGACGGCGGGCTGCCGCCGCAGTCCACCGTCCAGCCGCCGGACGTGATCCTGGCGGACAGCGAACGGCTGATCCGCGAGTACCACGAGCGGGGCGACGGCGCCGTCATCCAGATCGCGCTGGCACCGTGTTCGCCGTTTTCGGTGACCAAGGAGATCATGACCGAAAGCGCTGTTTTGGCGGACAGGCATGATGTCCGGCTACACACGCACCTCGCCGAAACCCTGGACGAGGAGGACTTCTGCCGGGAAATGTTCGGGCTCCGCACGGTGGAATACCTGGACAGCGTGGGATGGCTCGGCAACCGGACCTGGCTGGGCCACGGCATCCACTTCAGCGACGCCGAGATCGCTGCGCTGGGATCCGCGGGGACCGCCGTCGCGCATTGCCCCACGTCCAACATGCGGCTGGCTTCGGGTACTGCCCGGGTGCTCGAACTGGAGGACGCGGGAGTGCCCGTGGGGCTGGGAGTGGACGGGTCGGCGTCGAACGATGCCTCGAACATGATCCTGGAGGCGCGGCAGGCGCTGTACCTGCAGCGGCTGCGCTACGGCGCGCAGGTGCCGGTGGAGCGCGCGCTGGGCTGGGCGACGCGGGGGTCGGCGGCCGTGCTGGGCCGTTCCGACCTGGGGCAGCTGGCGCCGGGGATGCAAGCGGACCTGGCGCTGTTCAGGCTTGACGAGCTGCGGTTCTCCGGCAGCCACGATCCCCTCGCCGCGCTCCTGCTGTGCGGGGCGGACCGGGCCGACCGGGTGATGGTGGGCGGGCGGTGGCGCGTGGTGGACGGGCAAATTCCGGGGCTGGACGTTTGCGGTCTCATCGCGGAGCATTCGGCTGCGGCCCGGAAGCTGGTGAACGGCTAGGGCCGCGGGGCTATGCCGCGGCAGCCGATCGTTGCTAGCGTGGCGGAATGAGCCCGTCGAAGGCCCCGCCCGAGATCCTCACCATTGACGGCACCGAGGTTCGCATTTCGAGTCCGGACAAGGTGGTGTTCCCCGAGCCCGGGCTGACGAAGCTGGACCTGGTGCGCTACTACCTCGCTGTCGCGGACGGCGCACTGCGCGGCGCCGGCGGCCGGCCGATGGTGCTCAAGCGCTTCCCGAAGGGCATCGACGCCGAGCCGTTCTTCCAGAAGCGCGTGCCCGAAAACCACCCCGGCTTCATCGAGACGGCAACACTGCACTACGCGTCCGGGACGTCGGCCGAAGAGGCCGTCATCCGGGATGCCGCCGGCCTGGCGTGGGTGGTCAACCTTGGCTGCCTGGACCTCAACCCGCACCCCGTGCGCGCCGAGGACCTCGAGCACCCCGACGAGCTGCGGGTGGACCTTGATCCGATGCCGGGGGTCGACTGGTCGCAGATCGTCGACGTCGCCTATGTTGCGCGGGAGGTGCTCGGCGACGTCGGGCTCGCGGGGTGGCCGAAGACGAGTGGATCACGCGGACTCCACATCCTGGTGCGCATCGCGCCGCAGTGGTCATACCGCGACGTGCGGCTGGCCGCCGAGGCCCTGGCCCGCGAGGTGGAGAACCGCGCCCCCGGCCTGGCCACCGCGCGGTGGTGGAAGGAGGAGCGCGGCGAGAGTGTGTTTGTCGACTTCAACCAGAACGCCAAGGACCGCACCGTAGCCTCGGCGTATTCGATCCGGCCCCTGCCCGATGCCCGGGTCTCGACACCCCTGGCCTGGGACGAGGTCCGCTCCACCCGGCCGGAACAGTTCACGGTGCTGACGGTGCCCTCGCGTTTCGCGGAAGTGGGCGACCCCCACACCGGGATCGACGACGCGCCGGGCTCCCTCGACGGGCTCCTCGCACTGGCGGCCGAACTCGGGCCCGCCGAGAAACCGCCGCGCAGCGGTGACGGCTCCGGCCGCCGGCAGTCCGTGATGCCGCTCATCGAGGTGGCCCGCACCAGGACCAAGCCTGAGGCGCTCGAAGCGCTGGATCAGTGGAAGACCCGGCATGCCGACCTGGTCCCAGGCCTGCATCCCGCCGATGTGCTCGTCGACGGAATGCGCGGATCGAGCTCGCTCTGGTACCGGGTGCGGGTGAACCTGCAGCACATCCCCGAAGCGGAGCGTCCGCCGCAGGAGGAGCTCATTGCCGACTATGACCCGTGGGCCGGCAAGGAATGGCCGGGGCGTCCGGGCTCCTGATGCAGGAGACACGCAAAGTGCCCGTCAGCGCAGATGCGCGTCGTCAGCCTCGCGACGAACGTTGGCCGCCGAAGCCCGGCAGGCCGTGGACCCAGCGCGAGAAGCGGCCCGGGACATGCTCCCGGTCTGCGGGCAGGTAGAAGTCCGGATCCGTTCCGCCTCCGAGGGGGAGGTAGAACTCCTGGACTGAAGGTGCCGCCGTCTGTGCCGGTGCAACCGGCGTTGTGTCCTGCTGGTACATCTGATCCTCCTCCGAGGTGGTTGGTCACGCTCTCAAGATTCCGCAAAATGGAAAATAACTTTTGCTATGTGAAATAGCCTAGAGCCCGGCCCGACGGTTCGTCAATGGTTCGCGAGGCCGCCGGTCACAATCGGATTTTTCAATGAGTGATGTACACCACGGCGAAGCTCGGCTACGCTTTAAACCAACTCGTGGCGTAGGTCACGTAACCTGGGAGCAGCAGGCAGGGTCGTAATGAGCTGGCGTCATTGGATGCCGGCTCTTTTTTGTTGGGTCGGCTCCATCAGAAACGCGTGGGTAACACGCGCTTAATTTCAATGATGGAACCTTGGTTCCACATCACGGAAGTTGGGAACAGACCATGAGCAGCAAAATCATCCTCGGCCAGAACCAGTACGGCAAGGCCGAAGTCCGGGTCGTCAAGATCACCCGCGACACCGACCGCCACGAGATCGAAGACCTGAACGTCACCTCGCAGCTCCGCGGTGACTTCGCCGCCGCCCACCTCGAAGGCGACAACAGCCACGTCGTGGCCACGGACACGCAGAAGAACACCATCTACGCGTTTGCCCGGGAAGGCGTCGGATCCCCGGAGGCCTTCCTCCTGCGGCTGGGCGAGCACTTCACGTCCAGCTTCGACTGGGTCAGCGGGGGCCGCTGGGAAGCCGAGTCCTACAGCTGGGACCGGATCCAGGCCCACGGCGCCGAGCACGACCATTCCTTCGTGCGCAATGGCCAGGAGGTCCGCACGGCGGTGCTGGTCCGCGACGGCGCGGCAACGCACCTCATCTCGGGCCTGAAGGACCTCACCGTCCTCAAGTCCACCCAGTCCGGCTTCGTCGGCTACCCGCGTGACAAGTACACCACCCTGCCGGAAACCACGGACCGCATCCTGGCCACGGATGTCTCCGCGCGCTGGCGCTTCAACGCCAACACGGACTTCACATCGCTCGACTTCAACAAGAGCTACGAAGACGTCAAGAGCCTGCTGCTGGAGGGCTTCACCGAGAAGTACTCGCACGCCCTGCAGCAGACCCTGTTCGACATGGGCGCCAAGGTCCTGGAAGCGCACAGCGAGATTGACGAGATCAAGTTCTCGATGCCCAACAAGCACCACTTCCTGGTGGACCTCTCGCCGTTCGGCCTCGACAACCCCAACGAGGTCTTCTTTGCCGCAGACCGTCCGTACGGCCTGATCGAGGCCACGGTCCAGCGCGAGGACGCCGCCCCGGCGGACATCGCCTGGTCCGGCATCGCCGGCTTCTGCTAAGCGGCCAGTAGCGGGCCCAGCCCACCCCGCACCGCCGGAGTTTTTGTCCAGATATCGAGGCTTGAGCACGCTCAAAGGCCCATTATCTGGACAAAAACTCCGGCCCAGGCACACCCAAACGATTCACAACTGTTAGCCAGACACCGTTAGCCAGACAAAGACGTCTGCCATGAACACCAAGAAAGTCTGCCATGAACACCAAGAAGAAAACGGCTGCTGCATCGGCCGCCACCGGCCGCAAGCAGTCCGACCGCCCCGAAGACCAGCGGCTGCCACTCGGAAGCACCTTCGCCTACGGCTTCCAGCACGTCCTCACCATGTACGGCGGCATCATCGCCCCGCCGCTGATCATCGGCGCAGCCGCCGGAATGTCCTCGCAGGACATCGGCCTGCTGATTGCAGCCTGCCTCTTCGTCGGCGGCCTGGCCACCATCCTGCAGACCATCGGCATTCCCTTCTTCGGGTCCAAACTGCCGCTGGTCCAGGGCGTCTCCTTCGCCGGGGTTTCCACCATGGTGGCGATTGTCCACGGCGGCGGCGGAATCCAGGCGGTCTTCGGCTCGGTCATTGCAGCTTCCCTGATCGGCCTGCTCATCACCCCGCTGTTCTCCAAGATCATCCGCTTCTTCCCGCCGGTGGTCACGGGTACAGTCATCACCACCATCGGACTGACCCTGATGCCGGTCGCGGCCAACTGGGCCATGGGCGGCAACAGCAAGGCACCGAACTACGGCAGCATGGCCAACATCGGCCTGGCCGCAGCCACCATGGCGATCGTGCTGCTCCTGAGCAAGGTGGGCAACGCCGCAATCTCCCGGCTTTCGATCCTGCTGGCCATGGTGCTTGGCACGCTGATTGCCTTCGTCTTCGGCATGGCTGATTTTTCCAAGGTGGGCCAGGGCGAGATCGTCGCGTTCCCCACCCCCTTCGCGTTCGGTCCGCCCACCTTCGAGATTGCCGCGATCATCTCCATGTTGATCGTCATCCTGGTGACGCTCACCGAGACCTCCGCCGACATCATTGCCGTGGGCGAGATCGTGGGCACGAAGGTTGACTCCAAGCGCATCGGCGACGGGCTGCGGGCCGACATGCTCTCCAGCGCCATCTCGCCCCTGTTCAACTCCTTCACCCAGAGCGCCTTCGCCCAGAACGTGGGCCTGGTGGCCATCACGGGCGTCAAGAGCCGCTTTGTGGTCAGCGCCGGCGGCCTCATCCTGGTGATCCTGGGCCTGCTGCCGGTTCTTGGCCGGGTGGTCGCAGCGGTGCCGACTCCCGTCCTGGGCGGTGCCGGCGTCGTACTCTTTGGAACGGTTGCCGCCAGCGGCATCCGGACACTGGCCAAAGTGGAGTACAAGAACAACATGAACCTGATCATCGTGGCGGCGTCCATCGGCTTCGGCATGATCCCGATCGCTGCGCCGGCGTTCTATGACAAGTTCCCGTCCTGGTTCGGCACCATCTTCCACTCGGGCATCAGCTCGGCCGCCGTCATGGCCATCCTGCTGAACCTGCTCTTCAACCACCTCAAGGCCGGCAACTCCGAGAACCAGTCGGTCTTCGTGGCCGGCACGGGCCGCGTGGTCCGGGAGGAGGACCTCAAGTGCCTGGCCCACGGCGACCGCTTCGAAGACGGCAAGCTGATCGACTGCGACGGCAAGGAAGTCCCGGTGGAGTCGTCGTCGAAATCTGATCACTAAGCGCGCAGACCGCCACAAGAAGCGCGAACGGACAGTTGCGGCCCCTTTCCGAAGGGCCGCAACTGTCCGTTCGCGCTTTGCGTGGGCTGTGAGACGGTTGTTTCATGAGGATCGATGAACGAATCGAACGGCAGTATGCGGAGCTCAGCCCCCAGGAGCAGAAAGCCGCAGACACGCTCCTGGACCGCCTGGGCGACCTCGCCGTCTACAACGCCGCTGAACTGGCCAGGCTGAGCGGTGTTTCCAAAGCGACCATGAGCCGGCTGTTCCGGCGGCTCGGCTTCGAGGATTTTAACGAGGTCAAGGAGCACACCCGGTCCATCCGTTCCAGCGGCATGCCGCTGGGTCCGCAGTCATCCGACGGCGGCCTGGCCGCCCACCTGGCGCAGGAGCAGGAAAACCTGCGCCGGCTGGCTGAATCGCTCGACGAGGACAAGCTCTCGGAGGCCGGCAACAAACTCGCCGGCGCCGGAACGGTGCTGCTGCTCGGCTTCCGCAACAGCTACCCCGTGGCGCTGCACTTCCGGCAGCAGCTCCTTCAGTGCCGCCCGGGCGTTTCCCTGGCGCCGCAGCCGGGCCAGAGCCTGGGCGAAGAACTGGCGGGACTGGGACCGGGGGACGCGGCGGTTCTGTTCGGCTTCCGACGGCGGCCCGCCGGGTTCCGCAAGATCCTCCAGGCCGCATCGGCCACCGGGGCAACAGTCATCCTGATCGGTGATCCGAGCGCACGCCGGCTGGCCGCCGACGCCACCATGTGGCTCGAGTGCCCGGTGGACGGTACCCACGCCTTTGACAGCTACGCCGCGGCCATGAGCCTGGTGAGCGTCCTGGCAAACGGCGTGCTCATCGCACTGGGACGCAGCGGCCGCGACCGGGTCCGCGAGGTCACGGGCATGTTTGACACCCTCGGCGAGATCGAGGCGAAGTAAACAGGATTTGTTGCGCCGGAAACAGCTTTGAAACATTGGTTCCATCTAATTGAAAGCGTGAAACGGCCGGATCGGCGGCTGTCCCAATCTTTCTGAGGAACCCATGACAGACTCCGCAATGGCCGCAGCCCCGGTTGACGCGCCCGCCCGCACCGGCCAGCTCCCCGAGTACGATCCCCGGCTCAGCAACGAGGACCTGGTCCCCCTGAAGAACCAGCGCTGGACCAGCTACAACCTGTTCGCCTTCTGGATGTCGGACGTCCACAGCATCGGCGGCTACGTCACGGCGGGAAGCCTCTTCGCACTGGGCCTGGCCAGCTGGCAGGTCCTCGTGGCCCTGCTGGCCGGCATCGTCATCGTCAATATCTTCTGCAACCTCGTGGCCAAGCCCAGCCAGCTGACCGGTGTCCCGTACCCCGTCATCAACCGGGCCGTCTTCGGCGTCAAGGGCGCCAACATCCCGGCCATCATCCGCGGGCTCATCGCAGTGGCCTGGTACGGCGTCCAGACGTTCCTCGCCTCCGAGGCCCTGGTCATCGTCTTCCTCAAGTTCTTCCCCGGCATGGCACCGCTGTACGACGTTGAACAGAACGGATTCCTGGGCCTCTCCGCCTTGGGCTGGATCTGCTACGGCATCCTCTGGGTGGCCCAGGCCGCCCTCTTCTGGAACGGCATGGAAAGCATCCGCAAGTTCATCGACTTCGCCGGCCCCGCCGTCTACGTGGTCATGCTGATCCTCGCGATCTACCTCGTCTCCAAAGCGGGCATCGGCAACATCAGCCTGAACCTGTCCAGCGGTCCGCCACTGGACTTCGCGGCCTCCATCCCCGTCATGATCTCCGCCATCGCCCTGGTGGTGTCCTACTTCTCCGGCCCGATGCTCAACTTCGGCGACTTCGCCCGCTACGGCAAGAGCTACAAGGCGGTCAAGAAGGGCAACTTCCTGGGCCTGCCGGTGAACTTCCTGTTCTTCTCGCTCCTGACCGTCATCACGGCGTCCGCCACCATTCCGGTGTTCGGCCGCCTCATCACGGACCCTGTCAAGACGGTCCAGGAAATCGACACCGTCTTCGCCGTGCTGCTGGGCGGACTGACCTTCGTCATCGCCACCGTGGGCATCAACATCGTGGCCAACTTCATCTCGCCGGCGTTCGACTTCTCCAACGTCAGCCCGCAGAAAATCAGCTGGCGGGCAGGCGGCATGATTGCCGCCGTCGGCTCCGTCATCCTGACCCCGTGGAACTGGTACTCCAACAACGACGCCATCCATTACACCCTCGGTGTTCTGGGCGCCTTGATCGGCCCGCTGTTCGGCATCCTGATCGCCGGGTACTACGTGGTGAGCCGTCAGAAAGTCTGGGTGGACGACATGTACACGCTGAAGACCACCGGCCGGTACTGGTTCCGGAACGGCTACAACCCGAACGCAGTCAAGGCCGTTGCCATCAGCGGCGCCATCTCCATCGCCTCCGTGCTGATTCCCAAGATCCTTCTCGACACCGGCGCCACCGCGGTGAACGCCACCTGGATCGGCAACTACAGCTGGTTCCTCGGCTGCGCACTCGGTTTCGTCGTCTTCCGCGCCCTGGAGCGCCGGTCCCCGATGATCTCGCTCGAACCCGCCGCCGGGGGCGGCACGGTCAGCGACGGCACTCTCAGCGACAGCCGCCCGCTGTAGCGGCGGCCGCCGTCGAACTCGCCGACGTGACGCGGCGAGTTCGACGGCGGGAGGTCAGCCTTGGTTGAGCTCGTCGGAGATTGCCTGGGCTGCTTCGCGCAGGAGCGGGATGGCGCGTTCGGCGAAGGACTGGTCCACGCGGGACACCGGCCCGGACACCGAGATGGCCGTGGGCGTCGGCGCGTTGGGGACGGCCATCGCAAAGCAGCGGACCCCGATCTCCTGCTCTTCCTCATCAATGGAGTAACCGCGTTCCCGGATCAGCTTCAGGTCCAGCAGGAGGGAATCGATGTCGCCGATGCTCTTGGGCGTGGGCGTGGGCATGCCGCTGCGCTGGACGATCCCGCGGACGGTCTCGTCATCCAGCTGGGCCAGGATCGCCTTGCCGACGCCGGTGGCATGGGTGTGTGCGCGGCGGCCCACCTCGGTGAACATGCGCATGGAATGCAGGGACGGCACCTGGGCCACGTAGATGACCATGTCCGAGTCCAGCACGGCCATGTTGGAGGTCTCCCCCAGCCGGTCCACGAGAGATTTGAGCTGCGGCCGGGCCAGGGCGCCGAGCTGCTTGTTGGCGCCTTCGCCAAGCCGGATGAGCCGCGGACCGAGGGCATAGCGCCGGTTGGGCAGCTGGCGGATGTAGCCCAGCGTGACCAGGGTACGCAGCAGGCGGTGGATGGTGGGGAGCGGCAGATCGGTGGAGGATGAGAGCTCGCTGAGCGTGACGTCCCCGCCGGCATCAGTGATCAGTTCCAAAAGTTCGAAGACGCGCTCAACTGACTGCACGCCTCCCGGGGCTTTTTCAGCCATAACCGTGGTCTCCTGCGGTATTGATTCCGACAACTCTTATCCACATCGTGAAAAAAATTGCTTAGAAGACCCAAGATACAGCACGCATCGTTCTCCGTCGATGTTCAACCGGGGGCTTGTGTTTCCACAAAGTAGATAATAATATCCATAATACGAAAACATTTGATTGAGCACCACGTCCGGAGACGCTGCGCGTCCCGGGCCCGACCAGGAGGAACATTCAATGGCGAACCCGAGCCCCGGAAATTCGATCACCCTGCGCGTGGAAGCGCCGTCCAGCTTCACCGCGACAAGCGAGCTGGCCGCCGCCGTCGGAGCCGCCGGAGCAGCCATCACCGCCCTGGACGTCACCGAGTCCCATCACGAAACCCTGGTGGTGGACGTCACCTGCAACACCACTGACGACGAACACGCCGCCCGCGTCAAGGACGCCCTGAACGCGCTCGACGGCGTCACGGTCCAGCACGTCTCCGACCGCACGTTCCTGATGCACCTCGGAGGCAAGCTCGAAGTGGTCCCGAAGGTTGCCCTCCGCAACCGCGACGATCTTTCCCGTGCCTACACCCCCGGCGTCGCCCGCGTCTGCCTCGCCATTGCGGAGGACCCCTCAGCGGCCCGCAACCTGACGGTCAAGCGGAACACGATCGCCGTCGTCACCGACGGCTCCGCCGTCCTGGGCCTGGGCAACATCGGCCCGGCCGCGGCGCTCCCCGTCATGGAAGGAAAGGCAGCCCTCTTCAAGCAGTTCGCCAACGTGGACGCCTGGCCGGTCTGCCTGGACACCCAGGACACTGAGGAAATCATCAAGATCGTCAAAGCCCTGGCACCGGTGTACGGCGGCGTGAACCTCGAGGACATCGCGGCCCCGCGCTGCTTCGAAATCGAGAACCGGCTCCGCGAGGAACTCGACATCCCCGTCTTCCACGACGACCAGCACGGCACGGCAATCGTCACCCTGGCCGCCCTGGTCAACGCCCTGCGCGTGGTGGGCAAGCAGCTCGCCGAGGTCAAGATCGTGGTCTCCGGCGTCGGCGCCGCAGGCTCGGCCATCATCCAGCTCCTCAAGGCCCAGGGCGCCCGGCACATCATCGCCGCGGGACGATCCGGCGCGATCCACTCCGGTGCGGAATACGGCGACGAACACCGCACCTGGATTGCAGCCAACACCAACGAGGAAGGCTTCTCCGGAACCCTGCACGAGGCACTTGTCGGCGCCGACGTGTTCATCGGCGTCAGCGCACCGCACGTGATCGGCGAGGAGCAGGTTGCCGCGATGGCCCCGGACGCGATCGTGTTCGCCATGGCCAACCCCACACCGGAAATCGACCCGGTGGTAGCGTCAAAGCATGCGGCAGTGGTGGCTACGGGGCGCAGCGACTTCCCCAACCAGATCAACAACGTCCTGGCATTCCCGGGCTTCTTCCGCGGCCTGCTGGACGCCGGGGCCTCGGACATCACGCCGGACATGCTCGTGGCCGCGGCCGAGGCCATCGCCAACCGCGTGGCCGACGACGAGCTCAACGCCAGCTACATCATTCCCAGCGTCTTCGACCCGCACGTTGCGGCGGACGTGGCCGCTGCAGTGGCAAACGCAGCACACGCTGCCCAGGCGGCACACACCGCGCGCACAGCCACCGCAGCAGACGCAACCCTAGAACCCGCCAACGCCTGATTCGCAGCCCAGAAAGGACCCGGACAATGGCTCTCTCAGTCACAGACCCGCAGCCGATTGCACGAGCAGAGGAAATCCTCACCCCGAAGGCCCTGGCCTTCGTGGAGGAGCTCCACAAGCGGTTTGCGGGCACCCGCGCCGAACTCCTCAAAGCCCGCGTGGCCAAGCGCGAGCAGGTGGCACGGACCGGAAAGCTCGATTTCCTGCCCGAAACCAAGGATGTCCGCGAGGGCGACTGGAAGGTTGCGCCGGCGCCTGCCGCGCTGCAGGACCGCCGGGTGGAAATGACCGGTCCGGCCTCGCCGGCCAAGATGGCCATCAACGCGCTCAACTCGGGCGCCAAGGTGTGGCTGGCGGACCTTGAGGACGCCAGCACGCCCACCTGGGCCAACGTCATCGACGCGATCCTGAACCTGCGCGACGCGGCCACCGGAACCCTGAGCTTCACCTCCCCGGAGGGCAAGGAATACCGGCTCCGCACGGATGCCCCGCTCGCCGTCGTGGTGGCCCGTCCCCGCGGCTGGCACATGGACGAACGCCACCTCCTGCTCGACGGCGAACACACCGTCGGTGCGCTGGTGGACTTCGGCCTGCACTTCTTCCACACCGCCAAGCAGCTCGTCCTCAACGGCCACGGCCCGTACTACTACCTGCCCAAGATGGAGAGCCACCTGGAGGCCCGCCTCTGGAACGACGTGTTCACCTTCGCCCAGGATTTCCTGGGCATCCCGCAGGGCACCATCAAGGCCACGGTGCTCATTGAGACCATCCCCGCGGCGTTCGAGATGGACGAGATCCTCTACGAGCTCCGCGACCACGCGGCCGGACTGAACGCCGGGCGCTGGGACTACCTGTTCAGCATCATCAAGTACTTCCGCGACGCGGGCGCCGACTTTGTGCTGCCGGACCGCGCCACCGTAGCCATGACTGCACCGTTCATGCGCGCCTACACCGAGTTGCTCGTCAAGACCTGCCACCACCGCGGCGCTTTTGCCATGGGCGGCATGGCTGCCGTGATCCCCAACCGCAAGCAGCCCGAGGTCACCGCCCAGGCCTTCGAGAAAGTCCGGGCGGACAAGACGCGTGAAGCGAACGACGGCTTCGACGGTTCGTGGGTGGCCCACCCGGACCTGGTGCCGGTGTGCCAGGAAGTGTTTGATTCCGTCCTGGGCGAGCGGCCCAACCAGCTGGACAAGCAGCGTCCCGAGGTCAGCGTCACGGCGGACCAGCTGCTGGACATCGCCTCGGCCGACGGCACGGTCACGGAGGCCGGGCTGCGCCTGAACCTCTATGTTGCGGTCGCCTACACGGCCGTGTGGATTTCCGGCAACGGCGCGGTGGCCATCCACAACCTGATGGAGGACGCCGCGACGGCCGAGATCTCGCGTTCGCAGGTCTGGCAGCAGATCCGCAACAAGGTGGTCCTGGCCGACACCGGCAACACGGTGACGCGTGAACTGGTCAGCACCATCCTCGCCGAGGAAACGGAAAAGCTCCGCGGCGAAGTGGGCGAGGAAGCCTTCGCCAAGTACTACAAGCCGGCAAGCGAGCTGATCGGGGACATCTGCCTTTCCGAGGACTACACCGACTTCCTCACCACTCCGGCCTACGAACTGGTGGGCTGAGGCATGGCGGTACCCTCCGGTTCCCTCAGCGCAGCGGACCTCGCCCGGATCGACCGCCAGCTGGCCGCCACGGACCAGCTCCTGGAGCGCAACTACCCGGGCGATGACGGCACCCGCCAGCCAGTGCATACCGTGTATGTACCCGCTGACCGCTTCACGCCGTCGTTCTCTGCCGAGTGGGGCGCGCAGGCGCTGGCGACGGCGGACGCCCACGGCGGACTGGCCCGGCTGGGCCACCTGCTGGGCCAGGACGCCGAACTGGCCGAGGCCGTGGCTGTACGGGTCCACGCGAAGCTGGAAAGCGAACCGATCGAGGACCTGCGCCTGGACTTCGAGGACGGGTTCGGGGACAGGGGCGACGACGCCGAGGACGCCGCCGCTGTCGCTGCGGCTTCCGCCGTGGCTGCCGCAGTCGCGGCCGGCAGCGCTCCGCCGTTCATCGGCATCCGCTTCAAGTGCTTTGAGGCGGCCACGCGTGCCCGCGGCCTGCGCACCCTGGACCTGTTCGTCTCCGGCCTGGCCGCGGCGGGCGAACTCCCGAAGGGCCTGATCCTCACCCTGCCCAAGGTCACCACCGTGGCGCAGGTGCAGGCCATGGACTTTGCCGTCTCCCGCCTGGAGGAAGCGCACTCGCTGCCCGCCGGCCGGCTGCGGTTCGAGGTGCAGGTGGAGACGCCGCAGCTTATCCTCGGCCCGGAGGGAACGTCCCCGGTGGCACAGCTGCCGCACGCCGTGCCCGGCCGGATCAGCGGTTTGCACTACGGAACGTACGACTACTCCGGCTCGCTGCAGATCTCGGCGGAGTACCAGTCCATGGAGCACCCGGTGGCGGACTTCGCCAAGGAAGTCATGCAGCTGGCAGTGGCCGGAACCGGCATCCGGCTTTCGGACGGCTCCACGAACATCATCCCGGTGGGCGACAACGTGGAAGACGCCTGGCGCCTGCACGGACGGCTGGTGCGGCGCTCCCTGGAGCGCGGCTACTACCAGGGCTGGGACCTGCACCCGGCCCAGCTGCCCAGCCGGTTCTCAGCCACGTACGCGTTCTACCGCCAGGGGCTCCCGGCCGCCGCGGCACGGCTTCGCAATTACGTGGAACGCACCGGGGGCGGGGTCATGGACGAGCCCGCCACGGCGCGAGCGCTGGCCGCGTTCGTACTGCGCGGCGTCCAGTGCGGAGCCGTCGGCGCCGAAGACGTCCAGGCGCTTGCCGGCGTCGGAATCCCCCAACTGACCGGACTGGCCCACCCGCGGCTGGCCCACTCCACTTCGAAGTAAGGATCCCATGATGGGCAAGTACTACTACCCCCAGGGCGGCCTGCCGCCGCAGACCCAGCTCACCACGGAACGGGCCATCGTCACAGAGGCCTACACCGTGATCCCCAAGGGCGTCATGACCGACATCGTGACCAGCAACCTGCCGGGATTCTCCAACACACGCTCCTGGATCATAGCCCGGCCGATTTCCGGCTTCGCCACCACGTTCTCGCAGCTGATCGTTGAGATCGGCCCGGGCGGCGGGGCGCCCAAAGCAGAATTCGAGGCCGGTGTTGAAGGCGTCGTCTTCGTCACCACGGGCAAGGTCAACCTGACCCTGGACGGCGAGCTGCACCACCTTGAGGAAGGCGGCTACGCGTACCTTGCTGCCGGATCAGAGTGGGGCCTGGAGAACGTCTCGGACGACATCGTCTCCTTCCACTGGATCCGCAAGGCGTACGAGCGGCTCGAGGGCTTCGAGGCGAAGTCGTTCGTCACCAACGAGAAGGACGTGGAGCCGACCTCCATGCCGGACACCGACGGCGCCTGGAAGACCACCCGTTTCACGGACTCCAGCGACCTGGCACACGACATGCAGGTCAATATCGTCACCTTCCAGCCTGGCGGCGTGATCCCCTTTCCGGAGACCCACGTCATGGAACACGGCCTCTACGTGCTCGAGGGCAAGGCCATGTACCTGCTCAACAATGACTGGGTGGAGGTGGAGGCCGGGGACTTCATGTGGCTGCGCGCTTTCTGCCCGCAGGCCTGCTACGCGGGCGGCCCGGGTGAGTTCCGCTACCTGTTGTACAAGGACATGAACCGCCAGGTGCGGCTCACCTAACGCCACCGCTGTCCCCGCCGAGATCGCCGGAAGCCTGCCAATTCGCCGCTGACTTCCGGCGATTTCGCACGTTTCCGGCGATTTCGGCGGTATCCGCCGGCTATTGACTGGACCGCGGGCCCTGAGGAACATGAGTTTCGTGGCCATGGTTCGCGCACTGCCGTTCAGGACGGCCGCTGCGGCAACCGCCGTCGTGCTGGCCGCCGTACTGAGCGGCTGCACTGCGGCGCCGGAGCAGCCCTCCTCCATGGCGCGGCTGGCGGCCGCGCTGGAAGAGTTTGGCAATGGAATGCTCGACGACGGCGCACCGGCCGTCCTGATGCAGGCCAAAGTACGGGGTGAAGAATGGTCCCGCGCTTCCGGTGTCAGGAGCCTGGAGGGCACGGAGCCGGTGGAGATCGGTGATTCCGTGCATGTTGCCAGCGTGACCAAATCATTCGTCGCTGTGTCTGTCCTCAAACTGGCCGCCGAAGGCAAACTGGGACTCGAGGACCCCGTCAGCAAGCATTTGCCGGAATTTGAGGACATCATGCACCCGCCCGGGCCGGTCACGATCCGGCGGCTGCTGCAGCACGAGTCAGGAATGCCGGATTACGTCATCCCGCTCCTTCAGCAGGGCAGCCTCCCTGAGGTGCTGTCGACGGGCCGGACCCACCGGGAACTCCTGGCCCTGGCCGCAACCCGGCGCTGGGAAGGGAGGCTGGCCCAGGGTTTTGAATACTCGAACTCGAACTACATCGCGTTGGGCATGATCGTGGAAAGGCTGCGGGGGCGGCCTATCGGCGAGGTGCTGCGGACTGAGGTGGTTGAGCCGCTCGGCCTCAGAGCCACCCGGATGACCGGGCCCGGCCAGGCTCCTCCCGGGCTGGTCCACGGCTATGTCACCAGCTTCGGCGAGCGCCTGGACGTCAGCTACCCTGCGCTTCATTCAGGTGACCCCGCCGGCGGGCTGGTATCCAGCGTCGGCGACTTGAACACGTTCTTCGCCGGACTGCTCCAAGACCGGCTGATCCCCCGTCCCATGGTCACGGAGATGCAGGCCCCGCTTTACGCCCGCTATGGCCTGGGCATCCAGCGCTGGAACGATACCTGCACCAACAACTTCTACTACGGCCACGCCGGTGACACCGCCGGCTACGGAACCCTGTCGATGTCCAGTGCGGACGGAACCCGGCAGGCATCAGTTGCCCTTGCCTACCCGCCGCAGCCCTTCAGCTTCACCGGCAACGGCATCGTGGAAGAACTCATCGACGTCGTCGAGGAAGCCCTCAACTCAAGCTGCTAAGCACACTGAGTAAATTCCTTGCATGCGGGCATCGTGGACCTTAGCGTTGAAGCATCCGAGCATCGAGGAAAGGCAACGACATGACGCTGTATCAACCAGAGCCGGTGGAAATCTCAACACGCATGCGCCCCGGCGAGTGGACGGAATCCAGCCTTGAAGAGCTGGTCACCTCCTATCGGGCCAAGCTGATGGAAATGGGAGCGGGGCCCGCCGACGTCATCACCGAAGTTGAGCGGGACGACGACGGATCAGTCAGCGTCGCGGTGTCCTGGAACAAGGGCGCCATCGCGGACGCCTGAAATTTCCCGAGCCGTCAGGAGCTTCTGGCGAGCCTGCCGATCGCGCTGTCCCGCAGGTTCGCCAGGAGCTCCCTGGGGTTTCCGTAGGTTTCCACCGCACCGGCCGCCAACAGCTCAGCGGCCGAGGTGCCGCCGCACGTGAGGCCAATGGTGGGAATGCCAAGTCCCCCGGCAGCATAGACATCCCAGACAGCGTCGCCTACATAGACCACGTCTTCCGGCCGCAGCCCGACAGCGTCCAGGGCGGCCTGCAGGATGTCCGGCGCCGGCTTTCCCGCCTTGGCGTCGTGGGCGCTCGTGGCGGCATGGATAAAGGCGTCGGCCCGCAATGTCGAACGCAGCACGTCAAGGTCCTGCTTCCGGGCAGACGAGGCAAGCGCTACGGCAAAGCCGCTTTCATAGCACTGGGCCAGCAGGTCCCTGGCTCCGTCAAGCGGACGGAGCGCGGGCCAGAAAGTGGCAAAGACAGCGCCGTGGGATGACTTGATGGTGGCGTCGCCCGATTTGTCCCGGCCTGGCGGCAGCAGGTGGTCCAGCAGTTCGGTGCCGCCCATGCCCACAGAACGATGGATGGCCGCCATCGGAATGTCCAGCCCCGCCTCCCGGAACGCCTGCCACCAGGCGAGGGTGTGCAGGTAACAGGAATCGACCAGGGTCCCGTCGACGTCGAAGAGCACGCCGCGTTTCCGGCCGCCCGGCCCGTTAGGAGACACGGCTGGCCGGGCGCTCAGTAATGTGTGCGCGCACGTTTGAGTCCGGTGGCTCCGGTGGGCCTCCCGGACCCCAGGACGCCGATGTTCTTAGGCGCCTTGACGTGCTGCCGCACAGGCGGCTGCTTCAAGGGCTCGGAATCCTGGCTTTCACTGAGGTCACGGATCAGCCCGGTGCCCGCAATTTCCCTTGCCTTGGTCACGCCCGCTGCCGCGGCACGCTTCGTCGGGAAAGTCACTGAAATGGCCATCAGGTTTCCGTTTCCATCGATGAGCTTGACGCGGTAACCGCCGTCGGGCGCATCAACCAGCTCGAAATGTCCAGCCATTGCCAATCCTCCGCTCCAACCCCTATCTGGGGTATTAGTAAGTATACTTACCTGTCCGGTTTACGGAAGCCATGCGGACACTTCGAGTCCATTTACGGCAAGGTGAGGATTTCGGCTCCGACGCTGGTGATGGCGATCGTGTGCTCGCTGTGTGCCGTCCGGCAGCCGGTGGCGCTGCGGAGCGTCCACCCGTCGGCATCAGTGATGAGTTCGGCGGTGTCGGCCATGATCCACGGCTCCAATGCGAGCAACAGGCCAGGGCGCAGTTTGTACCCGCGGCCGGGCCGTCCGGTGTTCGGGACGTGCGGGTCCTGGTGCATCGTGGATCCGATGCCATGGCCTCCGAACTCCGTGTTGATCGGGTACCCCGCCTCGCTGAGGACCGCGCCGATGGCATGGGAGATGTCGCCAATGCGGGCTCCGGGTCCGGCAGCAGCTATCCCTGCGCTCAAGGCGCGCTCGGTGGCACTGATCATCGCCACGCTCTCCGCGGGCCTGGCGTCGCCCACAATGAAGCTGATGGCGGAGTCGGCGGCAACCCCGTCTTTGGAAACGGCGAGGTCGAGCGTCAGCAGATCGCCGTCGGCCAGCGTGTAGTTGTGCGGCAGTCCGTGCAGCACGGCATCGTTGACGCCCGTGCAGATGTAGTGGCCGAACGGCCCGCGCCCGAAGGACGGCGCGTAGTCCACGTAGCAGGACTGCGCCCCGGCGTCGAGGATCATGGCCCGTGCCCAGCTGTCGATGTCCAGGAGGTTGGTGCCCACCGCGCAGCGGCTCTTCAGCGCCTGCAGGATGTCAGCGACCAGGGCGCCTGACTCCCTTGCTCGGGCCAGTTCGGTCGGGTTCAGGATCTCGATCATGCGGCGCCTCTCTCACGCAACCAATAACTATCCCGGCCATATTATCCCGGTATTAGTATTGGAGCCATGGTCAGGTTGCCACTCACGTCCGAAGAGGTCGAGCGCGGACAGCGCCTCGGCGCCCTGCTGCGCCGCGCCAGGGGCGGGCGCTCCATGCTGGAGACCGCACTCGAGGCACACGTCTCGCCGGAGACCCTCCGGAAGATCGAGTCGGGCAGGGTCGCTACGCCTGCCTTCCCCACCATCGCGGCGATCGCCGAGGTCCTGGGCCTCTCCCTCGATGCCGTGTGGAGCGAGATCAACCGGCCCGAGCGTGGTGCTGGACCGGCCGGCGCCGGTCACACCACCCGTGAGCGGCTGGCCTCGTAAGCCTTAATCCTTAGCTGCGCCATCCTTAGCTGCGCGGGAAGCCTGCTGCCGTCCGGCGGAGAACCTGGCGCTGACGGCCCAGGCCCTCGGCCTCCAGCTCCAGCACATCGCCGTCCTGCAGGTAGGGGAAGCGCCCCGAGAGGGCCACTCCCTCCGGCGTGCCGGTCAGGATGACATCGCCGGCCTCCAGAACCATGAACTGGCTCAGGTGGTGAACCACCGCCGGGACGTCGAAAATAAGGTCCGCAGTGGATGAGTCCTGGCGAAGTTCCCCGTTCACCCAGGTCCGCAGCCGCAGCGCGGAGGGATCCAGGTCAGCGGACGGGACGAACCACGGACCCAGCGGAGTGGAGGCGGGAAGCGACTTTCCCTTGACCCACTGGCCCGCCGCGCCGGGCAGCTGGTAGTCGCGCTCCGACAGGTCGTTGGCCAGCACATAGCCGGCAACATAGTCGGCGGCTTCGTCGGCCGACGCCAGGTAGGAGGCGCGCCGTCCGATCACCACGGCCAGCTCAACTTCCCAGTCGTACTTGGCGGACGACGGCGGAAGTGGTGCCTCGTCGAACGGCCCCGCCACCGTGTTTGTTGGCTTCAGGAACACCACCGGAACCTCCGGGATGGCAGCCCCCGACTCCGCGGCATGGCCGGCGTAGTTCAGGCCGATTCCCACGACGGCACCCGGGCGCGCCAGCGGGGTACCGACGCGCAGCGCGACGGCGTCGGGGATCTCGGCCAGGTTCCCGGCCGCGAGGGCATCGCGGACGCGGGCGACGCCGCCGCCTTCAAGGAAGGCTCCGTCGATGTCCGCCGTCAGGCCGGCGAGGGAATACCACTTCCCGTTGGACTCAGGCCCGCCGGGCTGAACGGCCGGCTGTTCCCTGCCTGGATCTCCGAGACGCGCAAATTTCACCGGTCCACACTCCTTCGTGCCTGCTCCAATAGGTTTCGTGACCATGGAACCACGCAGCAGGCTCCCGACCCCAGCTGAACAAAATGTGACCGCCGGGGACTGCCGCTAGTGCCCGTGCACGGGGGTGTCGCTGCGCTGCACACTGTCCTCGTGGAGTTCCATGGCACTCATGACCAGTGCGAAGTGGCTGAATGCCTGCGGGGTGTTTCCCAGCTGCCGGCCCGTCTCCACGCCCCATTCCTCGCTGAGGAGGCCCACATCGTTGCGCAGCGTCAGCAACCTTTCGAAGAGCTCCTTGGCTTCCCTGCGCCGTCCCACGCCGATGAGCGCTTCCACCAGCCAGAAGGAGCAGGCCAGGAAGACGCCCTCATCGCCGGGCAGCCCGTCGTCGGCCTCCGCCGGGCGGTAGCGGAGCACGAACCCGTCGCGGGTGAGTTCGCGCTGAACGGCGTCGATGGTGCCCACCACCCTGGGGTCATCCGGCGTCAGGAACCCGACACGGGGAATAAGCAGCAGGCTGGCGTCCAGCTCCGGGCGTCCGTAGGACTGGACGAAAGTGTTGCGCTCGGCGTCGAAGCCGTTGGCCATCACCTCCGCATGGATGGTGTCCCGCAATGCTTCCCAGCGGTCGGCCGGACCCACCAGTCCGAAGTCCCGCACGCCCTTGACCATCCGGTCCGCAGCGACCCAGGCCATCACCTTTGAGTGCGTGAAATGCCGCTGCGGGCCGCGCATTTCCCAAAGGCCGTTGTCCGGCCGCTGCCAGGCGCCTTCAAGGTGTTCCATCAGGGCAACCTGGACGTCCCAGGCTTCCTCACTGTGCTCCAGCTGGGAATGGCGGGTGAGGGCCAGGCAGTCCAGCACTTCACCCCACACGTCCAGCTGGAGCTGACCCGCAGCTCCGTTTCCGATCCGGACGGGCGCGGACTTCTCGTAGCCTTCCAGCCACGGCAGCTCCATCTCCGGCAGCCGGCGCTCCCCGTGGATGCCGTACATGATCTGCAGGTCAGCCGGGTCTCCGGCCACCGCCCGCAGCAGCCAGTCACGCCAGGATGCTGCTTCCTCGGTATAGCCGGCGCCCAGCAGCGCCTGGAGCGTGAGCGTGGCATCCCGCAGCCAGCAGTACCGGTAGTCCCAGTTGCGCGGCCCGCCCAGCTGTTCCGGCAAGGACGTGGTCACCGCGGCCACGATGCCTCCCGTGGGGGCATAGGTCAGCGCCTTCAGCGTGATCAGCGAGCGCTGGATGGCGTCCCGGTACGGGCCGGTGATTTTGCACCTGGCGGACCATTCACGCCAGAACGACTCCGTGGAAACCAGGACCGCCTCCGGATCAATGGACCGGGGGCGGGGCACGTGGCTCGGTGTCCAGGTCAGCACAAAGGGGACCCGCTCGCCTGCGCGGACGGTGAAGTCGCTGACGGTCCGCAGGCGTTCGCCGCGCAGCGGGGCTTCCGTGACCAGGTAGGCGGCATCCGGGCCGGCGATGGCGTGGATGCCATGGTCATCGTGGCGGACCCACGGCACGACGTGGCCGTAATCGAACCTCAGCGCCAGGTCGCCGCGCATCCGGACGGAGCCGCGGACGCCCACCACGATCCGCACAATGTCCGCCGTACTGTCACGCGGGGGCATGAAGTCGATGACTTTCACCTTGCCGGTTGAGGTTTCCCATTCGGTTTCCAGGATGAGGGTCTGTTTGCGGTAATGACGCCGTGTGCACTCCCCGGCACCGGCGGGTGCCAGCAGCCACCGCCCTGCCCTGGGGGTGTCCAGCAGCGCGTTGAAGCAGGCCGGGGAGTCAAACCGCGGCAGGCACAGCCAGTCAATGGAGCCCTCGGTGCTGATGAGGGCTGCTGTCTGCAGGTCGCCTACTACGGCGTAGTCCTCTATGCGTGCCATGGACCTTACAGTGCCACAACCGGTCCGGGCCGACTACTATCCAAGGCATGCTGCAACGGAACTTCGGAGAATCTGCCCTGACCGTATCCGCGCTTGGGTTCGGTGCGGGCCATATCGGCTACGACGACGTCAGTGAGCAGGAGGCCCACGGGCTCCTGGACCGGGCACTGGATCTGGGCATCACCTTCATCGACACTGCCCGGGGCTACGGACTCTCCGAGGAACGGATCGGCACCTGGCTATCCGGCCTTGGTGGACAACGCGACGCCGTCGTGTTGTCCACGAAGGTGGGGTACGACGTCGACGGCGCGGAGGACTGGAGCGCTGCCGCGGTGACCGGAGGCGTCGACGAGGCCTTGCGCAAGCTGGGCACCGACGTGATCGACGTGGTGTTCCTGCATTCGTGCCCGCTCACCGTCCTGCAGCAGGGCGATGCGGTGGAGGCGCTGCTCCGGTGCGCGGAGGCCGGAAAGGTCCGGGTGCCGGGCTACAGCGGCGAGAACGACGCCCTCGCGTGGGCCGGGAACGCCGGCGTGTTCGGCGCCCTGCAGTCTTCCGTGAACGTCGCGGACCAGCGCTCGCGGAGTGGCGTCCTGCCCGCCGCCGGCCGGCAGGGGCTGGGGGTGGTGGCCAAGCGGCCGCTTGCCAACGCCCCCTGGCGCCACGCCGAACGCCCAGTGGGGGTGTACGGCGAAACCTACTGGGACAGGCTCCGCCGGATGGGCATCGAGCCGGAAACCGATGACTGGCAGGGCACCGCCCTGCGTTTTTCAGCCTTCAGCCCGGGGGTGAGCACGGCGATCGTGGGCACTTCCAAGGTGAGCAACCTGGAGGCCGCGGCGGCCGCCGTCGGACGCGGCCCCCTGCCCGACAGCGAGCGGCGGCGGTGGGAGGATGCGTTCGCACCCTATGCGGCCGACTGGGCCGGCGAAGTCTGAGCCGGCCGGCTGAGCAGCGTCCAGGCACACTATGGGGATCCACATCGGCACTTCCGGCTGGAGCTATGACCACTGGGAGAACGTGCTGTATCCGCCGGGGCTTCCGGCCCGCGACCGGCTTGCCTACTACGTGGCGCGCTTCGGCACGGTGGAGCTGAATGCAAGCTTCTACCGCTGGCCGCGGGAATCATCCTTCGCCAGCTGGCGGCGGCGCCTGCCCGAGGGCTTCGTGATGTCGGTGAAGGCCCCGCGCGGACTGACCCATGCGAAGAAGCTTTACAGCCCCGAAGTCTGGGTGGAGCGGATCATCAGGTGCTGGCATGAGCTGGGTGACAAGAGGGCGGTGTTGCTGGTCCAGCTCCCGCCGGGGTTCGGCCGCGACGATGCCCGCCTTGGCTATTTCCTCGCGGCGCTGCCGTGGTGGGTGCGGGTGGCGGTGGAGTTCCGGCACCCCAGCTGGGACCACCCCGACGTGTATGCGCTGCTGGAGCGCCACGGGGCCGCGTACTGCATCATGAGCGGCGCCAACCTGCCCTGCATCCTTCGGGCCACGGCGCCTTTTGTGTATGTCCGCCTGCACGGACCGGACCACGACTACCTTTACGGGGGCTCGTATTCGGAGGATGACCTTCGCTGGTGGGCTGACCGCATCCGCGAGTGGCAGGGCCAGGGCAAGGACGTGTTCGTGTATTTCAATAACGACGGCGGCGGCAACGCCGTGCGGAACGCCGAGACCCTACGGTGGCTGCTGGGGGACGGCTAAGTCCTTGTTACGGCCCGGCGCCTTAGTGGCACCGCACCGGCGCCGACGTGCCGCGTTGTGGCAGAGTGGAGGCATGAAATCGGCGCCGCAGGAATCATCGTTGTCCGGAAACCACGCTTTCCGGGCGGCACACAAGCTCTCGGACACGGTCAACAGCGTCCGCATCAAGCTGGCTCGGCGCTGGAATTTTGTTCCGCAGACCGTCGCCTACCAGGGGTACGGCTCCACATCGTGGGTGCGGGTCCTCGGCCGGGTGGTCCTGACCACCAAGCCGATGCCAGGCAGCCGGGCCGAGCACGCCGCGAAGAACGGCAACCAGAACATCCGCGGCTGGCGGGCGTTTACCAGCGTGCCCCTGCAGTTCACCGACGTGGAAATCGACATCGAGGGCGTGACCAGGCGCGTCAAGGCGGACCGCGGCGGTCTGATTGACACCGTGGTGGACGTTGAGCTCTCCCCCGGCTGGCACACTGCCACCCTGCGGGCCGAGGGAACCGAGCCCGTGAAGGCCAACATCATTGTCATCGGCCCCGACACCAAGTTCGGCATCGTGTCGGACATCGATGACACCGTGATGGTCACCGCGCTCCCCCGGCCGTTCCTTGCCCTGTGGAACACCTTCGTGCTGAGTGAGCGGGCGCGCATGGCCACGCCGGGCATGCCGGTGCTCATGGACCGGCTGGTGGTGGAACACCCCGATGCCCCGGTGATCTATCTGTCCACCGGCCCCTGGAACGCAGCCCCCACGCTGGCACGGTTCCTGACCCGGAACATGTACCCGGCCGGGCCCCTCCTCCTGACGGACTGGGGGCTGACCCAGGACCGCTGGTTCCGCAGCGGCCAGGAGCACAAGAACGGAAACCTGGAACGGCTCGCGCAGGAATTCCCGGACATGAGGTGGCTGTTGATCGGCGACAACGGCCAGCATGACGAACAAATCTACTCGAAGTTCGCCAAGGAACACGGCGACCGCGTAGCGGCCATCGCCATCCGCCAGCTCTCCGTGAGCGAGTCCGTGCTGGCCGGCGGTCACTCCGAGAACGGGGACCACACCGGCTCCACGGTTCCGTGGATCTACTCCCCCGACGGCGCAGGCATCACCAAGGGCCTCGCCGACCTCAAGATCGTCTGAGCCAAGAACCCGGAAAGGCCGGCCCCTTCGGGCCGGCCTTTCCGGGTGGGTCTAATCTTGTCGCATCGGATCCTGCTGCGTCAGATCTTGCTGCGTCAGGCCACCGGTTCCGGTTCGCCGGCCGCACTGGTGTCAACGGCCGCCGCGGCAGCGTCCTTGCGGGCTTCCTGCAGCTCCTGGAGCCAGTAGTAGGACGCCTTGGGTGTCCTGGTGAGCGTCTCGAAGTCAACATGCACGAGGCCGAAGGGCTGCTTGTAGCCCGCGGACCATTCGAAGTTGTCGAGCAGTGACCAGACGTAATAGCCGCGCAGATCAATGGACTCCGCGGGCCCTCCGGGGCTGGTGGCCTCCACTGCACTGGAGATGTGCTCGGCAAGATAGCGCAGGCGGCGCTCGTCCGGAATGATGATCCGGTCCCGTGCCTTGTCCCGGACCACCAGGTCCTCAAAGCTCGCCCCGCCCTCCGTGATGAAGACCGGAGGCAGGTGGGGATAGCGTTCGGCCATTTCCGCCAGCGCCACGGGCAGGTAGTCGGGCCTGACCGGCCAGCCGTAGGCCGTGGTTTCGGCGTCGGGAAACTCGGTGATGTGGAAGGGCGCACCGGGAGCGCTGCCGCTGAGGTCATCCCCCATGGCCTCCGCCATCCCGGCGGGAACGGCACCTTCGCCGGGGCCGGCAGCCACCCGCGTGGGCATGTAGTAGTTGAGCCCGTAGAAGTCCAGCGGCTGCGAGATCAGCTGCAGGTCCTCCTCGGAGGGGCTGAACGAGCTGAAGAAGGTGGCGGCCCGGATGAGGTCCGGGTATTTTCCGAGCAGCACGGGATCCGCGTACAGCCTGTTCTGGAAAACATCCATCAGTGACGAGCTCAGCTTGTCCAGCGGGTTGATCGAGGCCGGAATCATGGGCGAGTAGACGTTGGTGATGCCGATTTCGCCGGGGACGTTTGCTGCACGGAGTGCCTGCATTGCCAGTCCGTGTCCAAGGAGCTGGTGGTGCACTGTGGGCAGCGCGTTGAGCAACTGTGACTCGCCCGGCGCATGCAGGCCCAGGGCGTAGCCGTTGGTGGTCACGGTGGCAGGTTCGTTGACAGTCACCCACCGGGCCACGCGGTCGCCGAAGGCCGCGGCCGCAATGGAGGCAAACTCGCCGAGCCGGTACGCCGTGTCCCGGTTCATCCAGCCGCCGGCCTCGTCGAGCGCCAGCGGGGTGTCCCAGTGGTAAAGGGTGACCATCGGTGAGATGCCGCTGGCCAGCAGCTGGTCCAGCAGGCGGTCGTAGAAGTCCAGGCCCTTGGGATTGACCGGACCGCTGCCGCCGGGCTGGATGCGGGACCAGGACAGCGAGAACCGGTAGGAGTCGATTCCCAGGTCCTTCATCAACGCAACGTCTTCGGGCATGCGGTGGTAGTGGTCGCAGGCCGTAACGGGGCTGTGGTCGTCCACGATCGCGCCGGGTTTCCGGGCAAAGACGTCCCAGCCGGACGGCCCGCGTCCGTCTTCGTCGAGGGCGCCCTCGATCTGGAAGGCCGCGGTGGCAACGCCCATGGTGAACGACGGCGGGATCGTGGCAGCCACATCTTTGGCGGAGAATTTCATCTGCTGGATCCCTTATGTGGTTTCGGATGGTGGACTGATTTTAGTGCACCGCAGCGTCGGAGCCGAAGAGGAACTCCTTGGCGTGTGCCAGTGCTTTCTTGAAGGCATCGTTGCGGAGCGTGATCAGGTGCTCCGTGTCATCCGCTGCGGGTTCAAGGTAGCCCGTGAAGCCCGGGCGCAGCACCCAGATGTCACCGCCCGGCGGCAGATAAAAGACCCCAAAGGACCGGTGCTGGCTGTCTTCCGGGGTCCAGATAGGGACCACCGCCAGTGCCGCGCCCGTTTCCGGATGGATCCATTGTGCCCGCGGCAGGGGCTCCTCATGGGCCTCCGGATCCAGGAACGGGGCTGTGCCCAGACCCCACCGTTTCTCGAAGCGTTCGTGGAACGCCGGAATCAGATGGGAATCATAGCGGCGCCAGGCGCTCATCGAATACTCCTTCTTTGGTTATCAGGTACCTCTCGTTATCGCATCCCCGGCCGGGGACCGCGCTCCCAAAAGACGGGTGAGACCCGCAGCAACGGGGGCTCCGAAGGGTGAACCCGGCGGACCGGAACATCCCGGGGCCCTGCGCGGTTGATGCGGGGAACAGACAGTGCGCGGTCGTAGGCAGCACGCGTTTTCGCGTCCCGAAGCACCGCGAAAGCCTCCATGATTCGCAACAGCCCGCCGTCGCCCCTGCCGTCTTCGGTTCCGCCTTCGAGGTCGGGGTGGTGCAGGCGCATCAGCGCCCGGTAGGCACGCGAAATTTCCTGCTTCGTGGCCGTCGGGGCCACGCTGAGAATGCCGTAGTAGTCAGGTAGCTGGTTGCTCATGGCCGCGTCACCTCATGGCCGTGTCACACTGTCCGGTGCGTGGCGGGGCGGCGGCCGGCACCTGCCGGCTGCCGCCCCGGTTCGACTAGGCGCTGATCTCGTGCGCCGTGTCGTGCTTGGTTTCGATTTCGATCTTGCGCGGCTTCGCCTGTTCGGCGACGGGGATACGGAGGGTCAGCACGCCGGCGTCGTACTTTGCCTTGACGTTGTCCGTGTTCAGGGTGTCACCGAGGATCAGCTGGCGGCTGAAGACGCCGCGGGGCCGTTCGGAAACGACCAGTTCCACATTGGGCTGGGTTTGATCGCGCCGTTCAGCCCGCACAGTCAGTACGTTCCGCTCAATATTGAGGTCCACAGAGTCGACGTCGACTCCCGGCAGATCGAATGCGACGACGAACTCCCCGTCCTCCTGCCAGGCATCCATCGGCATGGCCGCAGGCCGGGCGGCGGTGCCAAACACCTGCTGGGTCAACCTGTCCAGTTCACGGAACGGGTCCGTACGCATCAACATCATTTCCCACTCCTTCAGCTTGTGGTTGTTCCATTTTTTCCGTGCCCGCCTCGGCTATCTGTATTGGCGGGTATAGATTTTTTATAGCACCGGTGAGAGACTGTTGCAAGACGCTTTTCAGGAAAATTTTGGGAGGACCATGGCAGCGCGCAGTTCGGAGACAGGCCTGTACGCGATCTCCGTGGTGGCCCATCTGGTGGGCACCGGCCAACAGAACATCAGGCTTTACGAACGGAAAGGCCTGCTCACTCCGGACCGCACCTCCGGAGGGACGCGGCAGTACAGCGATGCGGATCTCGCCGTGCTGAAACGCATCGGCGAACTGCTGGACGAAGGGCTCAACCTCGCCGGAGTGGCGAAGGTGCTGGAGCTTGAAGCGGCCAATGCCAAGCTCAGGATCGAACTCAAAAAGGCACGCTCACGTCCGCAGGGCTGACGCGGGATTCAAGGCCGGCCGCCGGCAATGAGGTACGACTCCTCAAGGAGTTCCGCCAACTCCTGCACGTCGATCCTGTCCAGCCTGACCAGGACCAGCCGGGGTGAGCGATCGTGGTGCGGAGTCCAGAAATACGTTTCGGGATCGGTCCCGGCCAGCGCTTCCCGTTCCCGCGTCTTGACCGTGAGGACGCCGTCCTCCCAGAGCCTGGCCATCAGTGTCCGCGCGAACCACGCAGGCTGGTTCCAGCTGGGGCGCTCCGTGACCCCCGGAAGTGCAAGGCAGATGCGGCGGACGTCTTCTTCGGTGGCCACCTGTCGCTAGCTTTCGATGGTGTCGGCCTTGGACAGTTCACCGGTGATCTGTTCTCCCGGGATGCGGGCCGTTCGCCACGTGTCCAGCGCGATGACGGCCCCCAGGACCACGAAAGAGATAAACAGTGAGGCCAGCGCGTCACTGACCCAGTGGTAGCCCAGGTAGAGGCGGCTGATGGAGGCAAGGACAATACCGACGGCGGCCCCGGCAAAGCCCAACACAGCGGGCCAGGTGCTCTGGCGCCGTGAGAAAACCAGGAACGCGGTGACCAGCAGGAAATCACAGGCACCCAGCACGTGCCCGGAGGGGAAGGAGAAGGTGACGTCCGGACCAAACAGCATGAGGTCCAAGGGCGGACGCTGGCGCCCTACCGAGCGCCCGATGATCTGGGCCAGCGCAACTCCTGTGAGCATGGCCCCCGCCAGCAGCAGGGGGCGCCACGCGTGCTTGGCTGCGATCCCCCAGGCCACGGTGACCACCAGGATGATGATGGGCAGCGCCACAGGGCCGAACACGATCGCCAGGAAGATCATGACGGCCGTGGCGGGCTCCGAGCGCTGGCTGACCAACCAGGAGCGTGCAGGCTCATCCAGCCCGGTCAGCCCGTCCCTGCCAAGGACGTCCGTCAAGGTCAGCAGGAAGAGCCCGGCACCAAGGACCATCAGGAGCACGGCGATGCGGTAAAGGTTCTTCCGGGAGGCAGCACTCATGTACCGCTCTTCAACCACGAACTTGTCGTGGAAGACCCGCCACCAGTGCGGTGATTTCCGGGTTCGATCGTCAGCCATGTGCCGCTACCGCCTATGCAGTCCAGAAAAAATTGTGTCCGCTGACATTATCCCGGTTCCGCGATTTTGGCTCGCGGCGGCCCCTGGCACTCCGGGCTGCCGGGGTGGGGCGACCCGTCGTACGACGGCGGCAGCGGTAGCCTGACTGCATGGGTGCCATGAATGAGCTGATTGACCGAGCGGCCGTTGACAGGCTGGTGCGCGTTCTGGCGGATGTCGCTCCCGGCGTGGCCTGGACCAGGGTCGCGGGGGCCGGTGCCTCGCTGGACGACCTGAGCCTCCGGGAACGCACCGACCACGTGAGCCGGGGGCTGCTGGCGGATCTCGCCGCTGCCGGTGAAGCGGACTATTCGACGGCGGCACGGACCTTCCGGAGCGCCCTTCGGGACGCTGCCTTCACCGGCTGGACCATTTGGCCGGTCACGGAATCAGCAGTAACGCTCGCCCTCGGTTCGGCCGGATCGGACGATTTTGAAGACTGCCTCCTGCTCCTTGCCGAACTGACTCCGCGGCTGACCGGAGAGTTCGCCATCCGCCGACTGCTGGCCGCCGACCTGGACCGCGCCCTCGCCGTCGTGCTGACCTGGACCGCGCACCCTGACGAGCATGTACGACGCCTCGCCAGCGAGGGGACCCGGCCCTACCTTCCCTGGGCGGTCCGGATTCCGGGCCTGATCCAGCGGCCGGAGGCCACGCTTCCCATCCTCGACGCGCTCTACCGGGATCCGGTGGATTACGTCCGGCGTTCTGTGGCAAACCACCTCAACGACCTGGCACGCCATTCTCCCGAGGCGGTGCTGGCGACGGCCGCGGCCTGGGCCGCCGCACCGGATGCCAACACGTCGTGGGTGCTCCGGCACGGCCTGCGCACCCTGGTCAAAAAAGCCCACCCGGGCGCCCTCGCCCTGCAAGGGTTCGCGCCGGCGTCCCTTGCGGTGACACCGCCCAGGCTGGACCGGGACACCGTGACGCTTCCGGCGGACCTCGGCTTCGAGTTCGAGATTTCCAACACAGGGGCGGGCCCGGCCAGGCTGGCGGTGGACTACGTCGTCCACTACATGAAGGCGAATGGCTCGCAATCGGAGAAGGTCTTCAAGCTGGCGGCATTGACCCTGGACCCCGGCGAAACCCGGACCATGACCAAGCGCCACGCCTTCCGCCAGATGACCACGCGGGTGCACCACCCGGGCAGCCACGCCCTGGAACTGCAGATTAACGGGGTCCGGTACGCACCCACGGAGTTCGTGGTGGAAGTCTAGGGAAGGCCTTCCCGGGATCCCCCGGGCCCGAAACACGCCACAGACCCGGTGTGATTTGCTTCACAGTGCTGGCCCGGATAGCATTTCAGGATTGTTAGCGATCACAGACAAGGACCCGGAATGACCGCCCCCGCCCCCGTTCCTGAACCAGCGGTCGATTGGCAGCAGCTGATTGGCAGCCGGGTTGAACTGCGGCTCGACGGCAGGCTTGTCCGCACCGGCGAGGTGGAGGACGCCACGCACGATTCCGCCGTGATGTGGCTTGCCTTCGACGGCAACCACGGCCGCCAGCTCGTGTCCAAGGCGGACGGCTACGAGGTCCTTCCCGCCGGCTGAGGGCTCACACCTTTGCCCGGGCCTTGGGCCCGGCGGCGGGGGTACTGACGACCTTGAGCCCGCAGCCTTCCTCGGCAAATGAGGTCAGGGTCTTGTATCCGAAGGTCTTGTAGGTGACGTTGGGCCAGCGGTCCCTCAGCAACTGCCCGAGCCGGGGAGCGTTCACCAGGCCCTTCTCCCAGAGCGTGGGATCGTCCTTCAGGAACGCGTGGACACTCGCTTTGTAGAGTTCGAGCTCGGTGTGCGGCGCTTCGTCCTTCTTCTTCGCCGGCTTACCCACCGCGGGGGCGGCAACCGGGGCAGCCGGCGGCGCGGGAATGTCGATGACATGGAAATGGTCGGCAACCGACTGCAGGATCTTGTTGACGGCTCCGGCCTTCGGCTGCGTCGTGGTGGCCACCAGCGAGCGCTTTCCCAGCGCATGCAGTCGGCGCAGGAGCGGGACGAAGTCCCCGTCGCCGCTGACGATCACAAAGAGGTCTATCCACGGCATGTCCGCGGCCACTTCCAGTGCGTCAACCACCAGCTCAATGTCCGCGGCGTTCTTGCTGCTCTGGTCAAAGGAAAAGATCTGCACGGGTTTGATGTTGTGCGCCTGCAGCTGGCTCCGGTAGCCGGCCATGTCAGCCCGGGCCCAGTTGGCATACGCCCGGGTCAGCGCCGTTCGCCCGCCGAGGTCCGTGTCCCGGACGACCTTCTCGATGTCGCGGACCACCGTGGCCAGCGGCACCGACGTGACGTCGTTCTTATACCCGCCGAACAGATTCTCCATATCCAGGAAAATAGCCACGTTCCGTTGCTGCGATCCTGCCACGTGATCCGTCCTCCCCCAGCGAATAGTAAACAGATCCTACCGCCGAAGGGGCGCGGCGGAGCCAGCGCCGGGCACCTGCGTGGCAAGAAAGGAGGCCGACGACGGCAGGCACGTGCCGCCGTCGGCCTCCTCCTTCAGGGGTGCAGTCCGCGCCGGCTAGCGTCCGCCTTCAATCTTCCGGTTGCGCTGCTCGTGGGCCATGGGACCGTACGGGTACACACCAACGCGGGGCTGGCTGGCCTCGGTCAACCGGCGGGTTTCCTCCTCGGTCAGCTCCAGGTGCGCGGCTGCGAGGTTGTCCGCCAGTTGCTCCGTGGTGCGGGCGCCGAGGATCACCGATGTGACCGCCGGCCGGTCCGCCAGCCATGCCAGGGACACCTGCGAGGCACTCACGCCGTGGTCCGCGGCAATTTTCTCAACGGTTCCGATGACCTCCCAGGTGCGCGGGTCATCGTTGCGGGCCTGCCAGGCTTCCATGCCGCGCTGGGGGTTCTCGCCCAGCCGGGTGGCGCCGGCCGGTGACTCGTCGCGCCTGTATTTGCCGGAAAGCCAGCCGCCGCCCAGGGGCGACCACGGCAGCAGCCCGATCCCGGCATCCAGCGACGCCGGAACAATCTCCGACTCGATTTCCCGGACCAGCAGGCTGTACTGCGGCTGCAGGGTCACGGGGGCGCTCCAGCCGTGGGCCCTGGCGAGGTGCACCGCCTTGGTCAGCTGCCAGCCCAGGAAGTTGGAGAAGCCGTAGTAGGCGATTTTGCCGCTGCTGACGGAGTCGTGCAGGAAGCGCAGCGTCTCCTCCAGCGGCGTGATGGGGTCCCAGGCATGCATCTGGTAAAGGTCGATCTGTTCCACGCCGAGTCGGCGCAGCGAGTCGTCAAGGGCGCGGGTGAGGTGGCGGCGGGACGTTCCCAGGTCGTTCGGGGCCTTACCCATGGGGAAGCGGCCCTTGGTGGCCAGAACGGCGCTGTCCCTGACGTCGGGACGGGCCGCCAGCCAGCGGCCGATGATTTGTTCCGAAACGCCCTGGCTGTAGACGTCCGCGGTGTCGATGAAGTTGCCGCCAGCTGCGAAGTAATCGTCAAGGATGGCAAAGGACGTTTCCTCGGTGGCTTCGGCACCGAAGGTCATGGTGCCCAGCGCGTAGTTGGACACGACGGCGCCGCTGTTTCCCAGTGTGCGGTATTGCATAATTCTCCTCAGTCCTCGGTTGGTGTGGTGCGGTTCGAGTGGTAGGTGCGCCACGTGTGCTCCGGGGCGAACCCGAGCAGGCGCTTCGCCTTGTCGATGGAAAGCATGGTCTCGTGTTCGCCGAGTTCCTTGACCACCTTGACGCCGGGGAAGACTTCCGCCGCCAGGCTGGCACTGGAACGGCTCATCACGGTGTCCTCGTTGGCAATGATGAATGCCTCGAAGCCGGGCTTGCCGTGCTCCAGGGCCCGGGCCACGGCCTGTGCGCCGTCGCGGCCGTCGATATAGCCCCACAGGTTCCATTTCCGCAGTGTGGCGTCGGCGTCGAAGGAGGGGAAGTCCTCATAATCTTCGGGGTCCATCACGTTGGAGAACCGCAGGCCGGTGATGCTCAGCTCCGGATCCCAGCGGGTCAGCTGGATGGCCATCTGCTCCTCAAGGTGCTTCACCAGGGAGTAGGTGCTTTCCGGCCGGGCCGGGTATTCCTCGTCCACCGGGATATAGGGGGGATCGACGTCGAACGGCAGCCCCAGCACCGTCTCGCTGGAGGCGTACACCACCTTCTTAATTCCGGCCCGGCGGGCCGCCTGGAAGACGTTGTACGTGCCGAGCATGTTGTTCTCGAAGGTGGCGGCGTCCGGCGCGAGGCCCGGAGCCGGGATGGCCCCCAGGTGCACGATCGCGTCAAAGCCTGCGTGGCGGTCATCGAGGCCAAGGAGGACGTCCAGGACCTGCCCGTAATTGCGCAGGTCCACCTCGGTAAACCCGCGGTCCCTGGCGCCCGTGCGGTCCAGGTTCAGGACATCGTGGCCGTCCTCGGACAACCTGCGCACCACGCTCCTGCCCAGCTTTCCGCTTCCTCCGGTTACAGCAACTCTCATCAGGAACTCCTCTGGGTAGTTGGCGGCATGCCGTCTTCCGCGACTGCCGGCCGCCGCCGTCGTCATTCCACCCTAGGGGCGCAACGGCAAGGACGCAGCCCTTCTGGCTGGCCCTCTGAGTCCTAGGAAGGAGCGCCCCCGCCTGCCGGCGGCGCTCAGCCGCCGTGCCCCGGCACCCGACATGTGGCGAGGTCAGGCTGTTGGGGTCTTAGATATGCTGCGACTGGCCCGGCAAACCCATGCTCGGGCGCCCGAAACGAAGCCTGCTCGGACTGATGCCCAGGGATGCGTAGTAACCGCCGGCCACCATCACGGCAAACCCGGCGACCCCCAGGAACACCAGCTGGATGACGGCGCCCGCTATTACCGTGACGAACCCGATAACCACACACAGGGCACCGAGTATCACCCGCCGCATCAGCGACCGGGACTGGCCCTCCATGCGCGCGGCGAATCGCGGATCATCCTCGTGAAGCGACTGCTCCAACTGTTTCAGGATGTCCTTTTCATGGTCAGAAAGCGGCATCATTGACCTCCGAACCGGATTGATATTAAGGATCGTCCCTCCGGCGACAAAGTCAATAGAGCCGAAAGTCATGGGCGTAGCCGCGGTGACTTTCGACCCTAGGCAGGCGGACCCGGGCGGTGCAGGCTGGAATCCATGAACACTGAAGAACGGATCGTGGTGGGCGTGGACGGTTCCGAGTTCTCCACTGCTGCACTGCAGCTCGCCGGGCGGATGGCCGGCAGCCTGAACGCCCCGCTGGAGATCATCACCTGCCTGGGAACCTCTGATTTCTACCTCGCGTCCCATCTGCCTGCCGGGCGCGTCCCCAGCATGGAGGAACTCGAGGAGACAGCCAAGCGCCTGGTCGACCAGGCAGTTGAGAGGGCTTTTGGGGCGTCACCGCCGGCACATCTTTCCCGCACCGTGAAGTTCGGTCCGCCGGCAAAGACCCTGATCGATGAAAGCCGCGATGCGCAATTGCTGGTAGTGGGCCGCCGCGGGGAAGGCGGCTTCCTCTCACAGGTCATGGGATCCGTGAGCGGGGCCTGCGCCGCGCACGCCCACTGCCCCGTGCTCGTGGTGGGCCAGGACTCCAAGGTGGCCGAACCGGCAGCCGGCCCGGCGTCCGGGTGAGGCCCGGCACCTCCCCAATCCCTAATCTCTATGCACCAGCGCGGCAGGCACCGCGCACCCAAGTCCCGGGAGCATCGTCATGAAAGCAGCAACGGCGAGCATCATCGCAGGCGCAGTCCTCCTGCTTGCCGGCGTCCTGCTACTGCTGGACGCCCTGCGTGTCCTTGATACCGCATTGCTGGTGTGGCCGTTCATCTTTGGCACCGCCGGCGCAGTCTTCCTGGCAGTCTTTTCCAGGAGCCGGGATTACTGGTGGGCGGCCATTCCGGGGTTTGTCCTGCTGGGGCTGGCCGCAGTGTCCGCCACCACTCAGCTGTGGCCCGAATCAGGCGGGGACTGGCCGGGCTCGTTGTTCTTCCTGTCCATCTCCGCAGGGTTTGCGGCGGTGTACGTCCGGGTGCGGGACAACTGGTGGGCCCTGATCCCCTGCGGCGTAATGGTCACCCTCGCGCTGGTGGTGGCGTTGCCCCCAACACTGGACGGTTGGCCCGCAGCGGCCGTGCTGTTCCTGGGCCTCGCCGCCACTTTTGCGCTGCTGACCCTCACGCCGGAACGGATGAAGTGGCCGTTGATTCCGGCGGCGGGGCTGGCCGTTCTGGGTCTGTCCTTTGCCCTTCAGTCCGCCGTCAGTTTCCGCGCCGTGGAGTATCTCACCGCCGTGGTGCCGCTGGTGGCCGGCTTGGGCCTCCTGTACTACGCCTTCCGTAGCCAGCGCAGTGTCAGCCGGCACGCGGGGCAGGCTGTCACCGATCCGATGAAGCCAGGACTGGGTGATGCTCACGGTGGCCGCTGACCCAGCAATCCGGAACAACGGTGTTGGGGGGACGCGCGTATTCATCCTGGACAGCCATGCCCTGGTCCGGGTGGGAATCCGCGAACTGTTGGAAGAAGCGCGCTTTCAGGTGGTTGGCGAAAGCGGCTCGGCCACGGAAGCGAGCCGCGTGATACCGTCCCTGAGCCCCGATCTGGTGGTCATCGGAACCCACTTGCCGGATGGCACCGGCATCGAAGTATGCCGGGAAATTCTTTCCGACAACCCGGGCCTCCGATGCCTGCTCCTGAGCAGTTACGACGACGACCACGCCCTCAGCGGCGCGGTACTGGCCGGGGCGGCCGGCTATGTTCTCCGGCAGTTGCCCGGGACCGCGCTCCTTGACGGAATCCGCCGGGTGGCCACCGGCGAATCATTGCTGGAGCCCGGCGTCGAGCGCGAAGTCATGGAGCGGCTGTACAGGGCGCAGGTCAACCGCGCGCACAGCGGGCTGAGTTCGCAGGAGCTGAAGGTCCTGGCCCTCATGGGGCAGGGCCTGACCAACCGGCAGATCAGCGAGGAAACGCGCTTTGCCCGGACCGCCGTGAAAGTCCAGGTGGCCGCAATACTCACCAAACTGGGCTTCGAGCTGCGGGGCTAGCGGCGCCCGCCAGGGCCCCGGCCAGGGTCACCGCCGGCCAGGGTCACCGCGCCAAACTCACCGGGAAGGGGCGGTCCACGTGAGCCGGGTTCCGTGTCCGGGACGGCTCTTGATGGTGCATTCGCCACCCAGGGCCATGGCCCGATGCTTCATGTTGTCGAGGCCGCTGACGCGCGTGGGATTTTCGAACCCGCAGCCGTTGTCCATGATGTTGAGCTCCACGCAATCCGGCAGGGCGGTGAGTGAAATGTTGATTTCGTCGGCACCGGAGTGCCGGACGGCATTGCTCAGCCCCTCGGACAGCACCGGCAACAGCTGCTCGACGACGACGTCGGGGACCGCTTCGTCCACCGGTCCCGTCAGCTGGACTTTGGGTGAAAATTCGGAATTGCGGATCCCCTCGTGAATGGTCCGCATGATGAGGCCGGTGAGCGGCTCCTTCTCGCCGTGCCCGGTCCGCATCGAGTAGATGGTGTCCCTGAGTTCGTGGATGGTGCCGTCAAGCTCGGCCGTCACCGCGGAAATGCGTTCCTGTGCCACAGGATCCGGAATGTAGCGGCGGAGGCTCTGCATGCTGAGCCCCGCCCCGAAGAGACGCTGGATCACCAGATCGTGCAGGTCACGTGCGATCCTGTCCCGGTCGGTGGACAGCAGCTGCTCTTCGCGCCGCTGCCGTGCCCGGACCAGCCCGAGTGCCAGCCCCACGCGGGAACCGAAAACGGCGCTGGAGTGCAGGTCGGACTGGATGTACAGGGGGCCGCCGGCGGGTCGGGCCAGGATCAGCAGGCCGCGTTCGCTGCTCCTGCGCCCCAGGGCGGCCACCAGTAGCGGACCCAGTTTCTCATCCGTTCCCGCTCCGAAGACCTCGGTGGGGTCCCGGACCAGAGCCGAAGCTCCGGTCTCAAGGACCTCGGCAATGACGTCCGACGGCGGGAGCTCCTGGCCGGCAGGAAGGGACTGGACGCCAACCATCGTCCGGCAGCGTTGCGTGCCGTCAGCGTCCGGATAGGCGACCACAGCCAGGATGGAGTCCGAGACACCCAATGCCCGCTCGGCAACGAGGTCCAGGTTGTCGGTTTCGCCGGGGAAAACGGCCGCGCTGAGTAGGTCGCTGACCTCCAGTCCGGCCTCGAGCCAGCGCTGGCGCCGCCGGGTGTCCTCGTACAGCCGGGCGTTCTCGATGGCGACTCCGGCGGCCGACGCCAATGCCGAAGCAAGTTCCTGGTCCTCCAGGGTGAACGGCCCGCCGTCGAGCTTTTCCGTCAGATAGAGGTTTCCGAAGACGGAGCCCCGGACCCTGACGGGCACCCCCAGGAACGTCTTCATGTCAGGGTGGTTCGGCGGGAAGCCGCTGGCCATTTCGTGGGAGCCCAGATCGTCCAGCCTGAGTGCCTCCGGCCGGCGGATCAGGTGCCCCAGCACACCGCGGCCCGTGGGCAGGTCGCCGATCAGGCGGATGCCGTCGTCGTCAATTCCCACCGTGATGAAGTGCCCCAGCTCGTGATCATCGTCGATCACGCCCAGCGCGCCATAACGCGCGCCCACCAGCTCGCACGCCGACTGCACCACACGGTCCAGGACTGCCTCGAGACTGAGGTCCTCGGTCAGGGATACGACAGCCCCCAGCAGGCCCTGCATCTGGTCCTGGGCACGCACAAGTTCATCGGCCCGGGCCACGAAGTCGCGCAACAGGTCCTCGGTGCGCCTCCGGATGGGTTCACGCCACATGGCGCCACCCGGCGGAAGGATTGGAGGGATTAGGTGACCGATACTTGCTAACTACCGGAAGGTCCGGGCTCATGCGACTCCCCACAGCAGCGAGACACAAACGGCGGACTGCTTCACCGTTGTATTGCATCAACCCCAGACTGATATCAACACAGTACCAAGAGGGACACAGCGGCTCAAGGAAAAGCGGAATGGGGACTAAAGACACTGTGAAAGCTTTCGCGTGAGTGGCATTCTTGGCTCGCGGAAAAACGCTGCATCCCCGGGTGCAAGGAGATGATCCAACGTGCGTATCGGACTGATCGCGCCGCCCTGGCTGCCGGTGCCTCCGCCCCGTTACGGCGGCACCGAAGTGGTGGTGGACGGGCTGGCCCGCGGACTCCTGGCTGCCGGTCACGACGTCCTCCTGGCGGCGCCGGAGGGAAGCACCTGCCCGGTTCCGCTGGTGCCGGGCATGCCGGCGCCCGGAGCCGCTTCGGCCACCACCTGGTCCGCCACCGCGGAGCTGTACCACGTAGCCCGGGCCTATGCCTCGCTGGCCGGAGTGGATCTCGTTCACGACCACACGGTGGCCGGGCCCTTCTTCCGCTATCGCCCTGCCGCCCTGCCCGTCGTCACTACCAACCACGGCCCGTTCAGTTCACTCCTGGGCGACCTTTACCGGCTGATGGGTCCGGACGTGGCCATGGTGGCCATCTCGCACCGGCAGGCCGCGGACGCTGCCGGCGTGCAGATCGCGCGGGTGATCCACCACGGCATCGATGTTGATGCCGTGCCGGTGGGGGACGGCGCCGGCGGCTACGCGGCATTCCTCGGGCGGATGAGTCCGGACAAGGGGCCCCGGGAGGCAATCCTGATCGCACGGCGGGCCGGGTACAGGCTACTGATGTCTGCGCGCATCCTGGGCAGGGAGGAACAGGACTACTTTGACAGCCGGATTGCCCCGCTCATGGGACCTGAGGTGGAGTTCCTCGGCGAACTTACCACCGCGGAAAAGTACCAGCTCCTGGGCGGGGCGGTGGCATTCCTCAACCCGATCCAGTGGCCGGAACCCTTCGGCCTGGTGATGATCGAAGCGTTGGCAACCGGCACCCCCGTGGTGGGCACGGGCTCCGGGGCGGCCCCTGAAATAGTGGACGACGGCGTCACGGGCTACCTCCGGAGCGGCATCGGCGAACTGGCCGACGCCCTGTCGCTGGCCCCCGGACTGGACCGGCGTGCGTGCCGCCGGGCCGCCGGGCTGCGCTTCAGCACCGGCCGGATGGTGGCCGACCACATCTCCCTGTATGAGGAGATCCTGGGGGGCGGCCTGCCGCATCATTCCCCGGATTCGCCTCCGGACTGGCTTCCGCCGGGCACGAGGTAGCGCAGGAACCAGTCCCTCGCCAGCGCCGCGGCTTCAGACAATGTACCCGGCTCCTCGAAAAGGTGCGTGGCACCCGGAACAACGGACAGCTGGCTGGGACAGCGCAGCAGGGCCTGGGCCCAGCGGTTGAGCTCCAGCACTTCACGGTCCGCTCCGCCCACGATCAGGAGCGTGGGGGCACGGACCGCCGAGAGCTTCTCACCGGCCAGATCCGGACGGCCGCCCCGCGACACCACGGCGTCAATCCGGGCACCGGGTTCCGCTGCGGCCCACAACGCCGCACCGGCACCCGTGCTGGCACCGAAATATCCGATGCGGCTCCGGGCGGTGTCCGGGCGGTCGCCGAGCCATGCCGTTGCCCCCGTCAGCCGGCCGGCGAGCAGCCCGATGTCGAACACATTGGCCCGGTTGAGTTCCTCGGCCGGCGTGAGCAGGTCCAGCAACAGGGTGCCCAGCCCCGCACGCTGCAGGAACGACGCCACGAAACGGTTGCGGGGGCTGTGCCTGCTGCTGCCGCTTCCGTGCGCGAACACCACGACGGCGGCGCCCGCCACCGGCAGGTACAGGTGCCCCTGGAGCCGCACCTCCCCCGCCTGGATCTGGACGTCCTCGTCGACGGCGGTTCCGTTGGCAACTGTCTGGGCACTGTGCAGCCGCTTCGCTGCCGCATCCAGCAGCAGTACCACTTCGTCGTCGCCGGTGGGCGAGAAGTCCCGGTAGTGGTAGCCGACGGCGGTGAACTGGCGGGGCGTGGCGAGGCAGACGACTTCGTCCGGTTCCGTGAGGTCCGCGAGCGTATCGGCGGGCGCCACCGGCACCGCCAGGATCACCTTGGCGGCGCCCAGTTCGCGGGCGATGCGGCACGCCACGCGGGCCGTGGATCCGGTGGCGATGCCGTCGTCGACGATCACTGCGGTGCGTCCCCGCAAATCCGCGCGGGTCCGCCCCTTCCTGAACCGCGCCACCCGGGTCTCGAGCAGGGCGCGTTCCCGGTCTTCGACAGCTTCAAGTTCGGCCTGCGTCACGCGCACGCGGGAAATGATGTGCTTGTCCAGCACCCGCGCACCGCCTTCGCCGATGGCTCCCATAGCCAGCTCGGGTTGGAAGGGGACGCCCAGCTTCCGGACCACGATCACGTCCAGGGGGGCGTCGAGGGCCGTGGCCACCTCGTAGGCCACCGGAACACCGCCCCGGGGCAGGCCGAGGACCACGATGTTCTGGCCGCGAAGATATTCGAGGCGCTGCCCCAGCCGCCGTCCCGCTTCAACTCTGTCCTCGAAAATGCTCATGGCAGGCCGTTCGCCTCGTGGCTCCAGGCCGCCGTACGGGTCCGTGCACGCCATGGGTGTGCAGCCCGGCATGCGGGGAGGGACATCGGCGGCCACTGTTCTCCAACTATCCGGCAGGCGGCGGCCGGTTGCGAGGGACTTTCGGCCCGGATTCGCCGGTCCTTGAACGGCATCAGCCGTGCCGGGCCGGCTCAGCCGACGGCAGTGTCACATGCGTCCGGAGACTTTGAACTGATGTATATAATTTCCCGGTACGGTCTAGCAGAGGGCCGTTGGATAGTTCTACGATCCGGCTCCTCTGCCTGCTACCCCGCGTTGCGTACGCCAGGGTACACGCGGCGTTGCCGGATCGTTTTGACCTGAACGAAATGGCAGCAAGAACATCGTGGCCAGCGAGACGACCGCAAACACCTCAACGTCCATCAGCCAGCATCTGCACGAAATGGTGTTGAACAGCTCGGACGTAGGGCAATTTCTTCACGAACTCGCACGTGTCTCCGCGCGCAGCCTGTCCGAGCCCGGGGATGCAGTCCTCTGCGGAATTACGCTGCTTCGGCACCGGAAAGCGGCGACGGTGGCGAGCAGCAGCCCCGAGGCGCAGGCGATGGACGAAATCCAGTATGCCTATGGCGACGGCCCGTGCATGACCGCCTCCCGTGACCAGGTGACCGTGCACGTCGTGGACCTTGAGGCCCATGATCGATGGCCCAAGTACTCGGAGACGGTCTTGGGGCTCGGAGTCCGTTCCATCCTCGCCGTGCCGTTCCAGCTGGACGGCGACACCCGGGCGGCGCTGAACCTTTACTCCCACCGGCCCGGCCGGTTCGAGGGCAAGGTCCTGGAGCTCGCCGAGGACTTTGTCAGCCAGACGTCCATGGCCCTCCGGCTGGCCGTACGTTTTGCCCACTTCAGCGAGACGGCGGACAACCTCAAGGCAACGCTGGAGACCCGCACCGCCATCGACGTCGCCATAGGCATCATCATGGCCCAGAACCGGTGCAGCCAGGAGGAGGCCTTCGAGCTGCTGAAGGCGGCCTCAAGTGCCCGGAACGTCAAACTGCACGGCGTGGCCGCGGCCATTGTGGACTCCCTGGGCCAAGGTCCTGCAAGGACGCACTTCGAGCTGTAACGACTCAGAACATCGGCAGCAGGAAGCCGGCAACAAAGGCGGCCGCTCCGATGCCGCTCAGGATCCAGCCCAGGACGCCGGCCGCTTCGCCGCGGACCTCCGGCGCACTGGTCCGCCAGCGGGTGGGCGTCTTCACCGCATAGTGGATGGTGACGGCGTCCCCCGGGGCCATGTGCCGGATGTCGTGCGGAGACATGGGCGCGTTGTGGACCTGGTAATGGTGGTCGTACCAGCGGAAACCCACGCCGCTTTCGTCGGAGTAGACCACGCCCTCCGACTGGGTCCACTGATCCTCGAACCGCCGCATCGTCCCCACAGCCACCAGGAGGATCAGGCCGGCGGGCAGGCAAATCCAGGTCAGCACTTCCAGGATGGGGCCTGCAATGTCGAGTACTCCGGGCATGGTCATGATGGTACCGTTCCCGCACGCCTGAGGCAGAGCCAAGGACTTAAAAGCGCGTGGAGCGCCGGATGGAAAAAAGCGAAGCCGGTTGCACCTAGGGTGGAGGGGCAACGGCTGGCATCCGCCCGCCTGCGACTGATCAACTGATTGAGGAAACAAACATGGGTTTGGGCGACAAGATCAAGAACGCTGCCGAGAAAGCAATCGGCGAGGCCAAGGAAGCACTGGGCAAGCTGACCAACAACAGCAAGCTCGAGACCGAGGGCAAGATTGATCAGGGCACGGCCGACGCGAAGCACGCGGCCGAGGACGTCAAGGACACCATCAACGACAAGTAGTCGTTACCCAAAGCCGGGGCGCGGAGACTTCCGCGCCCCGGCTTTTGTATGCCGCGCCGGCGGCCAGGGGACCTTTGCCCCTTCCGTTTGCGGGACACTCCGGTCAGTCTGTTCACATGGCAGCCTGCCTCGGGGGGAACCGACGTTGGCGGGCAATGATTCGGTACAGGCGGCGACGGCCATGGACGAACCAGCGGTGCATATCAGCGGTTTCCGGATGGACTTCGCGGACACCACCGTGATCCGCGACCTCTCCTTCGATGTCCGCGCCGGCGAGACGTTCGGGTTCCTCGGCAGCAACGGCTCGGGCAAGACCACCACCATCCGCGCACTCCTGGGCCTCTACGAACCCACTGCCGGGATCCTGCACATCAACGGCCGGCCCTTCAAACCCGAGCACGGCGGCCGGCTGGGCTATCTCCCGGAGGAACGCGGGCTCTATAAGAAGGAAAAGGTCATGGACGTCATGACCTACTTCGGCCGGCTCAAGGGAATGGACCGGCACGCGGCGCGGCACTGGTCGCTGGCGTACCTGGACCGCGTGGACCTGGCCGGCAAGGCCGCCACCCAGGTGGACAAGCTCTCCAGCGGCGAGCAGCAGAAAGTGCAGCTCGGCGTCACCATCATGAACCGCCCGGAGCTCCTCATCCTGGACGAACCCACCAAGGGCTTCGACCCGGTAAACCGGCGGCTGCTGATGGACATCATCGCGGAGCAGAAGAACGACGGCGCCACGGTGGTCATGGTGACCCACCAGATGGAGGAGGTGGAACGGCTTTGCGACCGCATCATCCTCCTCAAGGACGGCACGTCGGAGGCTTACGGCACCATCGACGAGGTCCAGAACAAGTACGGCGGCAGGATCGTCCGCCTCCGGCACGCAGGACGCATTCCGGCGTCACCCCACTATGAAGTGACGCTCGAAGAAACCAACTATGCCGAGCTCTCCATCACTGACGACACCGACGAAGCGGCCATCCTGCGGGAACTCATGGACGCCGGCCTGGTCGTCCGCAGTTTCACCACCACCAAGATCTCGATGGAGGACATCTTCATCCGCGTGTACGGGGAGCACAGCCAGCCGCCGCCCGTCGCTGTCCCTGCCCGCGTGGCCGCGAGGCCGGGTGCCTAGCGATGGCCCGGCACAACCTTGGAACGGTCATCAGCTTCGAATTCGTGCGCACCGTGACCAAGCCCCGGTTCTGGATCGGCACCCTGTCCGTGCCCGTCATCATGGCCGTGGTGTTCGGGATGATCTTCCTCAGCAACACCAGCACCAGTTCCGCCGCCGAGGCGCAGAAGAACGCCCAGTTCAGCATCTCCTACCGGGACGCCTCCGGCCTGATCACCCCCGCCGACGCAGCCGCATTCGGCGCCGTTCCCGCGGACTCGTCCGACGCCGGTATCCGGGACGTCCAGTCCGGCGCCGTCGACGCCTACTTCGAGTTCCCCGCACATCCCGAGACCACGGCAGTGAAGGTGTACGGCACGGACAAGGGCTTGTTCGAGAACGGAAAGTACGCCGCCGTCGCGCAGGTCATGCTGGCACGCGCAGTGGCCGTGCGAATCGGCTCGCCCCAGCTGTCCAGCCTCGCGTCAGGGTCGGCGCAGGTGGAAACCGTCACCTACCAGGGGTCCGAGGTGGCGGGAGGCATGAACTCCGTGATTCCGCCGATGGCATTTCTGGTGGTCTTTTACGGGCTGGTGGTGCTCCTCGCGGGGCAGATGCTGAATTCCACGCTGGAGGAGAAGGAGAACCGGGTCACCGAAATGATCCTGACCACCCTCAAGCCCACCACCCTGATCACCGGCAAGGTGCTGGCCCTGTTCATGGTGGGCCTCGTCCAGGTGGCGGTGTTCGCTTCCCCCGTCCTGGTCGGCGCCCTCTTCTACCGGGATGCCCTGAGCATCCCCGAGTTCGAGGCGTCGCAGCTGATCTTCGACCCCCTGCGCATGACCGTCGGCTTCCTGATCCTCGTGGGCGGCTTCGCCCTCTTCACCACCACGCTGGTGGCCATCGGCGCCGTGATGCCCACAGCCAAGGAAGCCGGAAACTTCATGGGCGTGATGATCGCCCTGATTTTCATCCCCTTCTACTCGGTCAGCCTGGTGGTTTCCGAGCCGCATTCCCCGATCGTCCAGGTCTTCACGTACTTCCCGTTCTCTGCGCCGGTCACAGCGCTGCTGCGGAACGCCTTCGGCTCCCTCGGCGTCATGGAAGCCGCTCTGGTGATCGCCATCCTCTACGCCGGTGCCGCCGTGATGCTCCGCGTGGCCGTGCGGCTGTTCCAGTACGGGTCCATCTCCTACACCTCCAAGGTCAGCATCAGGACCGCCCTCAGGGCAGGGTCGCGGCATGCGGTGGCCGCCCCGGCGGAGAAGTAGCCGCATGCAGCTGGCTTTCGTGGGCGACGTGATGCTGGGCCGGCTGGTGAACCGGCAGCTCAAATCCGTCCCGCCTGGCTTCCCCTGGGGCGATACCCTGCCGGTCCTGGCGCGGGCGGACATCCGCTTCGCCAACCTCGAGTGCGTCCTGGCCGACGGCGGGGCGCCCCAGCCAGGTAAGGTGTTCCACTTCCGCTCGGACGTCCGCAACGTGGCCGTCCTGAGCGCGGCAGCCATCGACGCCGTCGCGCTCGCCAACAACCATGTCCTCGATTACGGGTTGGATGCTTTCCGGGAGACCCTGCCTGCACTGGACCGCTGCGGAATCCTGCACGCCGGGGCGGGGCCGGACCTGGAGGCCGCGCTGCGGCCGGCGATCAGGCGGGTGGGTCCAGCCGCCGTCGGACTCATTGCCTTCACAGACAACCAGCCGGACTGGGAGGCGGGGCCGCAGCGGCCCGGCGTGTATTACGTTCCGGTCGGGGAACGGCAGCGGGACGACGCGAGGGTCCGGGACCTGCTTGCCCTGGTCCGCCGCACCAGGGCCCGCGCGGACCTGCTGGTGGTTTCGGCCCACTGGGGCGGCAACTGGGGAGCCGAGGTGCCGTCCGCCCACCGGGAGCTGGGGCGGGCATTGGTGGATGCCGGGGCCGACGTCGTATTCGGGCATTCGGCCCACGTTTTCCGCGGCGTCGAACTCTACCGCGGACGGCCC